>JAYVFJ010000153.1:0-5782 GCA_043773225.1 Chloracidobacterium sp.
TCTAAACACCTCGATCTGAACATCACGCGGGCTGTGGTCATAATAATAATCAAGCCCGATCTCGCCCCAGGCAATTACCTTTTCGCTCGATTTAACTAGTTCGATAAGATGCTCTTCGGCTTTGTCGTCGTAAAGTTTTGCGTCATGCGGATGCACACCAACCGAACAATAAACATTTTTATATTTCTCAGCAACAGCGACGGCCCGCCGAAAATCATCCGAATGCGGATCGCCAGTGCCGATATTCAGCATCACCGCAACACCAGCATCCTTCGCCCGCTGGACAACCTCGTCGCGATCAGCATCAAACTGCTCGCCGTCAATATGACAATGGGAATCGATGAAGATCACGTGGAAGGCAGTCCCGGCTTGTGTTTGGTCATCTGGACAAATTGTCGCAATGCACTGTTTACAGATTCGGAATCAGGAAAGTTCTTGGCCATGTCTGCATCCAAATTAATTATTGACGTACCTTTCTTATAAGCCTTGGCAAATCGGTTTGGCCGTGCTTTTGAGTAGTCGAATCTATACTCTGATTTCATGTCTGGCTCTTCTTTATTCTTCATAGTCTTTTCTTTCGAGTCGCGTTGGTTTTCGTGCAGTAATTATTCTAACCTTTTCTATACCAGTTTCGGTAAAACAAACCAACAACATTCGGTTTTTATACGAATATCCGACAATAATTTCGCGAATTTCATCGTCCGAGTGAATCTCATCATAAAACACTTTAGCAAAATCATCATCAAAAACGGTGCTCGCCTCTTCGAAGCTAACGCGGTGGTTTTTCAGATTTTCCTTGGCCTTTGGGGGATCCCAATCAAATTGCATAAAACTGCTCGCCGTCAATATGGCAATGGGAATCGATGAAGGTCATTTATTAACTGTGAAAAATTCGATTGTATTGAGAGACTTCGAAATCACCTTGAAGTTTTTATCGTCCCAGTAGGTGGCGGCGATAGTTAAGGCAAAATTTCCAACCATTGTGACATATATTCGAACCCGCTGTTTTGGGAAGCTCTTCACGCCTAGTTCAAACATTGCAAAATCACGATTTCCGAGGCGTTCAGTCAATAAATCAAGTTCAAGTTTGAAGTCAGGATTTTTGAGAAAGACAGTCTTCACAGCATCAGCTACTTTCAAAGCAGAAATCGAAGCGTTCGGTTGCTTGGTCAAGCTATAACCTAATACCGAGTTTTCAGTCGCACCATATTTTTTCTTAGATACCACAAATTCAACCCGTTCAATTTTCGCCTGTTGTGCCTGTGATTTTTCGTTAGATTTGAGGATGTCCTCGTGTCCGGCTTTAACAGCCTTCGCCATTTCTTCAGGGGTTAAAACGTGCCAGTCTTTGGGGATGTGGAATTTGAAACCGATAGAATGATTTACATATTCTTCACCTTTAAACTCGCCAAAGATGCCTTCGTCTTCGGGTTTTTGGCAGAACGAATCAGTGTAGAAAAACAAAGCGAGTACAATTAAAGCGAGAATAATATTACGCATTATTTCAACCTCGCTCCAATTTTAACATCTTCCAAAAAAGTCGCGATTGCTGGTGTGTCTTCTTCTGTAAGGGATGCAGCGCAGATCATGCCTTGGGATTCCAGGCCGCGCATTTTGCGGGGTTTTAGGTTGGCGACGACGACGACTTTGCGGCCGATTAATTTTTCGGGGTCGTAATACTCGGCAAGGCCGGCGAGGATCTGTCGTGGTTTTTCTTCGCCGAGATCAACCTCAAAACGCAGAAGTTTATCGGCGTCGGGCACACGCTCGGCAACCTTGATCTCGCCGACGCGAAGTTCGACTTTTGTAAAATCGTCTATCGTAATGAAGTTGGCTGAAGGTTCCTCTGTCTTGCTTTTGTCGGGCGTTAAACCACCCGCTACCGCAGGTGGTTCTGACTGCTGACTGCTGACTGCTGACTGCTCACTGATCTCATTCATAACTTTACTCTTATCAATTCTCGGAAAAACGCCGACGGTTTCGCCGATCTTTGTTCCGACAGGCAATTCTCCCCATTTCAAATTTGCCGGATCGATCTTTGAAATATCATCTTTCAGGCCAATCTGGCCGTGAATATTTTTCGACGCCTCGGGCATCACAGGATACAGCAAAATGCACAGCCAACGCAGCGTTTCGCTTGCACGGTAGAGCACGGCATTGAGCGTCTCGGCTTGTTTGTCGTCTTTGATCAATTCCCACGGTTTTGCGTCAGAGATAAGTTTGTCAACGCGGGCAATGACCGTCCAGACCATCTCAAGAGCTAGGCTGAACTCATAATTATCAAAACGCCGGATGAATTCATCGCGGGCGTGTTCGATCACGCTGACAAGTTCCTGTTCATCGGGGCTTACGCCCGCGCGTTTTGCGTTGATGTAGTTTTCCTCGGCGATCTTGCCGCTTGGTATCAAACCGTCGCGGTATTTGGTGATCATCGAAAACGTCCGGCTGGCGAGATTGCCAAGACCGCTTGCAAGATCGGCGTTTACACGCTCGATCAGGTTTTCGTAGCCAAATTTTCCGTCCTGCCCAAAGACCATTTCGCGGAGGAGAAAATACCGCAGAGCATCGCCCTGAAAATGCTTGTGCAAAACATCTACCTCGATCACGTTACCTGTTGTCTTTCCCATCTTTCGGCCATCAGCGTCAAGCCACATTCCGTGAGCGTAAACCGTCTTTGGCAATGAAAGTCCGGCAGCAGATAAAAACGAGAACCAATAAACGGTGTGAAAACGCAGAATGTCCTTCCCGACAAGATGCACCGCATTTTGCCAATATTTTTCGAAGCCAACCGACTCTTTTTCCCTATTTCCGTAACCGATAGCGGTGATGTAGTTGGAAAGTGCGTCGAGCCAGACATACATCACATGATTTTCGTCATCGGGAACAGGAACGCCCCACGAAACCGAAGACTTTTGCCTGCTTATCGAAAGATCCTGCAAGCCGCCACGAATGAACGACAAAACCTCGTTGCGACGTGAGTCGGGCCTTACCAAACTAACATCGCTCTCGATCAGATCGATCAAAAAATCATCGTAATCCGAGAGCCTAAAAAAATAGCTTTCCTCAGAAACTTTATCGAGCGGCCGTTCGTGAATCAGACAATTCGGCACGTCCGAACCCTCAGGCGAATAATACTGATCCTCGGTTTTAAACTCGGCGCAAGGAGCACAGAACCAGCCTTCGTAATAACCTTTGTAGATAGTATCGTTCCCTTTTGGCGTCTTGTTTTTTGCGATCTCGCGCCACAGATGTTGAACACCCTCGTAATGAAACGGCTCGGTGGTGCGCATAAAAACGTCGTAACCGCCGTTTTCGGTGTCGAGGCCAAAATCATAGAACATCCGCTTTAGCTCGCCCGAAATATAGTCAACCTGTTCCTTCGTCGTCCTGCCTTTGCGTTCCGCCGCACGTTGGATATTAATACCGTGCTCATCCGTCCCGGTCAGGAAATACGTCTCAAATCCACGCTGCTTCTTATGCCGCTGGATAACGTCCGCAACGATCGTCGAATACAAATGCCCCAAATGCGGCAGGCTGTTCGCATAATAGATCGGCGTAGTTATGTAGAAAGTATTCGTCATCAGGAAATATCTCGCAGCGTCCACGTCTTGACCTTATAGCGTTTGAAAACCGCATCGTCAGTAATAATGGTCATATCCTCGACATTCGCCTGCGATATCAATAATCGGTCGAAGGGATCGCCGTGAATATTAGCCAGCGAATGAACTTTCGTCACATGATTCAAATCGATCCTGAGATGGTGATATTCCGCCTGTCTGACGCGGTCGGCGAAAAAGACTTCCGGTTTTTCAGGGAGTTTCAATTTCCCCAACCCGTATTTGATCGAGGCTTCCCAGGCGCTGACGTCGGATAAAAAAAATTGGTTGGCTTCTACGTCTTCGAGAAATGACCGCGCCTTTTTGGAAAAAGGACGGTTTGAAAACATCCAAATGAAGACGTGAGTATCGACTAGGAATCTCATCCGTCAGTATCGGTTTCGTCAGGAAATATCTTCGGGTCAGTCATCGCCTTCCAGATATCCTCCGGCCATTCGTTAAAATCGTCGGCGATCCATATCTTGCCCGCATCCATGCCAAACCAATCCTTTGGCGGCTTTTCGTAAGGCACAAGACGGGCTTCTGGAACGCCGTTCTTAGCGATGACTATATCCTCTCCATTCTTAGCCATTTCAACCAATTTGCTGAGACGCGATTTGGCTTCGTGCATGTTTACTTTGGTCATAATATCAACCTCTCGTAATAATTATCACATACTTAGCTAAGCAGTGCAACTTGTTTAGCTAACTACGGTTTATCCTTTTATTAAAGCCATCGCTTCCGCACGTGTTCGCGGGTCTTTGCGGAATCCGCCTAGAACTGCTGAAGTTATTGTAACCGCACCGGGTTTTTTGACGCCGCGCAGCGTCATGCAGGTGTGCTCGGCCTCGATTACCACCATTACTCCAATAGGATCAAGCTTGTCGAAAAGCGTCTGGGCGATCTGCTGCGTGAGGCGTTCCTGCACCTGAAGACGGCGGGCGAATACCTCGGCAATGCGCGCTAATTTAGATAAACCGATTATGCGGCCGCCTTTTGGAATGTATGCGATGTGGCATTTGCCGGTGAACGGTGCGAGATGATGTTCGCAGACGGAAGCGATCGAAATGTCTTTGACGATCACCATTTCGTCGTGCGAATCGCCGGGCAGCGGCACGATATGTTGGCTGGGGTCGATCCACATGCCTTCGGTCAATTCGGCGTAAAAGTCGGCGACTCGTTCGGGCGTCTTTTGCAGGCCTTCGCGGTCGGGGTTTTCGCCGATGCCTTCGAGGATCAGTCTTACGCCTTGTGCTATCTTTTTTAGATCGATCTTTTTCGTAAGCTTCTTTGCCATATCAATCTCTGTGTAAGTTTATGAGTTTAGCGTTTTTACATCGAAAGCGAAAGCGGGCCGGATGCCTGTCGTTTTGCTAAACACGGCCTCAAAAGTCTATAATCACTGTTTATTTTGCTGGTTTTAGAGATAACTGAATGACCATTACCGATCTTCAAAATACGCTGCGCGACGCCGTTCGAACGACTGCCAAGACACAATTCGGCATCGAATTGGAGCAGATCGTTGTCGAAACCCCTCCAAAAACTGAGCTGGGCGACCTTGCCTTCCCTGTCGCTTTTGAACTTGCAAAAAACATTAAGCTGGCGACCGGCGAAAAGAAAAATCCGCGGGAGTTGGCTGAAACGCTTAAATCCGCTTTGGAGTCGGTCGAATGCGTTGGCCGGGTCGAGGTCGCCGGTGCCGGTTATTTAAATGTTTTTCTGGACCGGTCCAGATTTCTAACCGAGAATGCAGCCGCCGAACTTTTGCCGGCTAAAGCCGGGACTCAGAACTCCGTGAAAGTCTGCGTCGAACACACTTCCGTGAATCCAAACAAAGCTGCTCACATCGGCCATGTGCGAAATTCGGTGCTTGGCGACACGTTTCAGCGAGTCCTAAAAGCCACAGGAAGGCGCGTTGAGGTGCAAAATTATATTGATAACACCGGCGTTCAGGTCGCGGATGTAGTTGTCGGTTTTATCTATATTGAAAAGAAAGATTTAACAGCGATAAAGGCGCTGGATTCCGAGCTAAAAGCCACGGGCAAGAGATTTGATTATTATTGCTGGGATCTTTACACAAAGGTTGGAGTCGAATATCAGACCAACGAAGAGTTAAAAGAAAAACGAGCCGAGGTGCTACAACTGGTCGAGGAAGGCGGCAATGCGACCGCCGATCTGGCTGATTA
>JAYVFJ010000154.1:0-2029 GCA_043773225.1 Chloracidobacterium sp.
AAGATCGGCGTCACGGCGGAGACGGCGGCGTTCGCCCAATCCGCCCTGTTTGCCGTCAGCATCGCTGGCAAATTTCTCGCCGGTTTTTTGAGCGATAAACTTACCGCAGTTCGAATGATGATAGTCTCATCGCTCGTTATGTTTCTCGCATCGCTTGTTTTGCTAAACCTCACGGCGTCAAATTCCCTGCTCTTTCTGCTCCCGTTCGCCCTCGGTTACGGCGGCACATTTGTGCTGTTACAGCGAGTCGCCACCGACTTTTTCGGCCGCCGCGAGATCGGCAAAATCCTCGGCACGATCACCATGATCGAGATCATCGGCGCCTCCATCGGCGGCCGCATCACCGGCTACCTCGCCGACGGGTCAGGCGGCGATTACACCTACGCCTTCTACGGGGTAACCATCGCGGCGGGTTTCGCGTTTTTATCAACACTCGCCATATTTGCTCTTGTTAAGATTGAAAGGTGAATCTAGTTAAATAACGTTGTCGGAACCGCAAGCGGTAGCAACCGGCTTCTGAATCCCAGGCAGGAGAAAGTGTTATGATAAGGTTCGACCTTATATAATAATGGATAATCGAGTCTATACAGAAAGAAAGATTCTTGCGGGCGTTCTCCTCGGTGGACCTCTTGCTGGAGGCTACTTTCTTTGGCGAGATTTCAAAGCGCTCGATAAACCGACTCACGCGATTGTTGCGGCGATCGGCACTTTAATAGTTACAATTGCTACTTTTTCCCTTCTTTTTCTTTTACCCGACACCCAGAGGCTTCCAAACATCGTGTTTCCAGCCATACAAATCGGATTGGCGCTCGGTGTTATAAAAGGATTTTTGGCAGACGCAATCGACGCCCACGTTCAGGCTGAACGCCCGGTGTTTGGATGGGGCAACACCATCCTTGTCGCCATTCTCTTTCTAGTTGTAACGTTAATTCCGATAGGTGGTTTGGCTTTCGCAATGCCAAATTTGTTTGATGCAACTACCAGCAAGAATTATGGACACCTAAAACATGAGATTCAGTTCGATAGGGCCAACATAAGTGAGCTCGAAGTAGATCAAATCGCCGGTGCGTTATCATCCGGGGGCTTTTTCGACGAGGGACAGCAAAAAACCGTGGACGCCGCAAAGGCGGGTAATCGTTATGTAATCATGATTTATTGTAACGAAACTATACGAACCGATCCAGAAGCGTTGCAGCCCTTTATCCAACTTCGAAACGATGTTCAGAAATCTTTCCCGGCCAATACCATCGTTCTTGACCTCGTAATCGGCACACCAGACAACTTATTTAAGCGTCTGGAATGAGAATTATTTCTGTTGTTCGATAAATATTTTACGCTTCTATTTTGTTTCTTGAGGCACATCGCCTGGACTTCGCTTGAGCTATCGCCAAACTGAGCCTTGACCTGGGTTTTCGCCCCGGTCGAAATCATGAACATCCATTCCGCAGAGACTTTGACGCCACGGCTTGCCTCAAGCGTCGATGTAACGGATCTCGCCCGCTTTGATGGTTTGCAAGGCTTCGTTGGCGGCGGGCATGAGGGGTTTAAGATCGTCGATGTCGTTGGTTAGGGCGACCAGAACAATGAAAGCAAGGTCGATCTTCGTGAGGTTTTGCTGGTGTTCCATGTTTTGGTCGTTTGTGAGGAGAACATCAAAATTGGCTTCGGCAAGGCTTAGTAGTGCACCATTCTTAGTATCGGCCCAACCGGCTTCGGGGACAGTTTGAACAAGGTCAGCATCGACCTCGCGTTTTAATTTTTTTGGCAGACATTCGTCTATCAAGACCTTCATACTTGGACAGTCTTAAGCGAGGCACCAAGGGTTCGAAGCAGTTCAAGCGCTTGTTCACGACGCACGGTCGGAAAGTCGTCGAGAAAATCTTCGAGCGGATGTCCTCCGGCAAGATAATCCAGCAAGGTCTGAGCGGGAACGCGAGTCCCTGCAAAAACGGACGCGCCGCTCATCACATCGGGCGAACGGGAAATAACTGACTTTGCCGATTCTGTATTCATAAGCTGTATTTTACTC
>JAYVFJ010000155.1:0-7280 GCA_043773225.1 Chloracidobacterium sp.
ATCGACCGTGAGACTAAAAAACGCGCGCAGCGTCTCGCGGAGGAATTAGGTCTCGACCTGAGCACTGTAGTGCGAGCCAGCGTAAAGCAATTTGTCCAAACTGAATCGTTTAGCGTGGCAAAAACACGCAGGATGACGCCGTATCTTGAAAAGATAATCGCGGAGGCCGAATCGACGCCGGACGCTGTTTCGCCGACGTTCACGAACAGTAAGGACGCAATGAATTATCTCCTGACGCGCAAATGAAGGTAAGGTTTCACCGAAACTTCGAGAAACTATTCGCGAAAGTTCCCGCAACGGTGCAGAAGCGATTCGGTGAACGCCTGGCTCTATTTCTTGTCGATCCGTTCGATGAAACACTTCGGAACCATCCGCTTACCGGCGAGTGGGCGGGTTTTAGAAGCATCAATGTAACCGGGGACTATCGAGCGATCTATAAAGCTGTCGACGAGAACACTGCTCTTTTTGAAGCCATTGGCACTCACAGCAAACTTTACAAGTGATCCTAGAGTTGATCCCTGCCAAAATGCGAAAAGAAAAAGCCGAGCACGTTTGCCCGGCATTTTCTTTTAATACTTGCGACTTTACTTAAACTCCGGGCATTGCTTTTTTTAAGGGTTTGAGCAGTATCGTCAGAACTATCGCCATGAAGAGAGCCATGCACGCAAGCACGAGGAAGAACGACGATTGCAGCCAGATGTCCCAATAGACGCCAATCTGAGTCAGTTTGTTGCCGATCGCAGTTGCGACAAACCAACCACCCATTAACATTCCGCGCATGCTGATCGGAGCCACTTTGGACACAAGCGATAATCCCATCGGCGACAGCATAAGCTCACCCAGAGTCACGATCATATAGCCGAGGATAAGCCAGAACGCCGAAACGTGAAAAAGGTAGGCGTTTTGCAGAATTGCAGCCCGGTTAGCATCTCCAAAACCGGGGGCAACCTCGTTGACGGCAGCGATCAGCTTTTCTTGACCGCTCCTCATACGCGCCTTGTCAGCTTCTGTAAGCGTTGGTTTCCCGCCTTTTAGATTTTCTTCGTCAGCCTTTTTTATATCTTCATCGCTGGATGCAGAGAACTTAACGCCGTTGACTATCTTCTTTCCTTCTGGTTTTGCGGAGAAGAACCCCATCACCGAATTCCAGATTCCCGGTTCGATTGGCTTCGCCGGTGGAGCCGGTGTTTCCGCATTCATGATCTTATCGAGGACATCTTTCGGTGCTCCCTGAGCTGCGAGATAGGTAGCAACCCGTTCGTTGATGCGAAACTCGCCAGAAGCCAATTGCGCCGGGGTTTTTGCGGCACTTTCGCCCATGCTTGCGCCGAGCCACAAAACCAGGAACGAAATGCCGGTAAGTGTCATTCCAAAAGCCATCTTGGTCGGCGTCGATGGTTCCTTGCCTCTGCGATCAAGCCAGCCCCAGAACCAAACAAGCGGAAATGTCAGTGTGAGAACCCAAAAGGCGTTAATCGATTGTGAAATAGTGCCGGGAACGCTTGTATTGTCTTCAGCAAAATAGGTAAGCGTCGAGCTATTTTGGTGAAATACCATCCAGAACACAATGACGATGGCAAAAATGACCAGCAATGCTGCGACGCGTTTCCAATTCGGCACAGCGTTCATTCGGTCGCTGCGCCCTGCGTCGCCGCCGGCTCCTTTGTGATGTCCCTCGTCCTGATCGCTTATCCCATGCGGAGGGGCATCAACTGCGGTGGCAGCAGTATCAGCGGCTTGATTCGAGTCGTGAACTGCCGAATCCTCAATTATGTAATCATCGACCACGATGACGCCTTTCGCAAATTTTTTATCGGCATGGATAACGTATTGTTTGAAATACCACAATGTACCGACCGAGATGACCATTCCAAAAGCAGCAACCGCAAACGCGGCGTGAACGCTTACATTATCTTTAACGATCTGCATTACGATAGGAGCTACAAAGGCACCGACGTTGATGCCGAAATAGAAGATGTTGTAAGCGCGGTCCTTCAGGTGCGAGCCTTCTGGATAGAGATTGCCGACCATCGTCGAGACATTGGGTTTGAAGAAACCGTTACCGATCACCAGACAAGTCAGCGCAAGATAAACCGCCCATAAGTCAGGAATCGAGAGTAATCCGTGGCCCGCCATAAAGAAGAAACCGCCGATTATCACCGCCTTGCGATAGCCCGTGATCCTGTCGGCGATCAGTCCGCCTATAAGCGGACTCGCGTAAACAAACATCAGATAGTTGGCGTTTAGCGTCGTTGCTTCCGAGCCGGTAAATCCAAAATCCGTCCGCAAATAAAGTGTGAACAACGACAGCATCGAATAAAAGCTGAACCGTTCCCACATTTCCGTCGCGAAAAGAACATATAGCCCTTTTGGATGTTTGCCTGATGCGGCCATCAGTCCGCCATTGATCGTCTCTGCATTTGCGCTCACAATATTAAGCTCCTTACATTGATTTAAATTTCGGAAGAGTTAGGCAAAATATAGCAAATTCAGCGTCAATTTGCGAGATAACGCGGATTACAATAAACTAATTTCATATGCCCTTGTAGCTCAATGGTAGAGCACGCGGCTCATAATCGCTTGGCTGTAGGTTCGAATCCTTCCGAGGGCATACTTCACATATCTTATTCTCTCACCCCAGCGAAAGCGCCATTTCGACGGCGCGGCGGGGGTCGATGACGCCCCAGCCTTGGCGGTCCACCTCGTGGTGGGGGAGGCGTTCGGCGGTTGAGATTAGGATCTTTTTGATCTCGGAAGGCGTCAGGTTTGGGTTGGCTTCGATCATTTGCGCGGCGACGGATGAGACGATCGGGGCTGAGAATGAAGTTCCGTCAACGTATTTATAGTGCTTGTTAATTACGTTTTCCTGCCCGATCTTTAGGGCGACGATCTGCCGGATGTTGTGAACCAGCAGCCCGACAGCGGCGTCGAGCTCGGGGTCGATGCCGGGATTTTCGCGGATGACCTCATGTAGTTTTTCGTCTTCGCTTTTATCGAGCTTTTCGAGCAGAGCGGCCTGTTTTGCAGTTGGCGTGTGCGGCAGGATCGGCGCCGGAACCCAGATCGACGACGCGATGACCTCGGGTTTTTGCAGGCCGTCAACGGTCGGGCCGTATGACGAGCGATACATTCCGCGTTTTGCACGATTCATCGAATTATTATCGTCAAGCCCGCCGACAGCGATGCAGGACGGAGCGCTCGCCGGCGGCACCACCGGATGATTCGGCAAATGCCCGGCGTTGCCAACCGCGCAAACGACCAATATTCCTGCGGCAGAACATTCCTCGACAGCCTGTGACAACGGATCATTCAGATAACTTTTTTCGGCGTCGCCACCAGCGGAAATGTTGACGACCCTTATCGAATATTCTTCGCGGTTCTCGAGCACCCATTCGAGGCCGTCGAGAATGTCCTGATCGGAGATGCGCCCCGTGCGGGCCAATTTTATGAGAACGACATCCGCAGCCGGAGCGATGCCGCGATAAAAACCGTTCGAGAGCGAGCCGTTCCCGGCGGCAACGACCGATGTCATCATGCCGTGCCAACTGGCTACATCGGGTTTGAATAGCGATGACAGATCCTTTTCCGCATCTGGCAAATTGCGGTATGCGACGATGCGATTTTCGGGCTGGGTCAGATCGGGATGCGGATAAAATCCCGAATCAAGAAACGCTATGCAGACGCCTTTGCCGGTGAAGCGTTCGTCGGCATCGAGCCGCAGCGGCGTCGAAAGCACATGCGAGCCGTCCTTCTGCATCGCGGCGTCTTTTATTATGTGCTCCTTTGCCCGTTCAAAGAGCCGCGCACATCGTCCGCAAACTTCTTCACAATCATCTCTTTTGCCCGGCGCATTTGCGAGAATCAGTTTTTGCAAATCTTCGGGCAGCCCATCGAGCGACACATATTCGCTGCGGTTTGAACGCGAACAAACCGGACACACCCGCTCGCCCGCGGCAATATCAGCGATCGTCGGTGTCCTCGGTAATGAAAGCGTTTCAAGTGGAGTCATGTCACCAAACCGTTTTAACAAAAGTCGAGGTTTTTATTTTTGGGTCGTTGGTAATCAACTCCAAATCCATCAGTTTGGCAGTTGCGGAGATAAGCCGGTCGTGAAGTTCTGGAATGTCGGTGATTTGAGCGGCAGTCTCGAGAACATCGCCATTCATCGGAAATTCTTTGAAGTTTGTATGGTCCCGAAGCAACTGAAAAACATCCGTCAGTTTGACAGAGATTCGGCCTTTCTCGGAAAGATAAAGAATTTCCGCAAGGACCATCGCCGGAATGTGGATAACGGTTTGTCCGCTTTCAGCCGAATTACAAATTTGTTCGGCATGAGTTCCGCTTTTGCGATTTTCCAAGTAAAGAATTAAACCAACTGTGTCGATAACGTATTCATCGGCGAGGGTGAAGTTGTTCATAGTCCTTAAATTCTTCTTCGAGGTGTTTGATCTCGTCAGTGTCGAGCATGGTTAATTCTGATTCGATTAATTGCTGATGTTCCGCTTTTCCAGACGACTCGATGTGCCCGTTGCCGTCGCGCACGTCAATCTCGACAACTGTATTCTCTTCAAGATCGAGGGGTGTTAGCGGACGCAAAACGCCGTTTTCATAGATGGCTTGAATATGGCTCATACGCCATATCGTAACAAAGTTTTTATGATTTTGGCACTGATTTTTTACAAATTCTGAGAGTGTGCGTTTGCAACTGAATGGCGAACCGTGCATCATATTTTTGTTAATCCTGCTCTCGCGCATCGGCGGTGATGTGCCCACGACCTGCATAAAGTTAATTTGACGGCGTTTTGGATGGTTCGGGGGTTGGTTTGGTCTTTGGTTTTATAAGCAGCTCGACTCGAGCATCCGAAGTGTGATCTTACGGAAATGAACCGATTCTCCGACAAAGATTCCGATCACGCCGACGGCTTATAATATTCCCGTCCGGGAAGGGTAAAAATAATTATGACAATGAAACTTTATGTAGGGAACCTCTCGTTCCAGACCTCGAGCCATGATCTTGAGGAATTATTTGCCGGTATCGGCGCTGTCGAATCAGCGTCGGTCGTCGAAGACCGCGAGACCGGTCGTTCGCGCGGTTTTGGTTTTGTCGAAATGGCAAATCAGGAAGACGGCGAAAGAGCTATTGCCGAACTTAATGGCACCGAACAAGGCGGCCGTGAGATCAAAGTCAACGAAGCCAAACCCCGCGAAGACCGCGGCGGACGCGGGGGCGGTGGCGGAGGTTATGGCGGCGGCGGCGGACGCTCGAACCGTTGGTAATTTTCTCGGCCCAAAGTTAACAAGCCCGGAGCAAAAACATGCTTCGGGCTTCTTTTGTTGATGTAATGTTTTTCTCATTATTTAGCATATACTAAAGTAACGATGCCGAACGCGACAAACACATTTTTTGGCAAAGCAGCGGCAGTGACCAGCGGCGATCTCGTGCCGACTGAAGAAGTATTGTGCCCGATGTGCGGCATTTCGCCCGAGCCTTTTGCGCTTGATTATCAGGGGTTTACATTATGCCGGTGCGAGAAATGCTCGCTCGAATTCGTTTCGCCGCGATTAAGTTTTGACGAGTTAGCTGACAAGGTTTATTCCGACAATTATTTTCCAAAGCGCGACGGAGGGAACAAACCGTCGGCTGAGACTGCGCATTATATAAACCGCCAGCTTGCCGATTTTGAAGAGCTGCTCGGCGATCGCAAAAAGGTTCTCGATATCGGCTGCGGCAACGGCGCGTTTCTCGATTTTGCCCGCGAGGCCGGTTGGCAGATCGCCGGTGCCGACATCAAGCTGTCGCCGGATGCCCGCGAACTGGATTGCCCGCTGTGGGAAGGCCGGCTGCAGGACATTGATTTTGGTGATAACCGATTTGATCTCATCCGGCTTAATCATGTGCTCGAACATACTCAGGACCCTCTGAACGAACTAAAAATTTGCCGCGAACTGTTAGACCCAAACGGCGTTCTTTACATCAGCGTCCCAAATATCAACGGATTAAGCCCGCGTCTGAAAAACCTGCAGAGCCGTTTACATTTAAAATCGCACCGCTGGCGTCATTACGCAGCGATGCATCATCTGTTTTTCTTTTCGCCCGAAACGCTGCGGGCGTTGGTCGAACGAGCCGGATTAAAAGTATTGAAATGGAACACGCCGGTGCCAAAAAAAGCGGGACAGAACGCTCTCATTGACGGGTTTTATCATCTCATTATGGAGCGGACAAATTCGTCGAGCATTTTGGATCTCTACTGCACACCGGATAACTGAAAACCGCGGGTCAAATCACGCAAGAATGATCTGTAAAACCGTTCTGTAAAAGGGTGAGCGTGATTATGAAAATTAATATGACCAAACTGATCCTGATCTATGGCCTTTTGATCCTCATCAACGCCTGCGTTACGCGCGGTGCGTCGCATGGCGACATCAACGGCAAATGGAAACTGACCGGCTATAATTTTTCGCCGATGCAGGAATTCCCGATCGAAAAAATGACGATTGATCTCACGATCACTGACAACAAACAGATCGGCGGCAGATCAGCGTGCAATCTTTACGCAGGCACCGTTGATATCGGATCAGGCAATAAAATTAAAATCGGACCGCTGACATGGACGGAAAGAAGCTGCCCGGAAACCGAAGCTGAGTTTGAAAGCCGCTTTCTGGACACGCTGCAAAATTCGTCGCAATTTTCGTTGGAAAAAGGCATATTGACCATAATCAATCCCAAAACATCGGCTTTTTTGCGATTTCAGCGTGCCGCTGAACCGGTCAAAGAAATCCCCACAAAAGAAGACCGCCAAACCTTTTTCGTCCACAAACAGATGGCCCGTTGCTCCCCGAAATCATCTTCAAAATGCCTGCAGATCAAAAGCGACAGAAACTCAATTTGGCACGTTCTGACCGACCCGATAACCGGCTTCGATTTCAAACCCGGCCGCTTTTACAAGATCGAAGTATTGCGCGAAAAAGCCCCAAACGAACCCAACAAACCGTCATTCTACCGCTATAAACTCGACCGCATCATCAAATCCGCAAGAAGCGAAAAAGACCTTTATAAATGATGGGTTTAACCTTTCAAGGACTAAAGCCGGGGGCAAGCCCGCCTTCCAAACTGCAAGTTTTACAGGTTATTGCTTTCCCCCAACTTGATAATTGACCAAGCTAAAAAAATCACTCAAGCCCCCTCAGAACAGTCAGGAAGGCGGGCTTGCCCCCGCTCCGCATTCAATATGAGATCTCAACTCTACCCTCAGATACCATAACTCGCGGCTCGCCTTCAT
>JAYVFJ010000156.1:0-2277 GCA_043773225.1 Chloracidobacterium sp.
GGCGAAAGTCCGGCGGGAATTGCTTTTGCAGATTCGGCCACACAGATTTTTCAATCTCTGCCCGTGATGAAGAAGTTTGGCGAGCGATATGAACTTCGCGGTCTTGAGGGCAGATCGAAAATGCTCGATGTTCTGCTCACTTGCTACGAAGAATTCCTTGGTCGCCGGCCTGAACGCGAGCCAACAATTGCGATTGTCGATCTCAAAGACCTGCCGACTATCAAGGAATTCGAGCTTTTCAAAGAGTATTTCGAAGCCAACGGACATAAAGCAATAATCTGTTCGCCCGACACGCTCGAGTTTGACGGAGAGTTTCTAAAACACGACGGCACGGTCATCGACATTGTTTACAAACGCCTGTTGGTCAACGAATATCTCCCGATAATGGATTTACAAAGCGCGTTGCTCGACGCGTATCGTGCCGGGGCGGTCTGCATGGTCAACAGCTTTCGCGGCAAACTCGTCCACAAAAAAGCGATCTTCGCCGTGCTGACAAATGAGCGATACAAACACCTTTTCAGCGACGAAGAGCTTTCCGCGATAAAAAAACATGTTCCCTGGACGCGCATGTTTCGCGAAGAAACGACGGAAAACAAGGGCGAGACGATCAATCTTGTCGAATGGACTCGGTCTAATTCGCACAAACTCGTTCTAAAACCAAACGATGATTACGGCGGTCACGGAATATACATTGGTTGGAATTCGAGCACCGCCGAATGGGACGACGCGATCTCCAATGCGCTAAAAGACGGCGATTATCTAATTCAGGAACGCGTAAAAACCGCAAAGGAAACTTTCCCGATGATCACAGACGACGACGGAAACTGGGAAATGGTCGAGCAGCTCGTAGATCTCGACCCGCTGCTCTTCCTCGGCGAAGTCGGCTCGGCGTTTACGCGACTTTCTTCCAACGAGCTGGCAAACGTAACCGCCGGCGGAGGAATGGTGCCGACGTTTGTGATAAGTGATTAAAATCATTTGCTTTTTCTCAAATGTAAAATGTTATAAAATTTCACTTGCCATGGAAATGACCTTAAACAACAAAATACTTACGGTAAATATACCGGTTGGAAATATCCCGCCGAAAGAAGTTAAAGAGATGATCTCACTTTTTAAGGTTGTTTTGTCTTCAAGAAAAAGAAAGATGACATTAAAGGAAGCTGAGAATCTAGCGGAAGAAATTTCCGAGGAAATGAAAGAATCATGGTGGGATTGCAATAAAGACAGTATTTTGAAAATGATCAACGAGCATGAAAGTAAGAGTCGTAGTTGATACTAATGTCATAATTACAGCGCTTATTTCAGGGGATTCGGGTCTTTTAGTACGATTACTTGATTCCGAAATCTCACTGGTCGCACCTAAATTTATTGTCACGGAACTCTTTAAACACGCCCCGAGAATTTTTACTCAATCCAATCTTCCTGAAGATTCAGTATTAAGCCTATTATCATTACTCATAGATCGTATTTATCTTTTTAACGACGAACAAATTTCAATTGGCAGTTGGGTTGAAGCAAATAGATTATGTCGTGATGTTGATATAAAAGATATGTCTTTTGTCGCATTGGCACTCGAAAATGAAGGGTATCTTTGGACGAATGACAAAAAGCTGAAACTTGGCCTGAAACGAAAAGGATTTTTTAAGATCTATAAATAATGTCACGACTAAAAAAACTTACTGACGAATATTTATTGCGTGAGGAAAAACTCAAACTCGGCGGCGGTCGTGACAAGATCGAAAAGATCCACAAACAGGGCAAATTGACCGCGCGTGAGCGCATCGACCTGCTGCTTGATCCGGATACTTTCCAGCAAGAGATCGGCCTCCTCGTAGCTTACGACCAATACGACGGCCAGGCTCCGGCGGCGGCGGTTGTGACGGTGGTTGGCAAGATTCAGGGCCGCGAATGTGTCGTGGTGGCTAATGACGCGACGATCAAGGCCGGTGCGTGGTATCCCGAAACGATAAAAAAGATATTGCGGGCGCAGGAGATCGCGATGCGCAATCGTGTGCCGATTATCTATCTTGTCGATTCGGCGGGCGTGAATCTGCCATATCAGGGCGGTGTCTTTCCCGGCCAATACGGGGCCGCGCGCATCTTTTATTACAACTCGATAATGCGGCGATACCTGAAGGTGCCGCAGATCGCCGCCGTGATGGGAATGTGCGTCGCGGGCGGAGCGTATCTGCCCGCCCTTAGCGACGTTATCCTCATGGTCGAAGGGACGTCGTTCATGGGCCTTGGCGGGGCAAATTTAGTAAAGGGAGCGACGGG
>JAYVFJ010000157.1:0-9052 GCA_043773225.1 Chloracidobacterium sp.
CCGATCCAAAATTGACGACCATATTTTGTGCGATCTACGTCGAAAAGTCTTCTCAAAAGAAGATCGTCATCGGCAAGCAAGGCTCGCGGATAAAGGACATCGGCACAAAGGCTCGAATGGACATTGAGAAACTGATCGGCAAAAAAGTGTTTCTAAAACTTTTCGTCAAAGTCGTCGAAGATTGGCGCAACCGCGAACGCGACCTCGACGACATTGGTATCAGGGAGTAAGAGATTGGCTGGCAGCTAGCAGCTAGCGGCTAGTAGCTGGAACATACCATGATACTTGAGGGACGCTCATGTATTCGGGAACTTCAAAAGTTTTGATTTTAGCCGCCAGCCACTAGCTGCCAGCTGCTAGCCGGATAGTTAGAAAAAATGAAAAATTGGTTTGCGCTGGACATCACAGTTGAAACAGAGGCTGCGGAGGCGATCGAATCGGCGCTCAATCAACTTGATTCTCTCGGCACCGAGATCGACGGAATGCGAAAGACGGGAGATGGACTGAAACTCGTGACGGGTTTTTTTGAAACGCTGCCGCATGATGCCGATATTCGCGCCGCCATTGATGAGTCGTTGATGATTTATGGTTTTCAACGGGACGCGCTAAAAAGCATTGAAATCCGCATCGTCGAAGAAACCGATTGGCTCGCCGAGTGGAAAAAGCACTGGAAACCGACGCAGATCGGGAAGTTCATCATCGCTCCGCCGTGGACCGAGGTCGGCGAGACCGACAAGATCGTAATCCGCATCGAGCCGAACATGGCGTTCGGCACCGGAACGCACGAGACAACGCAGCTTTGCCTACAGGCGATCAGTGACAATTACAAAGCAGACCAGACATTTCTCGACGTTGGCACAGGAACGGGAATTTTGGCAATAGCTGCGGCGAAGTTAGCCACAGAGAGCACAGAGAAAGATGAGAAAAGAAATCAGGTCAGTCCCAAAAACTCTGTAAACTCTGTGGCAGAAATTTTTGGATTCGACACCGACGCGGATTCGATAAAGATCGCAAAAGAAAATGCGGTTTCCAACGGAGTCGGTGAGCGTATCGCGTTTGTAGAAGGTTCGATTGACGATAACACGCCGTCATTCGATTTTGTATGTGCGAATCTGACGATAGACGTGATCGTGCCGATGCTCCCGATGCTTTTAGAAAAGACCGGAAAGCTGCTCCTGCTTTCCGGCATTCTAGCCGAACAGCAGGAAATTATCGCAGGCGAGCTTCAGAAATTTCAAATTTCAAATTTCAAATCTGAGAGTTCAAATCTTAAATCTCAGATCTCAAATTTCAAATTTGAAATTAAAGGAGAATGGATAGCAGTAATCATTTCGATGGGTTAGTTTTCTTTGGCGGAACGGCGAGCGGAATATCACCGTCGTCCGTAATGGTAACAAGCGGGACGCGCGGTTTTGGTTTGGCTCGCGGCGAAGCGGTTTTCAACACAGGCCGCTGTTTTGAAAATTCTATTTTTTGCGGCGAAAGCGGTTCGGTGCGTTTCAAAATCGTGCCGCCTTTTCCGGCTATCCAAAGGTTTTTGCCGCCGCGATGCACGACTGCCTGTAGGACTCGGCCGGTGACATTAGGCTGCATTTCCCAGGTCTTGCCGCCGTCCTCGGTTATCAAAACGGTGCCAAAATCGCCGACCGCGATGACGCTTGCCGGGCCGAACATCTGCACGGCGAACAGATTATTTCCCGACGGCGATTCGACGTCTTTCCACGTTGCTCCGCCGTCGGACGTTTTTAGAATGATGCTGCCGGAGCCGACAGCAAAGCCGTTCCGCTCGTCAAAGAAGCTTGCGGCATACAAGTTTTCGCGCACGTTTGTTTTTACATTTTTCCATGTCAAGGCGCCGTCGTCGGTGATGATGATCGTGCCTCCGTCGCCGATGGCGACGCCGCGTTTTTCGTCTATGAATTTTACGTCCTCCAGCCAAAGCCGCGTGCCCGACTCTACGCGTTCCCAGTACTCGCCGCCCGACGTTGTCCGCAAAATAACGCCGTTCGCTCCGACGGCGAAGCCGACCTTATTCGACACAAAATTAACGCCGAACAGGTCATCCGTCACGCCTGAAACCGACTTGACCCAGCTTGCACCGCCGTCTATTGTTCTGAGAATGGTGCCGCCGTCGCCGACAGTCCACCCCATTTTGCCGTCGAAAAAAAACACGGCATTTAGCGATTTATTGATGTCGGCAAAAACAGGCAGCCACTCGCGCCCGGCGTCGTTTGTGATCCAAATCCGACCGCTCGAACCGACGGCGACGCCGATCTCGTCGTTTTGGAATGCTATGTCGTTGACGTCTTCGCGGCCGCCTTGCGAAAGGCGCTGCCAGCTATATCCGCCATCGTCGGTGCGAAGAATGAGGCCGTTTTCGCCCACCGCCCAGCCGGTAAAGTTGTCGGTAAAATGCACGGCGACGAGTTTTGGATTTGTCCGAACATTAAAAGGCAGCCACGTCGTGCCGCCGTCGCCGGTCAGCCACACCGACCCGTTAGCGTCGGTCATGGCTCCGTTTTTTTCGTTGGCGAACGAGATCGAAAGCAGATCGGCGCGGCTGTAGATATTTTGAATTTGCCATGTGTCACCACCGTCGGAGCTGCGGGCGACGCAGCCGTTGTAGCCTGCGGCGATGATATTTTTTGGATTGACATAGGCCGCGCCCGAAATGACAGACGTTGTTCCGCAAGGGTTTGCGACAGCCCACGAATCGCCGCCGTTTTTTGTCGTCAGCATGACGCCGTTCGACCCGACGATTACGGCTTTGGCGGCGTCGAAAGCGGAAACTTTAAGCAGATGTTCGGTCGTGCCGGACGGTATGGTTTTCCACGTCGCTCCGCCGTCCGATGTTTTGAGAATGCGTCCGTAAGTGCCGCATATCCAGCCAACATTAGCGTCCGTCGCGGCAAAATCGACGCCGTAAAAATGATCGCGCGTTCCGACGGCAACTGTTTTCCAGTTGCTGCCGCCGTCATTGGTCAATAGCACCGTGCCGCGCGATCCGACGATAAATGCGCTCTTGTCGCTGCGAACAAAAACGTCGGAAAACATCACGTTGGCGGCCGGAGCCGACTGCCTTTCCCAGTGAAAGCCGCCGTCCGTCGTGCGTAATATAGTATCGTCGGAGCCGACCGCAAAACCGGTCTCCTTGTTCCTTGAAAAATGAATAGAAGTGAGCGGATTGCCCTGCGGCAAAGGGTTTTGCCAAGCCCACCCAAGACTGCCGCCCTGCGCTATCACGAAAGAATGGCCGCAAAAAAGCGCAAAAACCGCAAAAGAAAAAATAATGGATTTACAAAAGTTCAATTGCATCAAATCTTTTTCTATTTTGCGTTTTTTGTGCCTCTTGTGGCTAAATTTCCGTCACACCAAGATCGGCGGCACCTTCTTCTAAAATCATTGTGTCAACGCGCCCAAGCTCTGCCGTCTGACGTGCTAAGGTGTCGGCGACTTCCTGAACGATATGTCCGTCGTGCCCCTTTACCCACAGCCACTTGATCTCATGCTTTTCCGCCGCCGCGTCGAGCCGCCGCCACCATTCGTGATTGGTTTTTCGTTTCCAAGTGCCGCCCATCGTCTCAACGACGTAGCGCGAGTCCGACATCAGCGTCACGTCGCAGCGCTCCTTCAAATTTTCCAGCCCGATCGCCGCCGCGGCGATCTCGGCCTGCTGATTTGTCGCCTTGCCCAAATATTCGCCGACGGCTTTCCAAAGTCCCTTGAACCCAAGCAGCGCAACCGCCGCCGCACGCGGATTTCCTCGCCCGTTGCCAAGACTCGACCCGTCGCAGACTATGGTGACTTTCTTCATAAAAAGATTATTTAACAGGATATACAGGATGGTCAGGATTAGGAAAAATCCTGTTTATCCTCTCTATCCTGTTTGAAATTTCCTTCTCAGATCGCAATTACATTATCCACATAGCTGTCAAACGTGTCGTCGTGCGAGATTACGAACAACTGGTCAAAATGTGTAATGCGACTGATCTGCTGGGCAAAGTTCTCGCGGCGTTCGGCGTCCATATTGGTCGTCGGCTCGTCAAAGAACGCGAGGCGAATATCGGTCAATTGTTTTAGCAACGCCAGCCTGACCGACAAAGCCGCTGCCATTTGTTCGCCGCCGGAAAAGCTCTGAAAGGGGCGCTCATAGTCGTCTTCTTCCAAACGGATCGAATAATCTTCCGCCCACTTCAATGTCCGCTCGGCGTTGCCCGTGATCTCGCGGAACATCAGATTTGCTTCGAGCGAGACGTGATAAACATAATTGCGGGCGACACGCGGTGCCGCTTCCTTGAGCGTATCACGAATGAACGCCGTTGTTTCCGCTACGGTCTCAAGTCTTTCCTTTTCCCGAAACTCGGTTTGCAGCGATTTCCGCAGCTCGGCAAATCTTTTTAGCTCGGTAGCAAGCTGCTCTTCGCGCTTTTGCACCGCCTTGTATGTTGCATGAGTCTCGGCAAGCCGCCTCTCTGAGTTCAATAGTTCGATTCGCTCGATATTGTGCCGCTCGGCGTCGTATCCGTCACCCGCTGACGCAAAAGCTGCCTGAGCTTTTTCCATGTCGGATGTGGCTGCAGCGATCCTGTCCATGGTCGCCTGGAGTTCGTTTTTACGCGCCTCAAGCGTGGAAGACTCGGCTTCATTTGCCAGAAAATTGCGGTGTGCCGCGATTGTGGCGTCGCGTTCGGCAGTTAATCGCGACCAGTGCTTGTCAAAATCTTTGAATTCGTCCAATTGCTCGACGAGCAATTTACGCTCGCTTTCCAGCCGTTCAAGATTGCTCTCAACATTTGTCAAACCTGATCGCAACTCAGTCTCGCGGATCAAACTTTTCTCAAGCACGCGAATGCGTGCCGCAGGATCGGCCAATGATTTTAGACGAGCAACTGCCTCGGACATTTGCTTTTCAAACGTATTAAGTCCCTGATGCTGCGACGCGAGAAAGTTTTTCTTCTCATTCAGTTCTTTTCCTTCTGCCTCGTGATGTTCCTTCTGTTTTTTGTAACTTTCGATCACGGTCAAATACTGCTGCCCTTCGCGGGCAAGATTTAATTTACTGATGATAGTTTCGTGTTGTTTTTCCAGTTCTGCGATTTTAGATCTTGTATCTACGGACTGGCTCGATACAAATTCCTCAAGCGTTTCACCCTCACTCATATTTAAACATTTTGCCGCTATAATAGGACAAAACCCATCACGGATTTCACTCTTAAACTTTTCATCAAGCTCAAGATCGGCGCGAAGCTGAGCCAAACTATTGACCAGCGACTCATTAGTTTTTTCCAGTTCGGGCAAGTTGTTTCCGGCACGAGATTTTTCTTCTGCCTCGGTCAAATTTTTCTTATTTTCAGCATATTTGACACGCAGCCTGTTCAGTTCATTTGTTATGCTCGTGACTCTTTCCTCTGCATTTCCGGCGCGTGCAATGTTGTTGCGGTGCTCGTCGATCTCATTTTCGATTCTTGACTGTTCTTCGGCTTTTGGCCGAAGTTCCTCGATCTCTTGGCGAGCAGCGGCGATGTTTTTTAGTTCCTGTTCGTATCTGCGATGTTCAGCTTTGACATTCACGATAGCGGCGTCGGTTTTAGCGAGTTCCGAATTTCGTTGATCGCGGTGTTTGCGTTCTCGTTCAAGTTCGGTGAGTTTGCCGAGAGCCGCTAAGTGTTGTTCGTGGCCTTGGCGACTGTCTTTGAGCCTGACTGATGCTTCGGCTGCTCGCTTTAGGGCAGCTTCAGTCTGCCGCACAACAATTTCTACTTTCTCTTTGTCCGAACGGCTGCGTTCAAGTGACGTTTTAAGATTGGCAAGTTGCTGCTCCCGCTCGTCAAGAAGTTTTACTTTCGATTTTTTTTCGGATAATTCGGCGGAGAAGTTTTCTGTCTGAAAAGTTAACTGACCGATGTGTTCCTTTACAGTATTGTGCTCGGCCGTTACTGTTTCTGAGCGTGACAGTTCACCTTCACCTCTCGCAATACTTTCCCGGATTCCTGCCAAACTGTGATCGAGAAAGCGCGATGTGTCGCGCAGTTTTTCGGCGGCTTGGCGATACTCTTCGACCTTAAGGAGTTTGTCAAAAGCTGTTTTTCGCTCAGTTGCTCCTTCCAGAAAGATAGCCGTAAATGTTCCCTGCGGTACTCCGATGGCCTGTCGGAACAAAGACTTCAAATCAGTTCCGGGTTCGAGGCCGAGATGCTGCCAGAGAAAACGGAAAACCTCTTCCTTTTTGTCGGCGATGCGTAACTGCAGACGCGGATCAGTGACGTTGTAACCTGTTCCACTGTCACGATAGACAACATACTCGCGTTCGTCGAGGCCGCTCGCAAATGTGATCTTGACCGAGCCTTTTTTAGCACCGCGTCTGACAAAATCTTCCTTTTTGTATTCGAGCAGATCAAAAAGCGTCCACGCGATCGCCTCGATAATCGTAGTCTTACCCGCGCCGTTCTCGCCGGTGATCGCGGTCGTCCCGCGCGAAAATTCAAATGTTGAAGAGACATGAGATTTAATATTCTCAAGCTCGATCTTAGAGATATGCATCGCAGTTTCAGTTTAAAGAAAATTTGAATGCGATGCACTAGGCGCGCGCGTAAGCAAGGGCGATACTCGCGCGTTGAATGTATCGCCCTTGCTCACGCGCGGGCTTGTGCAACGGATTCGAATCGGCGAAAATTCATTCATGAAGATCGAACCCGGAGACATAGTGATCGCCGTTCTGCACACCCCACGCGAAAAGCTGCTTGGGATCGTCAATGAGATAAACCCTTCTGGTATTTCTATAAGGTCTATCGATCTTGGTTATTTTGATGATTGGTGCCGGGCGATCTCAGCCGGCGAGCTTCATTTGCAGATGTCGGATAATTTCTTTCCGATGTGGCGAATTGAACGTGTCACACGAGACGAATCAACAAATGAGGTGCCCGCGATGTGGGAACAGTTTGAAACGCGAACCGGAAGACGGCTCGAAGATCAGTAATCTCTATAATCAAAAACATCCTACCTAAAATTCAATCACCTCATAGTTTTGGATGTCATCTAGCGAGATCGTTTTCACTCCGTTTGCCGTAACAAAATAATAGTGGCTGTTATTTCGTTCTTTGCCATCTTCGAATCCAATTTCCTGTGCGGACAGAATATTATCAGCAAACACAGGATCGGCAACGGCAAGCCGCCTCAGGCAGTCGTGAAGATGGCCGCGGCCCGCGCCAAATTCGCCGACGCTGCTGCCGATAACGAGCCTGATGCTCGAGTCCTCGTCTGCAAACCGGCTGATAAGCGCTGCGACGAGTCGCACGCCTCTCTCAAATTGTTCGGAAATAATAACGCCTTTGCCGCTTTGCTCGGCGTCGAGTTTTTCTCGTAGCGTCGGCATTTTTTGTTTATTTTTTGGCAGACGGTCATCTAAGATGACGGTCACGCGTTTGTCATCATCGGCGGCAAATTCGCGCACCGTCAATGTCTGAACGCGGGCGGTCGCTTTCCAGTCGATGCTTCGCAGATCGTCATTTGGCCGGTATTCGCGCAAGGCAAGCAAGTCCTGGCCCGATCCCCGCTTGTTGGCGGCAATTTGGCCTGTGTCGAGAGGCGTGTCGTCAATGCGTTCGGCAACCGACATAAAACGCGGAAACACGATCAACTCAGTCTCGCGTGCCGGCAGCCGCCGGCGATGGTTAAAAAAACCAAACGGAAATTTGGTTGAAAGCTCAAAATCTTTGATTATCAAACGTCCGCGATGCGGAAAGATGTGCTCGGCTTTTGACTCGGCGGTTTGTTTGCGTCCGACATAGACAAAATGACACAGCGTTCGGCGGACGACTTTGGAGCGGCCAATGCGTTCAGCTATCCATCGCGGCAATATTGCTTTAAGATCGTCGTCTGCGATTGACCGTTCGCGTTCTTTGCCGCGGACTTTTGCGACAATGGAGAACGCGGGGAAAATGCGTTTTCGATTATGCAGGCTGACGAGTATCGGGGTTGCTTCGCCGGCAAAGATCGTCTCGGGAAAACGCATCTTGACATCGAGCCTTTTCAAACAAATATGTCCGGCGACAAACCCAACCAGCATCGCCGCGAGCAAAAACGAAAGCACTATAAACAGTAAATTGTTGCCAGTATTCCATGCCGAAAAACCGACGATCATGACGAGCACAAGCATTATCGCTCCGCCGGTTGTGAATTCAAACGGCAGATTCATCTGCGACGCTTCGCGCCCCGCGTTGCGAGCCAACGGCGGAACGACAAATATCAGAATAAGCAGGACAAAGACAAGCGAAAGCCCCGCCGAAATGCCCGCAAGCCTGATGTTGCCCGTTCGATGAGCGTAAAGAGTAACAAGAGAAAGCCCGATGCCGCCAAATATAACTATGACGCCGAGCGCGGCATTTCGGAGATCGCGCACACTAAATAATTCTGTTAAGGCACTGATCTTCATAACAAGGAATTTTTGACCGCGAAATACGCGAAAAAACGCGAAAAATTAGATTTCATTCCTTTCGCGTTTTTTCGTGTGTTTCGCGGTAAATAATCTTAGATCGGCACGCTGACCTTTTGCAAAATATCCTTCAGGACGCGCTCAGCTTCGCGGGTTCGCTGGCGTAGAACGCCGGTGCGTGAATTTACGATAATGCGGTGGCCGAAACACGGCACGACGAGCCGTTTAATATCGTCGGCGATACAAAAATCGCGCCCCTCGATAACCGCCAACGCCTGGGCCGAGCGAAAGAGCGCGAGCGTTCCGCGCGGGCTGATGCCGAGTTCCAGAGCTTCTGACCGACGTGTTGCGTCAACTATCTGAAGCAGATAATCGAGCAACGACTCGTCAAATCGCACCTCGGAAACCAATTGCTGTAGTTCGAGAATGTCCGCCTGCGTCATTACCGGCTGAACGTCGTCGAGGGGATTTACACTCTCGCGGTCGCGCAGGATGCGGCGTTCGTCTTCGAGGTTTGGATAGCCCATGTGCAGCCGCAGCATAAACCGGTCAAGCTGCGATTCGGGCAGCGGATATGTTCCGTGATGTTCAGACGGATTCTGCGTGGCGACGACAATAAAC
>JAYVFJ010000158.1:0-5435 GCA_043773225.1 Chloracidobacterium sp.
CCGAGTTTTGAAGCTGATCGGGATATTCAAATTTAGCGATCTCGGCAGGTTCGGTCTCAAGCGGTTTTTTGCTGTTTGAGTTTGCGTCTTCTGCTTTGATGTTTGGTTCCCGGACGCGATAGACCGCTTGTTTGCCGCGTTTCAATTTATTGTCACCGATCTCGCCGATGTAGAGATAGCATTGTCCGGTTTTGTCTTTATAAGCGGCGATGTCTTCCCAATCCTCGTTTTCGGCGTTTTTAACCTTCCATGTGCCGAGGCTTTCTCCGGCGCTGTTTACGGCAAATATGAATGGGCCGTCATCCGAATCGTTATGCGTCCAAAGAACATTGTCCTTACATTTCGAAGCAGCCAAACCACTGCTTTCCGTAACGTCGGCGTTTTTGATCGTTCCAATTATTTTTGGCTTGTTATAATGCGACTGCGCCGCCGAAATTTTGTTGTCTGATGACGAAACATTGGAACACGCAGAAAAAAAGACGGCGATAAACGCCGCTGAAATGACAAAACCGAAAATTTTAGCTATAGTTTTGTTCGACATACGTCAGTTATTTGCAGTATAACTCACTCGCATTTTTTAATGATGTCTGATTCCGAACAATCCTGAGCAATTGATTTTTTAAGCCGATGATCGTTGGTACTGAATGGTTGGTCGAGGCCGCAGGATGTGACAGAGCCGCTTTACGCGACGAGGGAAAGTTGCGCTCTGTTCTCGATAACCTCATCGCCGACTTGGGTTTAAAATCGGTCGGCGCTGTATGGCATAAATTCGACGGCGAAGGCGGTGTGACAGGTTTGATCGCACTCACCGAATCGCACATAGCCTGCCACACATATCCCGAACACGGCATCGCAACTTTCAATTTATACTGCTGTCGTTCAAGGCCGGAATGGGATTGGGATACCAATCTGCAATCAGTTTTAGGCGCGTCGAATGTGACGGTTACAAAGATCGAACGCGGAGAAAGACTATCTCAAATTTCAGATCTCAAATTTGAAATTGTCGGTGGAGGTCAGCAATGAGCGTCCTCAAGGTAAATTGCCCGTCATGCGCCGGCCCGATCGAGTTCAAAGCCGGTTCGACGATAGTTGTGGTGTGCCCGTTTTGCCGCTCGGCTATTGCGCGCAGTGACCGTGCTCTTGAAGACCTCGGCAAGGTTGCCGAGATCGCCGATTCCGAATCACCGCTAAAACTTGGACTTAAGGGCAAATACAAAGATGCTCGATTCGAATTGACCGGCCGCGCACAGCTAAAACATGAGCTCGGCGGTTATTGGGATGAATGGTACGCGACGTTCGCAAACGGCTGGGTCGGCTGGCTGGCAGAGGCTCAGGGCCGGTTTTACATGACGTTTTACCAGCCAATGCCTGCGGGCAGCTTGCCAACATTTGAGGGCTTGCAGCTTGGGCAGACCATTACCGAAATTCCAAATCCGACCCCGTTGATGGTGCAGGAAAAGGGACGCGGAAAGTCGGTCGCTGCGGACGGTGAGATTCCTTACAAGTTAACTCCGGGCGAGCAGTTTGCGTATGCTGACCTCGCGGGAAAGAATAACGCCTTTGCGACCATTGATTACAGCATTGAGCCGCCCTGGGTTTTTGTTGGCAGTCAGGTGACGCTCGATGAGATCGGCCTCGGCGATGAAAAGCCGGTGCAGCGTGAAGCGAAACGCGTCTCAACCGTCGGAATGGGCTGCCCGAATTGCGGCGGGCCGCTCGATCTGATCGCTCCCGACAAAGCCGAACGTGTAACCTGCCCAAACTGCAATTCTCTCCTCGACGTAAATCAAGGCAATCTCAGCTTTTTTAAGTCGCTAAATCCACTGCCGGACCAGCCCGATTTTTCGCTGTCTATCGGCGCTGAAGGCATTTTTCCGGGCGATGTTAAATACAAGATAATCGGCGCTGTAGTTCGCAGCGTGACGATCGACTACATCCATTATTACTGGCACGAATATCTGCTTTACAACCCGATGGTCGGCTTCCGTTGGCTCGTGCACTCGGACAATCATTGGAATTTTGTCGAGCCGATAAATCCGGCCGATGTTGGTCATGACGCAATGACTTTTGGCAGCACCGTTGATTACAACGGCAACAGATACAAGTTGTTCCAGGACGCGCAGGCGGTCGTCGAATTTGTTCAGGGCGAATTTTATTGGCGCGTCGAGCAGGGCGAAACGGTCAGGGCGGCCGATTATGTTGCAGCGCCGAAAATGCTTTCATTAGAAGCGACTGCGGACGAGATGAACTGGTCGTTGGGCACGTATATGACCAACGATGAGGTCGAAAAGATCTTTGGCATTACAGGTTTGCCGAGGCCGTGGGGCGTGGCGCCAAATCAGCCGTTTACCGGACAGTTTTATTACACCTGGGGCGCTTTGCCGCTGCTGCTTTTGTTTGTAGTAGCAATATTTATGATCCCATTGGGCGGATTGACGAGAATAGCTCTCAATCAAGAGGTCATTTTGCCTCCGATGACAAATGCGACGACCGCGCAGGCCGTATTCAGCTTGCCGTTTGACATTAAAGCGACCAACAACGTGCGGATCACCGCCGCGGCGCCTGTAGATAACTCGTGGGCCGATCTGGACGTTGACCTCGTTAACGATCAAAGCCAGGAAGTCGAGTCGGTCAATGTTCCGGTCGAATATTACAGCGGCAGTGACAGCGACGGCGCTTGGACAGAAGGGTCGAAATCGACAGACGCAACGCTTTCGTCTCTGCCCGCCGGTAAATACACTTTGCGTGTCGAGGGAACATGGCAAAATTGGCAGGCGCAGATGCCCGTCTCGGTAAAAGTTGAGCAAAATGTAAATCGCGGCGTTAATTTTGTCTGCGCCTTGCTGCTTTTGATAATTGTTCCTGTTTTGGGTTTCATTAGAAAGTTTTCGTTTGAGTCGAGACGATGGAAAGACAGCATGTTCAGCACATCGGGCGATTCCGGCGATTCGGATGATTAAAAGCTTATGTTAAAGAAACTATATATGGTTTTCGGTGTTGGGGTGCTTGTGTTTTACGCGACAGCCTCGTGGTTTGGCTGGGAGATTGCCAATTCGGGCAGCAAATCGCGTTTGGGAGTGCCTTTCTTTTATTCGGGTTTTCGTGGAGGAAAATAATGTTCAATCTTTTAGCTTTTGCCCCGGTTCTGGGAATGATCGTCAAGCTTGAGGAGCTGTTACCGGTCTTGGCGACCACCGTCATCTTCGTTGCCATCGGCCTGATAGTTTTTGCCGTCGCTTTTTTTATCGTCGTGATTGTCGCGCCGTTTTCTGTAAAAAAAGAGATCGAAGAAGATCAAAATGTTTCACTTGCGATCATTATCGGCGCGCTTATCATAGGAGTTGCGATGATAATTTCCTCGGCGATCCAGGGCAACTAGGGATTCAAACAGGATAGACATGATGCAGGATATGTGTCTTTAAATCCTGTCAATCCTGTTTATCCTGTTTGAATTTCTGAAATGAAACGCGCTCCGCTACTTTTTCTAAACGTCTTTGTCATAGCCACCTGCGGCCTTATCTATGAGCTGCTCGCCGGGACGCTCTCAAGCTATGTTCTCGGCGATTCTGTAACACAATTCTCGCTGATTATCGGAATTTATCTATTCGCGATGGGCGTCGGTTCGTGGCTTTCACGGTTCATCGACAAGCATGTCGCAGAAAAATTTGTTGAGATCGAACTTGCGGTTGCGGTTATCGGCGGATTCTCTGCTCCGCTTTTGTTTCTCACATTCGCGCATCTTTCATATTTCTCAGTTGTTCTTTACGGTATTGTTTTTGTCATCGGTGTTTTGGTCGGCCTCGAGATTCCACTGCTGATGCGTATATTGAAAGATGAATTAGATTTCAAAGACCTTGTTTCACGCGTCCTCGCTTTCGATTACATCGGCGCGCTTGCGGCGTCCTTACTCTTTCCGATTTTCCTCGTTCCAAAGCTCGGTTTAAATCGCACTTCTTTACTTTTCGGCATGTTCAATGCCGCGGTCGGCATCTGGGGAACGTGGCTTTTGCTGCCACTCATCAAGCGAAACGTCACGCTGTTAAGGATCAAGGGTTTTGTAATTCTCGTGCTGCTCGTCATCGCGTTTATTAAAGCCGACCGTCTAACAACGCTCGCTGAGGACGCGATGTTTGTTGACAATATTATTTACGCAAAAAGCTCACCGTATCAGCGCATCGTCGTTACAAAAGGAAAGACCGGCCATTCGCTGTTTCTCAACGGCAATCTGCAATTTAATTCGTTTGACGAATATCGTTATCACGAAGCACTTGTGCATCCCGCATTCGCCGCTTTTTCAGGAGACGCAAAACGCGTTCTTGTTCTCGGCGGCGGCGACGGCTTAGCATTACGAGAAATAGAAAAATATCATTCAGTAGAATTTATCCAACTTGTCGATCTTGACCCCGAGATGACAAAGGTCTCGTCCGCCGTTCCGGCTCTCGGTGAGCTAAACAAACACGCATTTGACGATCCGCGTGTGCACGTGACCAACGCCGATGCGTTTGTGTGGCTTGATGACACGCAGATCGAACCTTTTGACATCGTAATAATTGATTTTCCCGACCCAAATAATTTCGCGCTCGGAAAGCTTTATACGACGCGTTTTTATAATCTACTGAAATCCAAACTAAAACCAGATTCATCTGTAGTAATTCAGACAACATCACCGCTCATCGCACGCAATTCGTTCTGGTGCATTATCAAGACACTTGAATCTGTTGGATTTACAGTAAAACCTTTTCAAACAACCGTGCCGAGCTTTGGTGTTTGGGGTTATGCTCTCGCAAAGATGCAGCCATTCGATACGCCGTCTAAACCGCCCGAAAATGTCGAACTTCAATTTCTAAATAAAAATTCTTTTGCATCCATGTTTGAGTTTCCGACCGATACGGCACAGCCAACTGACCAGATCGAAATAAACCGATTAGATAATCAGGCGTTGGTGCGCTATTACGAGACAGAGTGGCGGAGGTTTGAGCAATAACCGTTTTCAATTTTAACCTTTTAGTTTTCAGTTTGTTCGGAAAGTGAATATTTCTCGCAGAGATCTGTTAATAAGTTTTCTTGGCCTGCCTTTTGCGACAGCGGCGTGTAGAATGTCTGTCCCGCGGGCATTTCCCGAAGGTGAGATCATAGGTCAGAGTGCATTGCTTGGACACATTCTGCGGGAAAACCGTTCGTTCGACATCCCAGCCGATAAATGGGATAGCAAGAAAGTTGCGATCATCGGCGGCGGCATTGCAGGACTGACTGCGGCATGGAAACTCAAAAAGGATAACCTTAACGATTTCGTTCTGCTCGAACTAGAAAAAGAGATCGGCGGCACATCTCAATGCAGTAAAGGAGAGCCGGTTTCATATCCGTGGGGAGCACATTATCTGCCGGTGCCGTTTCGGGAAAATGTTGAGTTGATAACTTTGCTCGACGAGATGTCG
>JAYVFJ010000159.1:0-5799 GCA_043773225.1 Chloracidobacterium sp.
ATTCAACTTGAGTGTATCGCCCTTGCTAACGCGCGGGCTTGTGCAATTTTGAGATTGGTGGAGACGAGGGGGATCGAACCCCTGACCTCTGCAATGCCATTGCAGCGCTCTCCCAGCTGAGCTACGTCCCCGAAATCAGTGAAAAACTGAAAGTGAAAAGTGGAAAGTTGGCCGATCCGACTTAACCTGCTTACAGCTGATCCGCATTCGATTTTACATTATCCACTTTCCGTTTTCAGTTGTCCACTTTCCGTTATTTGCCTTTAAAGTTGGGCTTTCGTTTTTCGAGGAATGCGGCGACGCCTTCTTGTTTGTCTTCGGTTGAAAAGCAGATGGCGAAAAGGTCGACCTCGCGGCGGAGGCCTTCGTCGAGGTTTGAGCGGGAGGCGAATTTTACGGCTTCTTTTGAAAGCTGAAGCGCGATAGGCGCTTTTTCGGCGATCTTTTCGGCGAGTTTCATTGTTTCGGCTTCGAGCTGGCCGGCAGGATATACGTGATTGACTAGTCCGAATTTGTGTGCGGTCGCGGCGTCTATCATGTCGCCGGTCAGCACCATTTCCATTGAACGGCCTTCGCCGATGAGGCGCGTTAGACGCTGCGTTCCGCCGCCGCCGCAGATTATTCCGAGGTTGATCTCAGGCTGTGAAAACTTTGCACTCTCGCTCGCCATGCGAATATCGCACGCCATCGCAAGCTCGTTGCCGCCGCCAAGGCAAAATCCGTTTACCATTGCGATCACCGGTTTTGGAAATGCATCGATCGAGTTGTAAAGCGAGCTCGTGTGAAATAGGTCACGCTGTGTGACAGGAGTTTGTCCCTCAAATTCGCTGATGTCGGAGCCGGCAATGAACGACTTTTCGCCCGAGCCGGTAATAATCAGAACACGGACGCTGTCATCCTTTTTTAGCTCTTCCAGCACGGCGACACCTTCGGCATGAACTTGCTTAGTGAGTGCGTTGAGCTTGTCTGGCCGGTTGATCGTTAGGATGGCGAGCTTGCCGCGCTTTTCGACTGTGATGGTTTGATAATCTGACATTGCTAGACAAGATCTATTTCTTAATGAAACTCACTATCAAAAGAATTAAACCGACGAACACGCCGAATGAAGTGAGTACGGCGAGCACTAGAAGTAAATGAATCAAATTTCCAAAGCTCGGAGCGAATACAAATCCTAAAATCCATAACGCCACACAAAGAACCATTAGACCAAGACTTCCAAAGAGCACGATATAAGATGCCTTTCGCATTATCTAGTAGGACTTATTCATCGACGCCTTCGACGACATTATCGTCGGCGATCCATGCGACGAACAGACGCAGCCAGCTTTCTTTTGAATCTTCGATAGAAACTCCGACTCGCAAGGTGCCGAAATTTGCGGGGATCACACGCACTACGTTTGCCTTGACCTCGACGGGAGTGCCGTTCGGGCGGTGCGCGCGGATTTTGACACTGTCGCCGGCGGCGATGGATTGATTTAATTGAAACAGTGCGCCGAGCGTTGAGATGTCATCGGTCTCGGTCGGCTCGCTCCACGCCGCGCCGTCCTCAGTGCGGCCTGAAACGACGACAGGCAGCCTCAAGGCCATCCTGAGAGCGAACCGCTTTTCCTCGAATTGGGGCTGTATTGAGGTCATTTTCAAATCAAGTCAGAATTTCGGCACAAGATAATAGACTGAGTTTAACACGAAACACCTGTCTGTGTAACCATTTACGGACATATCAACAATTTACGAGGCTAAATCGGGATATTAGACGAACCCATTACCGCATAGTTATACTATAAGCACAGGGAAATCCAAAACGAGCGGGTCGCCTGAATCTGATATGTCACAAACAGAATTACATCACAAGGTCGTTATTTTAGGTTCGGGGCCGGCGGGTTTGACGGCGGCGATCTATGCAGGCCGCGCCGATCTTGCGCCACTCGTGATTGACGGGCCGCAGCCCGGCGGACAGCTCACGATCACGACCGATGTTGAGAATTATCCCGGTTTTAAGATGGGAATAATGGGCCCGATCCTGATGGATGAGTTTCGCGAACAGGCTGTGCGATTCGGCACGAACATTATGAATGTCTGGATCGATCGCGTCGATTTAACGCAGCGACCGTTTACTCTTTACGGCAAGGAAAGCGAGGACAGCAGCGAGATAACCACGATAATAAAGGCGGACACGCTCATAATCTCGACCGGAGCATCCGCCAAATGGCTCGGCATTCCGGGTGAAGCGCCTGTGCCCGAAGGACTCGGCGGCAACGGTGTCTCGGCATGCGCGACGTGTGACGGTTTCTTTTTCCGCGATAAGCCGATAGTCGTTGTCGGCGGCGGCGACACCGCAATGGAAGAGGCTTTGTTTCTGACAAAATTTGCGTCGCAGGTGACATTGATTCACCGGCGCCAAGAGTTTCGAGCATCAAAGATTATGCAGGACCGCGTTCTCGCGCATCCAAAGATCGAGATCCTTTGGAACACTGAGGTCAATGAAATTATTGGAAGCAAGGAAACCGGAGTTGAGAACATAAAAATTCTTAATAATCAAACAAATGAAGAACGCACTTTGCCAACGCAGGGCGTGTTCATTGCTATCGGCCATAAGCCGAATACCGAATTGTTCAAAGGCGTTCTTGATATGGACGAAGTCGGCTATCTAAAAACCGAAGGGCGAACGATGAAAACAAAGATCGACGGAGTTTTTGCCTGCGGCGACGCACAGGACTCTTATTATCGTCAGGCTGTAACCGCCGCCGGAACAGGCTGCATGGCGGCCATAGACGCCGAGCGTTTCCTTGCGGAACAGTCGCACGAAGTAGTGAATAGTGAAAAGTTAATAGTGAAAAGTGAAAGCAATTGATTGGTTCTTACACTTTTAATTTTTAATTTTTAATTTTTCACTTAAAAGATTTATGCCTATTTACGAATACAAATGTCAGCAATGCGGATTGAGCTTTGAAAAACGTCAGAGCGTTTCGGACGCGCCGCTGGCGACGTGCGAAAAATGCCACGGCAAGCTTGAAAAGCAATGGTCGCTGTCGGGTTTTCAATTCAAAGGCGCCGGTTGGTATGTGACCGACTACGCCGGCAAGAAAGCAGACAAGAGCGAAAAAAGCGAGAAAGCCGCATCCGGCGAATCAACCGCAAAGAGCGAAACTGCATCAAAGAGCAAGGACGAAAGCAAACCGGCTATTAAAGAGACCGCTGCAAAGCCCGGCAAAGAATGACGACTCTACGACGCACATTTTTATTCTCGACGATTTGCTTGATCCTTTTTGCGTCATTCGTCACGGCGCAGTCGCGGCGCAACGCTCGCGGGAATGATGTTGACGGCACGATTCTCAACGTAACTGTCTCGCGCACCGATAAAAAAACAGCCCCGATCAAGATCGAAGATCTATTCCTTTACGAAAACGGTATCGAGCAAAAGATCAAGAACCTCGTCTTTGATCCGAGTCCGTCAAAGATCGTCATCCTCGTTGATAATTCGCAGACGCTGCCCACCTCGGTCGAAGCACTCAAGGCAGCAGTGATGGAGTTTGCCTACGAGATCTTTGACGGCGACCAGCTTTTCGTCCTCGCCTACGACGAAAAAGCCGAGATCATCCAGGAATGGACCGACGACGCCAAGAAAATGGAAAAATCGCTCACGACGTTTCGGAAAAAAGGAAATCCATTTCTTTTCGACGCGATGCATTCCTCGATAAAAGAGGTCCTGCTCCCCCTGATGCCGGGAACGCGAAAGACAGCGGTAGTCGTGATCGGCGACGGGCTGGATCGCGGCAGCAAGATGCCCTTTGACAAGGTTTTGAGCGAACTGCAAAACGAAAATATAACCGTTTACTCGCTCCAAATCCCCGACCGCACCGGCGGAGCCTATCGCCGCGATCAACCAAAAGCCTCGGCCGTAGTAACCCAACTAGCCGAAGAAACCGGCGGCAAAGTGTTCCCATTCGAGGAAGCCCAAACGGCGGCCAAATCCATCTGCGACGAACTGCGAAAGAACCGATACCTTCTCTCCTACATGCCAGTCAACACATCGACCTACGACGCCCGAAAGGTCTTTCTTTTGGGTAACGAGGGAATTGCAGTCCGAACAAAAACCGCTCACCCGCCGAATGTAAAATAGATATAGTTTTATTGATATTTGAGTGCTACTATTTACTCATGAATACAAGAGAACTCGTTCTTGAAGCGATAAAAGATTTGCCTGACAACGCTCAGATAGAAGATGCGATGGAGCGGTTGTTGCTGCTTGCAAAAATTGAACGCGGCATCAAACAGGCCGACGCTGGTGAAACGATTTCTCATGATGAAGTGAAACAACGATTGTCCAAATGGGTGAAATAAGATGGACTCCTCAGGCCGCCGATGATCTTGAGGCAATAGCCGCTTACATTGCTCTTGATTCAGAACATTACGCCAGCCTTTTTGTAATCGATTTAATCGCTGCGGTCGAAAGATTGGAGACATTTCCTCTACGAGGGAGAATTGTGCCGGAAGTTCAAAATCCAGACATACGCGAAAGCGTGTTCGGCAGTTATCGAATAATTTATCGCGTCCAATCAACCGTTGTCGAAATCCTCACGATCTATCATGGATCACGGCTGCTTGTTCCCGATGAACTGAGCTTTGGCGAGTAAACCTCGGCCGGTGCGGCGATCTTGGCCCCATAACGATTAAGTCACGCGGCCAAGGCAGTCTTCAATTTCCGCAAAAACTTCTTGTCCTTGAGCATGTCGTCCTTTAGATTCTGCTTTTCGATTTTCTTATTGTTGGCATCAACGAGCCGCCGCAGAGCTTCGTTGATCAGGGTCTGATAGCCGATCTTTTCTTTTTCGGCTGATTCCTTGAATTTAGATACAATATCTCCATCGAGATATATGGTCACGCGATTTTTAAGTTTTCGTCTCGCCGCTTCGCGCCTTTTCCTGACAGGTTCAGGAAGTTCTTCTATGCTGACCCGACGAAATCTCTTGTTAAATGCCTCTTCGCTGAAATCAATATTCTCGTCAATATCTTTTGCGCTGTTTTTCATAAATTCTTACCATCCATCGCTCTGCCCGCCGAGCCGTAACGCAATCAGTATCCTCTCCGCGTACAACATAAACCATCGCAACAAGCCCATAAGCTGCGGTCTTTCCCACAATCACACGACGATTTTCATTGAGCGAGTGTTTATCATCTTCATAGTCGAATGCAAATGGGTCATCTAAAATATCCTCGATCTTCGCAATATCGATACCATGATCCTTGAGAACCCTTTTACTTTTCTTTTCATCCCAAGTGATCATCCGATAGTATTATACATATAAAATATATGTATGTAAATATGTATTCTATACCGCGACCGGTGCTGCGATCTTGCCCCAGGATTGGTAATTATTTAGTTTCAGATTTTCAAATTTGAAATTGAGCAGCCCGTCGAGGCCTTTCAGATTCTCGGCATTAACAAATTCCAGTTTTGGCAGCGGCATTGGTTCTCGGGAGAGGAGTTCTTCGACCTGTTCGAGATGATTGGAATAAATGTGCAGGTCGCCGAAGGTGTGGACAAAATCTCCGACTTCGAGGCCGCAGACGTGAGCGATTAAATGCGTGAGCAGAGCGTAGCTGCTGATATTAAACGGCACGCCGAGGAAGGCATCAGCCGAGCGCTGATAGAGTTGGCAATGAATTACGGCACGCTCGTTCACACTCGCGTTTCCGCCCGTGATTTTGAATTGAAACAGCGTATGGCACGGCGGCAGGGCAACATCGTCACAGGTTTCGGGATTCCAGCCGGTGACGATCAACCGGCGGGAGTTTGGA
>JAYVFJ010000160.1:0-2187 GCA_043773225.1 Chloracidobacterium sp.
TCTCGACGGCTGGCGCATACAAAGACCTGAACGCCCCGAACTTGACAACCAAGGCGTCGGAACGTATTCTTTTCAATTGTCGTTTTAACGCCGAATCGCTGGATTTACGGCATACGGCATTGAATAACGACTTTGAGCCGACAGTTTTTATTGCTCATCCGCAGATTGCGCTGGTAAAGCGGACATTGCTCGATCTTGGAGCGGCAACCGCTTTATTGAGCGGCAGCGGAGCAAGTGTTTTTGCAGTATTTGACAAAGAAGAGACGCGGCAAGCAGCTATGAAAGCCCTTGACATACAGGTCAACTGGCGAAAGTTTGCCGCAGCGACTATTTCGCGGGATAAATACCGCGAAGAAATGTCCAACAAACTTCAGTTTGTTGAGGCAGAGTCAACAAACTGAAGTTTGTTGGACATAGTTCGCTTCCGATTAGTTTCTGAAATTAGCATTGGGGCGTAGCCAAGTGGTAAGGCACCGGTCTTTGGATCCGGCATTCGTAGGTTCGAGTCCTCCCGCCCCAGCCAATTCATTAGTATCGGAGCGAACTGTCTATAAGGATGGTTCGCTTTTTTAATGTCCGGCACACTTTAGTTTGCCGTTCATCAAGACAACAACTGAAGTTTATTGGACATGAGCGTAACGGGCGGGATAAAGATATTTTCGGGCAATGCACACCGCAGTTTGGCGGAGGAGATCTGCACGCATCTGAGCTGCGATCTCGGGAAGGCAAGTACGGCGCGGTTTTCGGATGGTGAATTTAACTTCCAGATCGAAGAGAATGTCCGCGGTATGGATGTATTTATCGTTCAGCCGACGTGTCCGCCGACCGATCAGCACATCATGGAATTGCTGATCATGGAAGACGCATTTGTGCGTGCATCCGCGGAGCGAGTGACTGCCGTTATCCCGTATTTCGGTTATGCACGTTCGGATAAGAAGGACCGCCCGCGTGTGCCGATTTCCGCTAAGCTGGTCTCGAATTTGATAACGAGAGGTGGAGCTGAACGCGTTCTGACAATAGATTTGCACGCTTCGCAAATACAAGGTTTTTTTGATATTCCGGTCGATCATCTTTACGCGGCGCCGATTGTTGTCGATTATTTCCGCGAGAACCCGATTGAGAATCTGATCGTGGTCGCACCGGACACGGGTGGAGCGGAACGTGCCCGTGCCTATGCAAAACGGTTGAATGCCGGGCTGGCACTCTGCGACAAACGCCGCGAGCGTGCAAACGAGGCCGATGTGATGAACATCGTCGGTGATGTGAGAGGCAAAAACTGCCTGATCGTCGATGACATGTGCGACACGGGCGGCACGATCTGCAAGGTTGCGGAAGCGCTCCATAAAGCGGGAGCAAACGATATATTTGCGGTGTTTACACATGCCGTCCTTTCGGGGAATGCACAGGAAAATATAAGCACGTCGCATTTGAAAAAGGTGATCGTGACCAACACGATCCCGCTTGGCAAGAATGGAATTCCGTTGAAAGACGGTGGGAAGATCGAGGTGTTGAGCGTTGCGAAGCTGCTGGCTTCGGCGATCAAATCGATTCACGATGAGACTAGTGTCTCTTCGTTATTTATATAACGAGTCGTGAGTCTGGAGTCGAGAGTCGAGAGCCGGAAGGAAAGCTCTTACTCCCGACTCAAGACTCTCGACTCATGACTCTCGACTATTTAAGATTATGGCAGACAAAATTTTAGTAAAAGCTGAAAAGCGTACCGAGATCGGTAAGAACGTCAACCGCAGGCTGCGTGTCGCGGGCAAGATTCCGGTCGTCGTTTACGGCGGGGGAAGCGAGAGCCTTGCGGCGGTTGCTCAACTTAGCGAACTTGCGGCCATCATTCGCACGGACGCGGGTGTTAACTCTGTGTTTTCGCTCGATATCGAAGGCGAAGGCGTCAATGACGTGATTTTCCAGCACAGGCAGATCCATCCGGTAACGGGCCGGTTGATCCACGCCGATCTTCGCCGCTTTGCAAAGGGCGAAAAGATCGAAATGACTGTTCCGATCCATCTTCTCGGAGAAGCGGTCGGGTTGAAGGAAGAGGGTGCTGTGCTTTCGCAGTCAATGCGTGAGATCAAGGTTCTTTGCGAACCGGCCAACACGCCGGAGTCAATCGACGTTGACGTGACGGATCTCGATGCCGGGCACGCGATCCACGTTTCGGATCTTAAGGTTGGTGAG
>JAYVFJ010000161.1:0-5565 GCA_043773225.1 Chloracidobacterium sp.
GCTGGCGTATATCTGCCAGTCAAGACAACCGGAATGCGGCCTGAGTGGCCTGATGGATCAGTCCAATTCTGCGGATTATTCCAAACATACCCATACAAATTCACATCTCCACCCCAAAACCCAATCGGGTCTTCGGAGATGAAGCGGCCGATGTTTGGGTTATACCATCTTGCACGGTTGTATTGGAGGCCGGTGAATGAGTCGAATTCGCGGCCGGTGAATTGGTAGCGCGATGAGAATGACGAGTTCGTCGCGTTGCCAAACGAATCGTATGAATTCGATTCTGTTACGCTCCCGCTCGCGTCTGCCAAGCCTACCGTCGAGCCGAGATGATCTTGCAGGAAATAACTCGAAGTGCCGCCGTTTTTCTGCTTGAGTTTGTTGTCAATGCCCGGAGCGTTTTGATACTTGGTAAAGCCCGAAACCGAATTGTCATCCATCAAAACATCAAGCCCGTCGTAAGTGAAATTCGTGACATTACCGCCTTTCGTCCGCTTAACACGCCGCCCCAGAGCGTCATACGCATATATCACCTGCGAGTTCGCTCCACTGACCCGCGTCACCCTGTTTTCGTAATCCCACCCTTTCACCGTTTGCCCCGCGCTCTCCGTTGTCAACGCAGTCTCGTCAAACCACGAAGTCGTATTCCCGTCATCGTCATAAGTTATCTGAAACGGAAAATTAATCGTCATCCGGTTAAATGGACTGATAAAATAATACCCCGTCAAATGCGAAGACGTTCTGTTGCCAACCGCATCGTAGCCGTAACTCTCGGAGCCTGAGCCAGTTTCCGCCGATCTTAGGCGGTTAACATCGTCGTAATCAAAGTCTCTCGTTTCGTTGATCCCCGTGATCGTCTTTATCTGGTTTGCAATGTCATATGTGAACTGGTCATCGTAGAGCGTCGTCGTGTTTTTAGTATGTTTCAACCTTTTCAATCGGCTCATCCCGTCGTATTCGAATGTCGAATTTACGCCGTTTGGAGATGTTTTCGAGATCAGACGTTTTGCATTGTCATAGCCGAATGTAAAAGGGTTCTCTACTACATAATTGGTGTTTGATACATCTGTAAGTGCGGTCAGACGATTAGCATTGTCGTAAACATACGTCGTCAGGGGACTCGAATCGAGAGTAAGCCCGATGCGGTTTCCCGCCGCGTCATGAGAATAACCCATTACATGTCCAAAAACATCGGTCTCGGTCTCGAGTCGCCCCCGATTGTCATAAGTGAACGCAACCGTTCCGTGTTGATTTTCGGCAGAAACAAGCCGCGACAGATCGTCATAACTATAATTTGCAAAATCCGTCGAGCCGCTATACGCAACCGCCGTCAGGCGGTTCAGATCGTCATAAGCATAACTCGTTTGCCTGCCGCTATAGTCCGTCCGGCTCGTGCGATTTCCGACGGCATCATAACCAAAACTCCTCGTCGTTCCCGCTCGCGTCTCTGACAGCTTTCTGCCAAGCGGATCATAAGTGAACGTATATTCCTGGTTCAGTGCGTCCTTGACCTTTGTCATCTGCATCCTGGCATTGTAGGTCAACTGCGTCGAATGATTTTGCGCATCGGTGATAGTTATCAAACGCTTAACAACACTCGGAGAATTTGGCGATGGAGTAGGCAACGGGCTGTAAGCATAGGCGTAGCTCGTCACGCGTCCGGCCGTGTCGGTGTGCGATGTTATCTCGCCGATCTGATTATATGTAATGCTTTCTTCCAACCGAGGCGACGCTCCCGGACTTGGAAGCGGATATTTGATCTTTTTCAACCGATTGAAAGTATCGTATTCGTAATTCGTAACATTTCCTAAAGCATCCGTTTGCGATGTCAGATTTGACATCAGGTCGTAGCCAAAATTCGTAGCGTGGTTTAGTGCATCCGTAACCCTTGTAATCCGGTAAGCCTCATCATAAACGTATATTGCCGCATGACCCTTCTCATCTGTAACCGACCTTACCCGCCCTGCAAGATCGTAAACTGCATTGATCTGGCTCTCATCAGGATAAGTAACATTATTGATCCGATTGTTATCGTCATAACCGAAAGAAGTAGTTTCGTCCGATGCGTTTGTCACGCTTGTTACCAGTGCGCGGTCGTTATAGCCAAAATCCAGGCGCTTATCTAACGCATCTCTTACGCGCGTAAGCCTGCCGAACGAATCATAGTCCAGCGTAGTAGTCTTGTTTCGCGCGTCTGTTATAGTTTCGAGTTGTTTGCGCGTCGGAGTGTAAGCAAATGTCGTTGTGTGATTCAATGGGTTCTTTGTAGTCAACAGATTGCCGTTAGTGTCGTAGGTATTTATCGTAACACCGCCCATCCGGTCCGTGTGAGTCAAAACCTGCCCCAAAAAATTGTGTGTAAAAGTCTGTGTTCCGAGGTTATCTGTTATCGAAGCGACATTACGATTGTTGTCATAGGTATAGGACGTTTGACGGCCACCTATTTCGTTTATGCCCAAAAACCTTAACCAACTGTTGCTCGTGTCATAATCATAATAAGTATCCTCAGCCCCGCTGCCGCAACATACCGCTTTTTTTCTGGTAATGAGGTTTGTTCCGTAGATTGAGAAAAAGTAATATTTCGTCACATTTCCGAGTGCGTCGGTAACTCGGGTATAATTTTGATAGTTTTCGTATAGGTCGTAAACAAGGGTATATTTTTCAACTCCACCATGTTTTTCGGATGTCGTGGCTCTGCCGGAACTATCGTATTGATGCGTTTCGAGAACGTAGTTAAACGCATCTTTTACGGTAGTAAGATACGTTTTTGTTTGACCATTTACGACGATATCGGTGTATTCGAATTGGTATTTAGAGCCGTCGCGATAAGTAACAGCCTTGAGCCGATCAGTCAAAATGTCGTTCACATACCAATATTCATAATTCGCCACCCAACCCATAGTGTCTGAAATTTGCGATACCTTTCCGTTGTCGTTGTTTATGGAAAATGTAAGCGTTCTATAAACAGCATCGGTAATGCTTGTCAGGACGCTTCCGGTGTAATTGAGCGTCGTTTGATTTCCATTTCGGTCCCTTTGCCACAGAAGTCGGCCGATGGAGTCAAACTTATGAATGCGGCCATCGTGAAAATTGAGAAAATAGAAACTGCCGTCTTTGACTATTTTGCCATCTACACCCGGCGAAAATGATTTGAAGGGGACATCATCGTCCGTATTGAACCGGGCAAAAAATGAAGCCCGACCATCCGGCGCGTTGAACCGGATCAGTTTCTGATCAGAATATACCTCAAGGGATTCGTCATACTTTGTTGACCAGCCCAACCCAAACATGCCACTAGTTTGAATAATGCTGTTATAAAATCTGCTGATCTCAATCGGCTCACCGGGCCCCGGCAGGAAATAATCCCTCTCTTCAAGCCACATATTGCCGTTCGTCACGTTGACCGGCGAGCCTACAGACGCTTGGCAACTGGCACCAGCGTTCATCGCTCCGCCGCTACCGCCGGTTACGGCTAGTGAGACTGCGGCAGTATTCGATTGGCCCCAAGAATTTTCCCACCTGTATGTAAAAGAATCAGATCCGCCGCTACTACTCGTGGGGTCGTAAATATAGTAGCCACCCGGCCATCCAGTAATGCCTAGGCAGCAATTCGCGTTAGTCACAGTTGATAGAAGCCAACCGGCTGCATAGCCCCATGGCCCCTCATCATTCCGTTCCACAAAAAGCCTTTGATGGGAATCAATAGTATAAAAATCGTCATTTGCGGTTGGTAGTGGTGTTGGTGTTTGGCAAAGAACCGAATGGCTAAATAGGAAAAAAACGACAAGAAGACTGAACGATGATAAACACGTGCGAACGGATGGAAGCTGCATGGTGTTCTCCTTTTTGATCTGATGTAGCTCAAAAACGACAAAGCGGCTCGCTTTAACAGAGCAAGGGAAGCTGGAAGAAAGAAACCAGTTCCAATTTCCGGCTTCGTTATTTTTAATGCTAAATTCGATTAGATTCCTAAAATAAGTAAGTGTCAAGCGCACTTCGAAAATTCCGTAAACCAAAAAGAAAATTCGGAAAACCACGTCATATTCGGAAAGTTACGTCATATTGAGAAAGTTGCGTCATATCCGGAAAGTTGGTATTTCAATTTGTCTTGGAATTTGTTAGCTTGATGCGGGAATAGATATTTGACAAATCGTAAGCGGTAAGCGGTAAGCAGTGAGCAGCCGGAAGGAAAAACAGACTTTGGTTTTGGTTCGGATCTTTGATCTTTTGTTTGAATTTTTGCCTTTTAACTTTTTACTTTTGACTTCGCTTTTTTGACTTTTTACTTTTGACCTAGCTAGCGTTGTCCCAGCGAAGTGCACTCCGTTCCAAAAACTCGGAACGCCGTAACCTGCTTATTGACAGTAATTACGGATTTTTGCATTACAATGTAATACTTTTTTCAAAAATCGTGGAACAGAGCAAAAATAACGTTGTAAAGTTATTGTTTGCAGCATTTAGACTGTCCCAAAGCGATATGGGACAAGTTGGGACAGGACGAAAGGATGAAAGTGAAGGATAAGGGATAAAGGAAAGAGTTCTGACTTCTGTCTTCTGTCTTCTGTCTTCTGATTTCTGACTTCTGACTTCTGATTTCTGACTTCTGATTTCTGATTTCTGACTTCTGATTTCCGTTTCAAAATCCGACAAAAACCGGTTCGGGCATTAGCATGATGCCGAATTTTGATTCGACGGCGTCTTGGATCACGTTTTTGAGCGAAAGCATTTCGTCAGACGAAGCGTTGCCGCGATTGATGAGTGCGAGCGTGTGATTTGTCGAGATGCCTGCATTGCCGAGAGCAAAACCTTTGCTAAAGCCTGCATTTTCGATCAGCCATGCGGCAGGAATTTTTACCTTATCGCCAAAGTCGAACGATGGCACCCTCTCGAAATTGCGGCGGATCTCTTCCAGCTTTTCTCTTTCGACGACTGGATTTTTGAAAAACGAACCGGCGCTTTTCGAGTTGGGATCGGCAAGGTCAATGACCATTGATTTCAAATGCCGAATTGCCAAAACTGCTTCGCGGGTTTCCTGCAATGTTGGTTCGCGATCTTTGAAATGCTCGATCAGGTCCTTGTAAACGATCTTTGCTTTGCCGCTTTGCTGCAAGGCAAACGTGACGCTTAAAACGATGTATCGGTCACGCATAGTCGAATTAAAAATGCTCGTTCTGTATGTGAACCCGCACTCGCTATTTGATAATTCAACAAACTCTCTCGCATTGAGGTCGAAGCATCGGACGGAAACGATCGTCTCAGAAACTTCCTGCCCGTAAGCACCGACATTCTGCACCGGCGTTCCGCCGACAAGTCCCGGAATACCGCTGAGACATTCGACGCCGGCGAGGTTATTTTGAACGCAGTAAGCTACGAACTCATCCCAGTCCTCTCCGGCCGCGACCGTAATTAGTTCCGAGTTCCGGGTTCCGAGTTCCGAGTTAGTAATGGTGTCCAACTCGGAACTCGGCAAAGCTGATCGAGCTCTCGTCGACCTGACACTACGCTCGCCGCATGACTGCGATCGCCAAACTCACCGTCTTCGCGCTCGACTGCTCGCGCCCCCGG
>JAYVFJ010000162.1:0-4965 GCA_043773225.1 Chloracidobacterium sp.
GCAAAAGCCGTCGTTGCCGAAGAACATAAAGAAGTCGTCGCCGTCGGCGGCCTGCACATTCTCGGCACCGAGCGGCACGAATCGCGCCGTATTGATAATCAGTTAAGAGGCCGCGCAGGACGACAAGGCGATCCCGGAAGTTCGCGTTTCGTTCTCTCACTCGAAGACGATCTGATGCGCATCTTCGCGGGTGACAAGGTTCGCTCGATGATGGAATGGCTCGGCATGGAAAAAGGCGTCGCCATCGAATCGAAGACAGTCTCAAAACAGATCGAACGTGCCCAAAAAGCTGTCGAAGCACGCAACTTCGAGACACGCAAACACGTCCTCAAATACGACGACGTGATGAACCGACAGCGCGAGACGATCTACAGCCTGCGCCGGCAGTTGATGTTCGAGCCCGAGCATCGCGAATACCTGCTCGGCGACAGCGGCGTTGCAAGAGACCTGCTCGCCGACCTGACCGCGAGCTTTTTGCCAATGACGACGACGCCGGACAAATGGGAGATCGAGACATACGCAGCCGAGATCGAGAGCATTTACGCCATCGACCCGGCAAGGGACGCCGACGTCAATTTCAGGCTGATGAACCCGATCGAGATCGAAGAAGCGATCTGGAAAAAGGCCTCGGCAAATTACGCTGCCAAGGAAAAACTCGCGGGGCTGGAATCGCTGCGTGCCTATGAGCGTTACATAATGCTCAACATAATAGACAGCCAATGGAAAGATCATTTGCTCTCGATCGATCAGGTCAAGCAAGGCATCGGCCTCGTCGGTTACGGTCAAAAAGACCCGCTTGTCGAATATAAAAAGCAATCGTTCGATATGTTCCAGGACATGCTCGACCGCATAGACACCAACACGACCAAGGCGCTGTTCCACCTTGAGATCGTCCACCGCGACGAACAGGAAGAGATCGAGCGTCTCGAACGCCTCGAAATGCAGCGAGCCCGCCGTCAGTCCGCCGGCATGGCATTCACCGGAGCAATGGCAACCGCCGAAGCCGCCGGTGCCGAAGCCGCCCGCCACACGCCATACGTCCGCGACACCCCAAAAATGAAACCCAACGACCCATGCTACTGCGGCTCAGGCAAAAAATTCAAAAAATGCCACGGCTCGGGAACCTAATTGCACAAGCCCGCTCTTTAGCAAAGGCGTAACACTCAACACAGCAAGAAAGGAGGCGAGCCGACTCGCTTTCTTTTTTTGCAACCACCGAAAAAACTGTGCTAAAATTCAAGTTATGTCGAAGACGAACGGCAACATTATTTACAAAGACGGTAATGCTTACCTCAACGGAAAACTGATCGGGATCGGTTTCGAGCAAGGCGAGCATATACCGCGCGCGTCAGACTATAAACTGCCTAAGAAATTGTCGAAATCACGCAAGGAATTCATTGATATAAGCGGTAAGTTCTTTGACGCTATTCGAGAATCTTACAAGAATGAAAACAAAGATAAAGAATAACCGCCCGTTATTTGATACGAATGTCTTCATAGGTAGAAAAATAGGTGAACATCATAAGGACAGAATGTTTATCTCATCGGTTGTTCTCTATGAGCTTATAGCGGCAAACATAGGCGATTCTTCCTTGCAGTATTATTCCTCGCTGCTATCCAAAGCCAGGAAACTAGAGCGACTTATTACCCCAAATGCCGCTGACTGGTTCGAGTGCTCAAAACTGATCCGCAATTTGCTGCGCGGAACAAAGTCGCCTACCATAGGAAAAACGAAGAAAATAATTTCCGCACAGCAGCAACAAAATGATGCACTAATTGCACGAACGGCAACACTGCATGATTGTTTTGTCGTAACCGAGAACGTCCGCGATTTTGAACGATTCAAGCCCTACATGAACGACCTCATCGTCGTGCCAGCCGATTATTTCTTCGGACGATGACCCGCGCTACTGCGGCCCGGGCATACAATTTAAGACGATCGAATATTCATTTGCGATCTACTAACCCGTACTAACGGCCCGCCATTGCAGAGGACGCGCGTAGGCGGGCGACAGTTAGTTTGACCGCGAAACACGCGAAAACATGAGCAGATTTTTTTCGCGTATTTTCGCGTGTTTCGCGGTCAAAACTTCTTATGGCGGTCGGAAAGTTGCGTCATATTCGGAAAGTTACGTCATATTCGGAAAGTTACGTCATATCCGGAAAGTTGGTGTATCGCAAAATTAATTTTGATGCTATGTTGAGGTTATGAACCAAGAAAGCATTCGTCGCACGACTCCTACTTCGACCGATAACCGTCATTCGCCATTCTTCATCCGCCGTTACGAGAGGGTTTTTGGCCCCGAAGCTGAATACGTCGAGAGCGTTTGCGCAAACCTCATCGAAAGCCGCTTTGGCCCGGGCCGCCTCATTCCCGTCATCGTCGTTCTGACCGACCGCCCGGAGCGTGAGCCGGCGGTGTTCTACGATCTCTGCGAGGGTGAGCCAAATGGAGCAGTGCCGTGTTACGCACTTTCACCTCTCGGACGCAAAGGCTATCAGGTAGTCGAAGCCGCATATCGAAGGGCAAAGCAGATGGGGCTGTTGGATGCCGTGCCGAACGCGCGCAATTCTACAGTTGCCCTCACACCAAACCATGGACGCGGATCTCCGTGATCCTCTGGGACGCGTCTGTCGCCGATACTGGGAAGAAATTAACAGGATGGACAGGATATGCGGGATAAAAAAAATACCAAACAACATCTTGTCTATCCTGTCTATCCTGTTTGAATTTCTTAAGTGCTCGGGTCTGGGACGCAAGTATTTTTTCCTGTCGCCACCCGCGACGAACAAACCGCCTGATACGGCATGATATTTGAAAATTTATTTGGGAAGCAAAAGCTCAGGGACGCCATTGGACAATTATCGTTTTTCTATGTGTCCTATTTATCTATGTGGTAAATAAAGTTCTGGGACGCGCGGAAAATGTGGGGAAAAGTGAAAAAGGCGAAAAGGGAAAAAGCGGGGAAAGTTCGGAACCACACTTCACCTCTTCACCTCTTCACCTTTTCACCTCTTCCCTTTTTCACTTTTCACCTTTTTCACTTTTCCGTTTTTGGGACGCGCCCTGTGTCACAGTGTGACACAGCCCCTGATCCCCTTCGTGTCCTTCGTGCCTTTGTGGTGAAAAATCTCTGGGACGCAAAAAAAAGACGGCCGCAAAGCGACCGCCTTCTCTAAGGATGAATGATAAGCCTATTCCTTAATAGTCGTTCCTGCGGTCGCCCACGCCTGCCAGCGGCCGTCGCGTTTGATCCAGGTATCGGTAAATCGGATCCTGCGGTCATACGCAACGCCTTTGTCGTCTTTACCTCTTGTATGGTAAATGCCGGTGACAACAGCCGCGTTGCCGTCAACGCGAATGTTCATATCCGTTGTCTCGGCAAAATCCTGCGTGGCTTTGTCGTCCATCATATCGGCGATGTCCTGAGCCTTGTTATTAAGTTTTCCGCTAACCGAACTGACAGCGGTAAAGTCCGAAGCGTAGTTCTTCTCGACCCAGTTTTTATCACGTTTCGGACCGGCGTTGTTCCAGTCCTGTTCGAGATACCAGATGACGCCATAGTCGTCGAGATCGCCTCCCGGAGGATTGCTCACGACCTGCCATTTTCCGCCGCGTTTTTCGAGAATGTGAATGCTGCGCGTGTAAAAGGTTTCAGGTTTTCCGCCCATGCCGTCAGCTGTCCAAACGACATTGCGGTGCGTGATGGTCGCCGAGTTCGGCGTGCACGCGATGTAGTAATGGTCATGCGTTACCTTGTCGGGATTGGGATTGGCCTTATTTTTTTCGGCGTTTTTGACAGCGGTGTCTATCGCCGTCATTTTTCCCACCATTCCCGGAAGGCCCGTAAAATCGTCCGCATAAATATCCATCAACGCCGCTCTGTTGCCACTCGTTGAAGCCTCGCCCCAGGCGCGGTCAAATGCTTCAAGCGCCGCTTTATCGGCACTGCTGCATTCGCCAAATGCGGCTCCAAACATTCCTGCTATCACTACCAATGTTCCAAAAATGTATTTCATTGTAATCTCCTTTAATTAAGAAAAGTGTCCGAAAGCTCGCCACGCTTTGTCCACCAAAAAAAGGGAAGCATAACTTCCCCCAATAAACTGCAAACTCAATTATTTCTTCTTCGGCGGCTCAATATCGTCACCGGCTAAAGCATCAACCTTCGGATCGCCGGTCTTCTTTTGCGATTCGTTCATCTTCGACTTATCGTCGGCCTTGGCCTTGTCGTCACTCTTTGCCGCTCCGGCTTTTACGTCGGTTATTTGGGCGTTCATAAACTGCCAACCCTTGTCCTTTGACTTGCCGAGCACCCATGTGACGATCGAGTTTCTGTCTTCGGTTTTGCCATCGGCCGTAACCTTGCCCATGACATGTCCGGTAACAATGGCTCCGTCTCCGGCCGGATGAGTCTTGACCTTAAGGTCGCTGAATTTAAGGCCTTCCCATTTCAGCTTGCCCGATTTTATCGCCTCAATACGCGACGCCTTGGTCTGCATAACCCCGTTTTGGTCCACCAGCGTATAGTCATCGGAGTATATTTTTTCGAGAGCCGGGATTCCTTCCACGCCTTTGTTGAGCGCGGTATTAAAATCGTCCATCGTCTTCCTGACTTCTGCCTCTACGGCTGCCTTATCAGGAGCCGGAGCTGCGGCTGCATTACTTGCGGCGGCATTGGCAGGTTTGTTTCCGGCATTTCCTGCTCCTGAATCGCCGCAGGCAGTCAGAAAACTCGCAACGGCGAGCGTTAATAAAATAAACAAATTCCTTTTCATAATTTTTCTCCTCTCAAAAAGATGGATGCTGAAATAACAAGGACCTCGGCGGCTGCGCATCTCAAAACAACCGCGCACTCAATTCTTAACTTGCTAAAATAACTGGACTTACGAAATAACTTATACGCGCATTTATTTGGGTAGTCAAGGGTGCACAAGCCCGCGCGTAAGCAAGGGCGATACATT
>JAYVFJ010000163.1:0-2602 GCA_043773225.1 Chloracidobacterium sp.
CTCTACTTCCGATTCCGTAAGTGCCGCCGTCGGTTCGTCAAGAACGAGAATTTTTGCCTTCTTCGATAATGCTTTGGCGATCTCGACCAATTGCTGCTGGCCTATGCCCAATGTTCCGACGGCAACGCGCGGGTCGATCGGCAGGTGAAGATCGCGCAAAAGAGTTGAGGCTCTGTGATAAAGCTCCGACCAGTTGATGACGCCGAATTTCGAGGGCTCCTGGCCGAGAAAGATATTCTCACCGACCGTCAGTTCCTTAACTAGCGAAAGCTCCTGAAAAATGATCGCGACGCCTGCGTTTTCGGAATCTCTGATCCCGCGAAACTGTTGCGGCAAGTCTTCGATCAAAATTTCGCCTTCGTAAGTGCCAGCCGGATAAACAGCCGACAGAACCTTCATCAAGGTTGATTTTCCGGCACCGTTCTCGCCGACAAGCGAGTGAAACTCGCCCGCCTCGAGCGTGAAACTGACTCCGTCAAGAGCTTTTACGCCCGGAAATTCCTTGACGATGTCTTTCATTTCAAGCAGCGGCATACTGTTAAACGATGAACTGAGCTAAACGAAGTTTCGAGCTTTAGAAATGTGGGTCTTCGAGCAAATTCTACACTTTTGGGCAATGATTCCCAAACGAAAATGCCGATGTACAAAAAACGACTTCATTAAACACTTCTGATATCTTCTTTGTGGACTTCGTGATTCTTCCTCCGTGTTCTTTGTGTTTATCGATTTTCTAACACAAAGAACTCAAAGCGAAGACACAAAGAACACCAGGACTCGGAAAACCTTAGGACCAGGAACCAATCCCGGATGATTTAATGGTCAGGCGAAACTTGCATTTGTTACAATTGGTTGTGTGAGCGGATAAGCCGTGACGATAAAAGCTGATGTGTAAGCATGTCGCGAATGAATCGATGCCTTCGCAAAAATGGCGTCGGTCGATAAGGAATAAGAACGATGGCGGGCAAAACAGAAATTTCGACACCTACGAAAGACCTCGCCGAGGCCGGGCGTGAATTTTACCGTCGCGGTTGGGTACTCGGCACGAGCGGCAATTTCAGCATGCTGCTTGCGAGAAAGCCTTTACGTATCTGTGTAACCGCGAGCGGGATCGAGAAAGGCAACCTCGACGAAACCAACTTTCTTGAACTCGATGATGACGCCGAAATATTGCAGGGTTTTGGAAAGCCTTCGGCGGAGACACTCATTCATCTGATGATCTACCGCTTTATCCCGAAAGCCCGCTCGATACTGCATACGCATTCGGTGTGGGGAACGATCCTTTCCGACGTGTTTTTTGAGCAGGGCGCAATCGAGATAGAAGGCTATGAGATGCTGAAAGGACTTGCGGGTGTAAGCACACACGAGCATAAAGAACTCGTGCCGATCATCGAGAATTCGCAGGACTACATCGCCCTCTCGCACGTCATCGAAAACGTGCTCCGCGAAAACCGCGATGTTCATGGTATTTACCTTCGCCGCCACGGCCTTTACACCTGGGGCGACAGCGTTTCCGAAGCGAGACGACATGTAGAAATTTTTGAGTTTCTGTTTGAGGTTTTAGGTCGACAAGTGAAGTGATCGGGGCGGAAACGCGAGCGTTAACGAGCGTGCTTTATGCAAGCCTAATTTGTTGCACGCTCCTTCACAGTCGCGTTTCTGCCCGTAAAGAATATGGCAATCGTTGATATATCAAAAAAGAATATTAGGTTGACCTCCGTAGAAGAGATAGCAGATTGTCTCTCCGGTATCGGTATCGATTACCAGCATTGGGAAAACATAAAAGACGTGCCCGAGGATGCTTCCGACGAAGAGATTCTCGCAGCCTATTCCACCGAGATAAATCTATTAAAGGCAAAGGGCGGCTACGTTACTGCCGATGTCATCAACATCGTTCCGACAACGCCAAATCTCGACGCGATGCTCGACAAATTCAATAAAGAGCATTGGCACGACGAGGACGAGGTTAGATTTATCGTCAAAGGCCACGGCCTGTTTCATATTGCCCCTGAGAACGGTGATGTTGTTTCCATAGAAATGGAAGCGGGCGATATGATCCGAGTTCCGCGCGGCACGCATCATTGGTTCAATCTCTGCGGTGACAAAACAGTTCGCGCAATAAGATTGTTTCAGGATATTTCCGGCTGGACTCCGCAATACACCGGCAGCGGAACGGATGCCGACTATCAGCCGCTCTGCTTTGGCGTCTCTTATATTCCGTCTCAGAATTGAAACGCAGTGGCACGAAAGGTTTTTGCCGCGGATCAACATGGATGACGCGGATCAGAAAAGTACTTAATCAATCAGGAACAGTTATATTTTTTTTATCCGCGTTTATCCGCGAAAATCAGCGGCAAAAACTCTTGTTTTCTTTCGCGTCTCTGCGTTGAAAAAATGATCAAAGCAATCCTCCTCGACATTGAAGGCACAACAACGCCGATAGATTTCGTTCACAACACACTGTTTCCTTTTGCAAAGGCTCGCATTGCAGGGTTTGTCCAGGAAAACATTGACGGCCTGAAATTCGAGCTGGGCCTCCTGGCGGAGGAACACGCCGCCGATACGGGCTATACCGGCGAATTGCGGATCGATTCGGCGAATTCGG
>JAYVFJ010000164.1:0-2414 GCA_043773225.1 Chloracidobacterium sp.
TTTCACTTGCTTCTTGTGACATATTGTTTTGCTCCTTTGTTGAATTTAGAAAAAGTAATCTATTTTGTCCGAATGCGGGTTTATACGCAAGCAATGAGCCTTGGGTTTTTGCCGTGAGGAAGCAAAAATTCCGTAGAAATAATGCAAGCCCGCTTTCCTGACCTGACCTTAGCAACGAGGCTTTCACTATCTCTGAGTATGTTAGCCGGCGCGGCGCATCGGGACGGCTCCGTTTCGCTGTAGATTTTGTAGATGATCTATCAGATCCGACGCGGCACGTTTTGACAGCTCGCCGACGCCGCAGTGCATCATTTGCGAGCATTCGATCTCGGCGTCGATATTTCCGTCACGTGCGATGGCACGGATCATGCCGAGCTGTTTCGTCGTTATCATATCGCCGAGGCTTTTAGCGATCGCATCGCCATACGCACGTGGCTCCTTCGGGGGAACATTTTCGTCCTGATCGATTAGATCGAACTCGCGTTTATAAAGCTCGCGGGCGATGCCAAATTTTACGGCCGCGCGTTTCAGCGCGTCGTGCTCGGCTTTTTTGATACCGGTCTCGCTCCCCGTTTTCCCGGTTCCGACGCCTTCACGGGTGACGCCGTCGATCGTGATCGCGACCGTAACGGTGACGATGTCGCCGATCGGGCGAATGTCCTTTACAGTGTGACCCCAGTTTGGAGCATGTTGGTCGAGAATGTCGGCGACGGTGTGCCATTCGACGTACTCGACCATATGAATATTGCCGTTGCGGTCGCGGCGTCCCGCTCGTTGACGGATGAGATTTGGATCTACCGTCTTGCGAAGTTCTCGAAGCGTCGTCGAAAAATTCAGTACATTGCTCGCCGTTTCATTGATATCAAACAATTCGGCCGTTTTGATCTCCTGCGTTTCGTTTATCGTATTGCGTTTCATTTTTATTTCTCCTTATGTGTTTCTAAATCGTCACCGTTTTGAGTTCCGCCTTAGACGGCTTTCTTATGGAGGCCGCCTGAAGGCGGGACTCAAAACTACCAGTGACTTTTTCTGTTCGCGGCGTGTTTTTCTGAAAAAACACGCGACTCAGTTTTGGTTATCAAGAGATGCAGCGTTCGCGCAGAGCGTTGCAACTGTGAAACATCGTATCAGATAGATTTATTTGTTGCAAGTAAGAAACTAAGTGTTGCATAAAAAAAAATGATGTGTTATGTTTTATCTGTGAAATAGCAAGTGCATCTGTGGCACTCATATTTTCGCAGGAGGACAATACAACTATGGGATTCAAAAGTGAAAGTCTTATCAGCACGATCGAGCTTGGCAGGGCTATCAAAAGACGCCGTGAAGAGATGAGCCTAAGTTTGCGTGACGTGGCCGACGTGACCGAGGTTTCGGCTTCGACGCTGTCGCGCATAGAGAATGGAACGGGCCGCCCGGACGCCGACAACATCGCCCGGCTCACCCAGTGGCTCGATATTCCGGTTGACCGTCTGATGACAAAAAACGCCAGAAACGACGTCGAGCCGGTGATTTATTATCCACACGAAGCGACCACCGATATCATCGAGGCCCACCTCAGGGCCGACAAAAACCTGACGCCCGAAACTGCAAACGCTTTGTCCGAGCTTTTCCGTGTCGCATACCGGCAATTCAGCAAGCCGGGCAGCGGGAAGAAGAAGTAGGCAAAAGGCAGTGGGCGGTAGGCAGTTAAGCAGGCGGTTTTTGACCGCCGGTAATGAACACGAGAGACCAACAATGAATCACGCAACTGATAAAATCACGGCCTTTGGCGGAATGGTCGGCATCGATACGGCGTTCGTATTGTTTTTTCTGGCGCTCGAATACGGACGCGCGGTGCAAATGTTCTCACTCGACGGTTTGCTGATGGGCACCACTATGTTGATGGTGCTTGCTCTGCCGTATTTTCTTCCGTCGCGACATGTTCAGCCGCCGTTCTCCAGTTGGCTGATTAGCCGAGGGGCCGTCGCTTTGATTGGCATTACGCTTGGCTTTGCATTCAAACAAAGCCTCGGCGTCGTGCTGCCCGAATCTCTCCGATTTATGCCCAAGACATTTCTGATATTGGCTGCAATGGTCAGTTGTTACGTCCAATTCTACGGCCTGTTGAAACTCCGTCTGGCAAAATAGGCAAAAGGCGCCAGGCGAGAGAGCAAAAAATCCGCGCATGCATCGGGAACATGCGCGGATTTTTTTGGCTTGAACTAGGTTATAACGCATGTTATATTCTTGTTCGGTCGGAGAAAATATATGACACACACTCACACTCTTAAAATAACGGCGATAGGAAATTCATTTGGAGTTATTTTGCCCAAAGAGATCTTGGAGAAATTGAGAGCTTCGAAGGGCGATTCGCTCCTTGTGATGGAGACTCGGAACGGTGTCGAGTTATCACCGTATGATGCAAAGGTCGCGCT
>JAYVFJ010000165.1:0-7751 GCA_043773225.1 Chloracidobacterium sp.
GCCCTTGCTTACGCGCGGGCTTGTGCATATTAAATGAAGGTGTTTGTTTTTTTGCGAATTTTTATTAAGCTATTAGTTTTTCCTTATTATTATCTGAGAGGCAAATCAATTTGAGCGCGGTTACAGAACAGACGATCGAGACTTACGGAATAGATAATTGGGGCGCCGATTATTTTGGCGTAAACCGCAAAGGCAACCTTATTGTTCGCGCTCCTGAGAACGAAAATTTCACTGCCGATGTAAAAGAAATAATTGACGATCTCAGAAAGCGCGGCGTGAATACTCCGATCTTGCTGCGCTTCCCTCAATTGATTTTCGGCCAGATTCGCAAACTGCAATCGGCTTTTCGCAAATCCATTAAGGAATTTGAATATCAAGGCGGTCACCTTTGCGTTTTCCCGATGAAAGTCAACTCGAATCGCGCCGTGATCGAAGAATATTTGCGCGAAGGCTCGCGTTATAACTTCGGCCTCGAAGCCGGCTCAAAGGCCGAGCTTTACGCGGCCCTCGGTTTGGAACAGGCCAAAGACAGCCTGCTCGTCCTCAACGGTTTTAAGGACAGAGATTTTATACAGCTTGCATTTGCGGGTGCTGCGGCGGGTAAAAATGTTGTCATTGTTATCGAAAAACTCAGCGAGCTCGACCACACGCTGGCGATCGCCGAAAAATTATTGGAGGAAAATCCCGAAGCAGACATTCCAATGATCGGCGTCCGCGTCAAGCTTTATTCAAAAGGCTCGGGCAAATGGGAAAAATCCGGCGGGGAAGCAGCAAAGTTCGGTTTAACAACGACTGAAATTCTCGAGGTCATATACAAGCTGCAGGAAGCCGGCCGGATCGATATGTTTCGCCTGCTGCATTTTCACATCGGCTCGCAGCTTACAGACATCAAGCGGATCAAGAACGCGATGAAAGAGGCGGCACGAACTTACGCCAAGATCGTCAAGATGAAGATACCGATCCAGTATCTCGACGTCGGCGGCGGAATGGCTGTTGATTACGACGGCTCGCGCACTTCGTTCGAATCATCCGCAAATTATAATGCCCGCGAATTCGCCAACGACGTAATATATGTGATCAAAACCGTCTGCGACGACGAAGTAGTGCCGCACCCGACTATCATTCAGGAATCAGGCCGGTATTTGTCCGCCTATCACGCGCTGCTTGTCACAAATATTCAGGACGAGATCGAAACGGTCGTCGAGAGCCATACGCCGATGAAGGTTGACAAGGACGATCCGCAGATCGTTCACGAGCTTTACGACCTTAACGAGACCATCAACAGCAAAAATTATCGTGAGTATTATCACGACGCTCTCGAGAACCGCGATGAGCTTTTTACGATGTTCAATCTCGGCCTTATTTCGCTCGAGGCAAAAGGCAAGGGCGAGGTTCTGTTTTGGGACATCTGCGAACGTGCTGATCAGTTTGCCCAATTAAAAAAGTATGTCGCCGAAGAATTTGACGAACTGCGGCGTCTGATGTGTGCGAAATACCTTGCAAATTTCTCGGTTTTTCGCTCAATGCCGGACAATTGGGCGCTAGAACAATTATTTCCTATCATCCCGATACATAAACTCAACAAAAAGCCTGCCGAATATGCTACTCTATGTGATATAACCTGTGATTCCGACGGAATTGTTGATAAATTCGTCGATCTGCACGATGTTAAACCCGTCCTTGAACTGCATAAGCTTGTCAAAGGCGAAACATATTATTTGGCAATGATGCTGGTGGGAGCCTATCAGGAAGTTATGGGAAATAACCATAACCTTTTTGGTGTGCCGCACGAAGCTCATGTGTTTATCGGCGAGGACGGTTACATTATAAAGAAGGTTATTTACGGCGCGACGCTCGGCGAAGCGGTGTCATCGGTGCGGTTCGATCCAGGTCAACTGAATGATACATTTCGTAAATCCGTATTACAGAGAATTAAGGAAGGCCGCCTCTCAAATAACGAAGGCAGCAAAATTATTGAATTTTACGAAGATCAGGTTGAAAGTTATACATACCTGACTCCGAACGGCGGAAATCGGTAGGCAGTTGGCGGTTGGCAGTAAGCTGTTGTCTGCCAACTGCCTACTGCCAACAAAATTTTTAGATTAGGTAAAAAAAACAATTATGGTTGCTCAAAAGAAAACAAAGTCCTCAAAATTTCTGAGTGTTCCGACTCGGCCTGTGCCGATTGATCGGGACCGTTCGGTCGCGGGACTTTTGGAAAAAATGGAAGGTGCCGGTTTCGGCGCAAAACAACTCGCCGAGGCACATCGCATTTGGCTCGATATGCTCGACGATAATTCGACGATATATCTTTGCGGTTCGGGTAATTTGATCACTTCGGGAATGAGGCGGCTCATCTCCTATGTCATCAAAAACCGTTTTGTCGATGTGATCCTGATGTCGGGCACGGTGCTTTATAACGATATTCACGAAACTCTCGGGCGTAATCATTTTCAGGCGCACCCGAGCATGAGTGACGACGATCTTGACGCATCGGAAATAATGCGCGTCGGCGACGTTCTCGCCAATCGCGAAGAATATCAGGAAGCCGACGAATGGATCGGGAGCGTTATAAATCAATTGGAATTAAGCCGCTCGTATTCATTCCGCGAGTTCTTGCATTTGTTGGGACGCGAGCTCTCTGAAATTGCTCACGAAGACGGTATTTTGACCTCGTCTTTTAAATCCCGCATTCCGGTATTTTGCCCCGATCTGCCCGGCTCGGAGCTTGCGATTGGCATCGCCCGTGCCAAGTTCGAGAAAAAGATACAGGTCGCGTTTGATACAACGCAGGATTCGATGGAACTGATGCAGATCGCGCACAAGACCCGGCATTCGGGAGTTATCACGCTTGGCAGTTGTAATAGCCAAAAGATGCTGCAGGTCGCGGAAATTTCGTCGTATATCCCGCGAAATACTTACCGCGGCCATAAATACGCTATCTCAATTGCTACCGATATGACGACACTCAATGCCCGCATGCCGTCATACAGCGGCAGCCACACGTCAACATTCGGCAAACTGGTTCGAGGAGCAACTACGGCATACGTCCCATGTGATCCTTCGATAGCACTGCCGATGATTATCACCGCGCTGTCGCAAACCGCCGCAAAATTTATGAAAGGCCGCAAACGCCCGACATTCAGTTTCTCAGGCGGCGATATGCACATAGACGTTCCTTAAAACAGTTGTCAGTTGTCGGTGGTCAGAAAGAATCGGCCACTGACCACTGACCACTGACTACTGACCACTGATTCATGAGCGAGTCAACCCACCTACCAATGAATTTCGGCGGCATTGACGAGGAACAATATTCCTCGCTCGATGCGGCGCGTGTGCTGATTCTTCCGGTGTCATACGAAGGCACTGTGTCTTATGGAACAGGCACCGGCGCGGGGGCAATGGCGATAGTTGACGCTTCGCGCAATATGGAGCTTTATGAGGAAGAGACCGACACCGAAGTTTATAAGGTCGGCATCCATACGCTTCCGGAATTCACTCCGCGCGAAACGCCCGACGTGATGATGTCCGACCTTTACGGTTATGCAAAAGACCTACTCAAAACCGGAAAATTCCTTTGCATGTTAGGCGGCGAGCATTCCGTTTCTGCTCCGATCATAAAAGCTCACAACGAGGCGTACGAAAATTTGAGTGTTCTTCAAATAGACGCTCACGCCGATCTTCGTGACGCTTATGACGGAACGCCTCATTCGCACGCGTCCATAATGGCGCGCGTCGTAAAAGATATGCAAATTCCGTCCGTCCAGGTCGGCATTCGTTCGATCTCGGGCGATGAGGCGCGTTCGCTAAAAAACGGCTTGCCAACGAAAATCTTTTGGGCACGAGATATTGTTGGCAGAACAGACTGGATAGACGAAGCGGTCGATTCGCTGACAGAGAATGTTTATTTGACAATAGACATAGATGGCCTTGACCCAAGCATCGTCCCAACGACAGGCACGCCCGAGCCGGGCGGATTAGGTTGGTATGAAACTTTAACTCTTATTCGCAAACTTGCTGAAAACAAAAGAGTTGTCGGCATGGATCTGGTTGAATATTCTTATGCCGAGAATTACGATTCGCCGGCATTTCTCTGCTCAAAACTCGTGTATAAATCGCTCGCATACATCTTCAACGGAGAGACGCCAAAAGTCTCTGGTTAATTCTTTCTTTCCTTTTCTTTGCAACCTTGCGCTTGACGCGAGACAAATTTCACGCCCGGACGCAAATCGAAGTAATTTAAGGACAATCTGTGATGCTGATTTTCCGAACAAATCCCAACGAAACATCGTAGAATACAGTTGCTTGAAGCAACACAATAAAGAGTAAAATTGAAAAGTGCATTCTTTGTTTGGAGTATAAATTCAATGAACATAAAGAAATTAATTTTAATCGTGACGATCGCATCAATCGCGTTCATTTCTTCTTGTAAGACAAATCTTCTTGCGGGTGAAGAAATTCCTGTTGTGAAAGAGCAGCCGGTTGCGCCCGCTCCAGTTGTAGTTGAAGGCATGCGCACATCATACGCCGATGTGGTCGAAAGGACTTCGCCCGCTGTCGTGCGTATAGAAGCCGAGCACAAAGAAAAAGCCTCACCTCATACGCAATTTCCCGGCGGCGATGATTTTTTCCGGCAGTTTCAGATTCCGATGCCGCAACAGAATCAGCGCCCGCAGATCGAACGCGGCATGGGCTCCGGCGTTGTAGTCGAGGCAGGCGGAACGATCCTGACCAACAATCATGTCGTCGAGGACGCTGAGAAGATCACTGTCCTGATGAGCGACAACAAAACTTACAAAGCGAAAATAGTCGGCACTGACAAGCCAAGCGATCTTGCTGTAATAAAAATTGAAGCTGAAAATTTGCCGTTTCTCAATCTCGGCAATTCCGACAATGTTCGGGTCGGCGATATTGTTCTTGCCATCGGAAATCCGCTCGGTATCGGACAAACGGTTACGGCTGGCATTATTTCTGCAAAAGGCCGCAGAACCGGATTGAGCGACGGCAGCTATGAAGATTTTCTGCAAACCGACGCGCCTATCAATAAAGGCAATTCGGGCGGCGCTCTTGTCAATCTCAACGGTGAATTAATCGGCATAAATTCACAGATACTTTCCGGCAGCTCAAGCGGCGGCAATATAGGCATCGCATTCTCGATACCATCAAACATGGCTAAATCCGTTATGGATCAACTTGTAAAAGACGGTAGAGTCCATCGCGGAATGCTCGGCATCGGCATACAAAATCTAAACGACGATCTGCGTGAAAAATTTCACGCGGAAAATAAAACCGGAGTCCTTGTCAACAGCGTCAAAAACGGCAGTGCCGCTGATAAAGCGGGCATCAAACGCGACGATATTATCGTTGCCGTAAATGGCGAAAAGATCGACGATCCAAATATCCTGAGAAATAAGATCGCCGGCACTATGCCCGGAACAGAAGTTAACGTGACCGTGCTGCGCGATGGAAAAGAGGTAGAATTGACGGCAAAATTGGACGAATTTGAACTCGGCTCGGCAAGGACAACCGACCGGCGCGGCGACGAAGACGGCAGTGATTCAGAACCACAAAATCAAGGCGGCAAGCTCGGTTTGAGTCTTGAGCCTATGACTCCTCAGATCGCAAAACGGCTCGGACTTGATTCCGATTCCGAGGGCGTTGTCGTCACGGATGTCGCTCCCGGCGGTCCGGCCGACCAAGCCGGTATCGAACGCGGCGTGGTCATTCTCGAGATAAATCGTAAACCGGTTAATTCAGTCGCCGACGTAAAATCGGCCCTCGGTTCAGCGGACGACAAACCCGTTTTGCTCCTGATCTCGCGTCGCGGCCAGACCACCTATGTGACTGTCAAACCCGAATAGTCTTTTTTACAAAGACACAAAGGACACAAAGAATTTTCTCTTTGTGCCTTTGTGGTGAAGTTAAAATGGTCGGGACGACAAGATTTGAACTTGCGACCTCTCGCACCCCAAGCGAACGCGCTACCAGACTGCGCTACGTCCCGAAATATCGAATTTTAAGAGTAATTTTACCGGCGTGAAATGTCAACAATGACGTTTCTAAGAAACATTTGAGGATTTGAGCATGTCGCGGAGTTCAAACAGGTTCGCCGCCAACTTTTTCAGAGCGACCCGCTGCGCGCCTGTGTAAGAAAGATCCGAATTAACAACTGAGGCTTCGATCTCAAGATCGGTGTCGAATAATGACGGAGCTTCGACCTTGTCACTCGAAGGAGTTTTTGCAGTTAAAGTTGCCGGCTCTTTTGGCTTTGAACCTTCACGCTGTTCCGATTGCAGCTTTTTCCTTGCACCTGCAATGGTAAACATCTCTTTATAAAGGAGCTGCTTTATCCTGAGCGCCATTTCAACGTCGCGTCGGCGATAGCTCCGCTGGCCCGATTTATTCTTTTGCGGCGAGAGCATTGAAAACTCGGTTTCCCAGTAACGCAGAACATGCGCCTGCACCCCGACCAGATCGCAGACCTCGCCGATCTTGAAGTATAATTTCTCAGGTATTACAACAGCTTCTTGTGTCATCGCCGGTCTTTATGTGTTAAAGTTCTCTGTAAATTCCGTAGGCGTTATTCTATGTATTTAATGCACTTGTGTCAATAGCAGTTGTATGGTTAGCGAATTTCAATTTATCGAAAACCTGCGGTCAAAATACTCGCTCGACAAGATCGGTGACGATTGCGCCGTTCTCCCAAAAGACCAAAAAACAGACCTATTGCTCACAGCCGATCTGCTGATCGAGGATATTGACTTTCGTCTGGAATGGACAATACCGGAATTTCTCGGCCACAAAGCACTGGCCGTTTCCCTTTCCGACATTGCCGCGATGGGAGGAAAACCAACATGGGCAATGCTGTCGCTCGGCGTTCCCAAAAACCTTTGGAAAACCGATTTTATTGACAGATTTTACGTCGGCTGGTTCGATCTCGCCAATGAATTCGGCGTCGAACTCGTCGGCGGCGATATATCACGTTCGCCCGATAAATTATTTATCGATTCTATCGTCGGCGGCGAAGTCGCCAAGGGAAAGGCGATAAGACGTTCTGGAGCCAAGCCCGGCGACAAGATATACGCAACCGGAGCACTCGGTGGCGCTGCAGGCGGACTAAAGCTTTTAGAAGGCGGGTTCGAATACATAGATTTAGGTGGCAGCCCGACCGAGGATGCCATACTCGGCCAGCTTTATCCATCACCTCAGCTAGAGATCGCTAATCTATTGCTAAACTTGAACTTAGCCACCGCAATGATTGACATTAGCGACGGCCTTTCTTCTGATCTTGAACACATCTGTAGAGCAAGCAGTGTCGGAGCAAAGATCAACGCGAGCAAAGTCCCTGTTGACGAATGTCTTCTGCATTTCTTCCCGCCCGAAGTCTGCCTTGAAATGGCCCTTAACGGCGGCGAGGATTTTGAATTACTTTTTACAGTTGATCAAAACAATATTTCATCGCTCAAATCTATAGACGCAGTCTGCATTGGCGAGGTCACTGAAAAAACCGGCGTCATGGAACTTATCAGCGACGGCAAGTCTAGGAAACTACTGCCAAAAGGCTACCGACATTTCTAGCAAATTTCCCTTTTATTGTTTGTCGCCGTTGGCGACCCTGGACGCAGATATTGTAGATAGTGCTTGCGTTTAACAGCATTTTAGTAGTAAATTACCTAGAATTGGAGTAAGGATGCTTACAGGCCGCGTTTTATTACTAAACTTTTCATACGAGCCGCTTGGCACGGTTGGCG
>JAYVFJ010000166.1:0-13804 GCA_043773225.1 Chloracidobacterium sp.
GTGGCGTTGGAAAGCTCGATCTGTCCATCGGCAGCCGTAACTTGCGGGTCGCCTTCGTTGAGCATAATGCGTTCCCATGTAAGCGGCGACACCGAACCCGGCGCACCGATGGCTGTGAATTTGAGGTTTAGCAGCAGGCCATTGTCATTTATCGGCGTCGGGCCGAATACGGTAACGCTGAGCAACCCCGGCGTTTCGGCATTTGTCACAACCGACATTGAGCGGCTGGCGGTGCCGGCAATATCTACCGGCTCTGTCTGAGGCTGTATCACCAACGGGTCATACCTAAGATCGAACTCATAAGAAATGACCCCTTTATTAGCTGCTCCCTGCACGCTCACGGGTATCAGTACCTCATTGTCGGCGGGCGTCACAATGTTCGGAGCCTTAACGGCAGCGCTTCTTTCCGGGCCGCCGCTGTAAGCCGCGCGGCTTTGCAAAGAGCCTGACGCTCCCCAACTGCCCGAAACGTCACCCATCAACACAGCGGTGTAATTCTCAAACGCTATATTGGTGTAGATCGTCGGATACGATCTGCTGGCCGGGTTAAATATCCAGTTTCCGCTCGATCCGGTTGGCGGCCCGGCGGCGGCCGAAAAACGGGCGATCAATACCGCGTCAAATGATGAGACCCCACCGGCGCCGCTGACATTTGCCACGCTTAGCTGTGTCGGATTAAGCGTGATTAGTTGGACGGCATATTGCGAGATCAAGGCCGCGTCGAAACCGGTTATGGCCCCATTCACGCCGCCCGTTTTGGAAGGAGTAACCGTGTAGCCGCCGGCCCCAAAGCCGCTGAGCGAATACAGCCCGAACGAGTCAGTTAAAGTAGAGACGAGCGGCGATCCCGTGCCGCTCATAAGCACATTCGGGATAGGTCGCGTAGCCGGAGGGCCGAGAAGATTAGCGTATGTGATCCTTCCGGAAATCGTTCCGGAGATCACCGTGACCATGCCGTCTGACGCCGTGCCGCACGGCGGCCCACTGTTGTATTGAAACGATTGAAAATACACCGGGGTTGAATCGCCGGGCAGGCCGATCACATTGAAATTCAAATTGACCAGCGTGCCGCCGCCTACAAACGGATTTCCGCTGCTGGAGATCGATACATTAAGTGTTCCGGCAGGCGCACTGTTAAATGTCAGTGTCCGTCCGCCGCCGTTCGAGGTGCCGACGGGGCCTAGCGTTACCCCGGTTATTGTTATAACCCCCGGATCATAAACAACGGTAAAAGCGGCAGAAACGGCTCCCATCCCCGTCACGTTCGAGGTAGTGACCGGCATGATTATTGATGTATTTGTAAACGGCCTCACATTTGGAATGGTGAGGATAGGACAGATCGGCGTCGCCGTCGCGGTTGCGGTCGCCGTGTTGGTTGCCGTATTGGTAGCACTGTTTGTCGGCGTAAATGTCGGCGTATTTGTTGCCGTGTTGGTCGCGGTATTCGTCGGTGTAAACGTCGGCGTATTTGTCGCTGTGCTGGTAGCGCTATTCGTCGGCGTAAATGTCGGTGTAAATGTCGGCGTGCTGGTCGCGGAATTTGTCGGCGTATTCGACGGTGTAGCCGTTGCAGAATTTGTCGGTGTAAATGTCTCGGTGGCTGTCGGCGTCGGCGTAAACGTGTTCGTCGGCGTCGGCGTATTTGTCGCCGTATTAGTCGGTGTATTTGTCGCGGTATTGGTCGGCGTATCGGTCGCCGTATTAGTCGCAGTGCTGGTTGCGGTCGGCGGAGCAACAATGTTCACGCCGCCATTCACCGGCTTCGACGCCGGCGTGCCCTCATTGAACCGAAATCCCGGATGCGGCGCCGAGCCCGGATCAACATAATTCTCGAAAACTAGCGGAGTTCCCTGACCGGCCGTGCCTACAACATTAAATCTCAGATTTAAGAGCGTTCCTGACCCCGACAGTGCCGATCCCGTAAAGGCTCCAATAATCAAATGGCCGGGATTTGAGGCATTTGACGTGATCGACATTGAGGAACTCAGTGTTCCAGACGAGTCGAACGCCGGTGACGCCGGCGTCACGACCGACGGGTCAAAAGTGACCTGAAGATCGTATGCAAACACGCCGAGTCCGGTAAGGCTTCCGGTTGTGATAGGAACAACAATTACGCCGCCGGGCGTAGGAGTGAGGTTTGGCAAAGTGACAACAACGCCTGTCAGCGAAGGCGAAACCTGCGATGGGACAACATAACTATCGGACGAGCTGTAAGCCGAAGGATCAGCAAGAGCAATTTTAATATCGCCGGATAAGCCAAAAATCTCAAAAGCTGAGGCCAAACGCGAACCGCCGGCCGCAAAGGCCGTTACGCCCAACAGCACGGAAAATGCGATTACAATGAAAGTAAAGCTCTTAACCCTATTCAAAGAGAAATATCTGTTGCCCGCCATTAAATACCGACTCCTACGGTTCTCCCCTTATTTGATGCAAAAGTAAAGAAAGTCGTCGCCAGGAAACCGGCATAGTAATCCGAGGCACTTATGACATTTTCTTAATGTTCAAAGTATAAGCGAATTTGCCCCAATGTCAAGATAATTTTGGCTTTAGTTATCTCTGCCGGCATTGACAATTTATTTCGCTTGTCGGCAAAAACACTTAATAAACCTTATTTTGCAGAAGTTAAATAGCCGGCACGGACGGATATTTCGTTTACACCCCGGTGGGAGCAACACAGCGCCCTGAATTACCACTAACAACGTGACAATAACAGAAATTCTGATTGGTTCATCGCTGTAAGTCTGTGGCTAAGACCATGAGCAAGGCCGCGGGCTGATCCCAACCGGCCCGACAGTTGCTAGCCCAGCCGGCTCGCGGACTGGGCTTGTGAAGGGGGCGGAAGCCGCTAGTTAAGTTCTGTCTTTCCATCAGTTACCAGCGTTTGGAATTCCCCTTCATTGAACAAAATTCGCTCAAAAACAAGCGGCGAAATAGAACCAACCGCACCGACTGCCGTGAATCTGAGATTCAGAAGCACGCCATTCTCATCTATCGGCATCGGGCCATATACAACTACTCTCAGCAAGCCCGGTTCGTATGGGTTCGTTACCACCAAAAGCCCGCGACTGACCGTTCCTGCCACATCGACCGGGTTTTCCAGAGGCTGTATCACCGTCGGGTCGTATCTGAGATCGAACTCGTAAGAGATGACTCCCTTATCCGCCACGCCCTGAACGCTGACAGGAAAAACGATCTCCTTCTCCGCCGCCGTCGTAACATCCTGCACCGCAACTGTGATCGGCACCCTAGCTCCGCCGTCCTCACTGTCCACTGTCCACTGTCCACTGTTCACTGGTCTCGGATGTGTCGCCGGATTCCAGTTCCCTGAAACCTCGCCAACCAGAATGCCGACAAAATCCTCGCCCGTCAGATTGCTCGAAACCGTTGCATAAGTCCGGCTGTCATCATAAGTCTGCGGAGCAGTCGGCAGCGGTGAAGGCGCTCCCGTAACGAAGAACTTCCACTGTCCCGCATTTCCGGTGCCTGTAAGTCCTGCCGCGAACCGCGCGATCAAGGCCGCGTCATTCGACGTGACTCCGCCGTTGCCGCTCACATCGGCCGCAAACCTTTGGTTCTGACTGACAAAATTCAATGATCCGGTGACGCCTTGAGCGACCCTCGCCGCGTCGTTTGAGGTTATCGCGCCATTAGGCCCGCCGGGCTTGGTTGGCTTGATCGTGTATGAGCCTGCTCCAAAACCGGTCAGCGTATAAGTTCCGGGCGTTCCCGTGATGACCGGGCCGACCGGAGGCGAACCCGCTGTGCTGGCGAGCGAAACGTTCTTTACAAACCTCGGCGGTGCCGGAGCGTTGATAGCGTTGCCGTAAGTTATCGTTCCACTGACCGACGTATTCGGAGTAGGCGTGTTTGTCGGTGTGCTGCAGGGGCCTTCAGAATTGAATATCAGTGAAAATCGCCGCACGGAACCCGTATCGACGCCCTCGTTATCGCTGACGTTCAATATCCAGTTGCCGTTTGCGTTCTGTCCGACAAAATCGGTGAACATTCCGGTCGTCTCCGGCGAGAAGTTTCCTGACTCCGGCGATCCGCTGACGCTTGTCAGTGTCGAGATAAATGGGAATCCGACTCCCTCGTTGAAGTTCGTCAGACAAATGTTTTCGCGTGTTCCGCCGCGTCGTGCCTGGAAGGAAAATGAATTTCCAACCGGCGATGTCAACTTAAATGTCAGATCGCCAATAAAGGTGTGATCCACCGCCGCATTTGTATTCCCGACCGTTGCGTCACACGCTCCGGCCGTATCAAACCGGAAATTGAGATCGGTAATAGTTCCGACGCCGCTGACAGGAAGCGTTATGTCAACGCCCGCCGGGAGGTTGTCAGGTATGGAAACAGCCGGACTTGTATAACTGACAGTCGTGCCGCAGCTCGGCGTCGGCGTCGATGTTGCAGATGAAGTTGACGTTGGCGTAGGCGTGGAGATGTTGACGGTGAACGTAGCAATACGTCCGGCCGAAACGGCGACGTTGGAGGTGTTTTGGACCTGGCCCGACTGCATAACGACGTTGTATGTGCCGTTGTCGGCGGCGTCCCACGAGCCGCCGGGCGGTGTAAAGCTGTAGGTCGCGGTGCGCGGCGTGCCGTTCGCCGGGTTATCGACGCTGACGAATGTCGGTGTCGTGCTAAAGCCAAGCGGCAGGTTGACCGATACATCGCCCGTGTTGATAGTGCTGACGTTGATAGCGGCAAAATCGGTGTAGGTGGCGGTGAAAGTGTATGAGGTTGCTCCGGCGGTCATAACATTCGTCGGGGCCGAAGCGGCGGTGGGCGCCGGTGCTCCGCCGCATCGTGCGCGAATAAACGCAGAATTTGGTCCAGGAGCTCCGCCCTGCGCTCTCAGTGTAAAATCAACCGGTTGACTCGAATCAATCGGTGTGAAGGTTACTATTACCGGCGCGGTTGTGCCGGGTGTGAATGCCGGTATATTAATGATCGCATTTGTCGGCACGCCGATCACCGTTAGTGACTGCAGCCCGAGTCCGGCGTTCACATGATCAACCGTCACAGTCCCCGAATCGCTCGTCACCGTAAAGATAGTGAGACCGCCCGTAAACAAATCGCCCTCCGTAATCGTCGTGGTTGGGGTACAAGCCGCAGGAGCGGTCGCCGCCTCGTATGCCCCGATGTCGGTTCCGTCCGCCGCGTTTGTAATGCCTGCCAGATCGACCGTGCGCGAAAAGCCCGCTCCACGCTGGTCGGTCGTTTGACCGGAGCCTGTATTATCGCCCTTATCGAGAGCCGGACTGGCGCCGAGCAAGGCGTGGGTCGCAGTCGGGCCGCCGTTATTTGCAAGTGCTCCAAGTTGCGGATTGAGCGGAGCCGCACCTGTGCCGCTTTGATCGCCCGTTCCGGCAAACGCAACCGTGCCTCGATTGCCGATGAGATTGTAGCCGTTCGACGTGATGCCGGTGCCGCCGCTTGCGACAACATCGGGCTGAGTGGCGTTGTTCTGATTCGCCGCGATGATGCTGTTGCGGAGGGTGACTGTGGCCCCTTGTCTAAAAATACCGCTCGCACTACTCGCTCCTGCCGCTGAGTTATTAGTGATAGTGCCGTTGGTGATGGTTGCGTTGCCGAGATCGGTTCGGATGCCGCCGCCGTTGTTGTTCCCATTGGGCACGAGATTGCTGCTGACGGTCGAATTGGTGACGGTCAGGTTGCCCAGGTTCTCAATGCCGCCGCCGCCGCCGCCGCCGCCGTTTGCCGTATTGCCGGAGATGGTCGAATTGGTCACCGTCAACGTATTGCCGCCGGTGTTGAAAATGCCGCCGCCGCCTAATGCTGCCGTATTGCCGGAGATGGTCGAGTTGGTCACCGTCAACGTGCCGCCATTGAGAATGCCGCCGCCGTCGTTTGCCGTATTGCCGGAGATGGTCGAGTTGGTCACCGTCAGCGCGCCGAGGTTGAAAATGCCGCCGCCGATGTCGCTTCCCGTATTGCCAGAGATGGTCGAGTTGGTCACAGTCAACGTGCCGTTGTTGAAAATGCCGCCGCCGCCGAAGCCGCCGAAGGCATTCCCGCCGGTAACGGTCATGCCGCTTAGGCCGACGGTGAATGCTCCAACGTTAAATACTCGACTCGCACTATTGCCGTTAACTGTCAGCAGATTCGCACCCGGCCCCTGAATCGTCAGGTTCTTGTTGATGGTAAGTTCGGTTCCGCCGAGTGTGATCGTCTGCGGCGAGTTGAATAGCGACGAGAACAAGACTGTCTCGCCGGGAGCCGCGACTGCGATGGCTTCGCGCAGTGAGCAGTCGGCGTCACAAACGCCGTCGTTCGTGTCAGCGATCTTTGTCACGGTCACAGCCGGAACGGTAAAGTCCATCCGCCAGCCCTGCGAAATAAAACCACCGTCCACATTTGCGTCGTCAACTATGTAGAGGCTCCAAACGCCGTTTGGATTTGTCCCGTTAAATACGCTGAGATCCGCCGGATCGGTGACTCCAACGGCCGGACCCGGAGCCGGAAAACTATCGTTCGGCGAATCGGTGTAATTGGCTGGTTTAAAAAGGCCGCCCGTAAGCGTCGTCGAATCGGGTATGGTATTTACCGCCGACTGATCAAAGCCGAGCGGCGGCAACAGCGTGACATCGCCTCCGCCGCCCGCATCGGACATTAGAATAGACCGCTGCCCCTGCGGCCCGACCAGAATAATATCTATGTCATCCGGGAAAGTGTGCGTCAGGCCGATGATCGTCACCCGAAGATTGCTCATCGAGTTTGGCATTCCGCTGACAGTTATCGTCGATGGATATGGCGCAGCAATTGTCGGCGGGCTGGCGCTGTCGTTGATAGTTATATTCGCCGAGTTGGTGAAAATGGCAATCGTCGCCTCAGGGCGCGGCAACGGATCGTCGCCCGTCTGAGCCGAAACCTTCACGCTATCCGGCGATCCAAAACTTACGCCCAAGATCGCCAGACCAAAAATAAACGCCACCGTCAAAACAACGCGCGCGTTTGCGCCCGAATAGCTCGCTGCTCGCTCTACCGTTTGTTTCATCGACATCACTTCTCCTTAAGAATGTTCCCGGACGTGGTATGTAAAATTCTGTTTGTGCTGAATTGTTAAATAATACTAGCACACTGTCGAGCAATGCTTCAGAAAATAGACTGGCCTTAAGGCAAAACAAATTAATGAGTTGCTTGATCGCGGCTGAAAAAATAGTGGAAATTTGTGTAGAAAATACGGTATTCTATTAGTTGCCGCTCCTCCCAACCGGCCGCGGCATGTCTATGAAGGATGCAAACCCAGTTCGACGCGATCTGAAGCCCGCGCTCGTGTTTTTGAGCGGCGAGTTGATCGCCGTTCCGATACCGCTTGAGCGCGAAGAGGTAATAATGGGCCGCGCGCTCGAGGCGGACGTTCGCGTCAACGACAATCAGGTCTCGCGGCAACACGCCCGCATCATTGCGATGCCCACCGAATCGCGGGTTGCGATGCAGTATGTGCTGAACGACCTCGATTCGCGCAACGGCACATTTCTCAACGGCCGCCGTGTAAAGCGAGAGATATTGGAAAATGGTGACAAGATAACTCTGGGCGACACGATCTTGCGTTTTGACCTGCTCGATGAGATTGACCGCGAATACCAGCGGCAGATACACCGCCTGATCTCGCACGACGACCTGACCGGATTGCTTTCGAGCCGTTCGTTCTTTTCGGAACTGCGCCGCGAGGCCGGCCGCGCAAAAGCCGAAAACCGCCCGTTCTGCGTGCTGATGATGGACGGCGACAATTTTAAAAGCGTAAATGACAAATACGGCCATCTGACAGGCAGCAAGACCATCGAGGAGATAGGATTTTCGATAACGACCAATCTTCGCAGCGGCGACGCGGCCGCGCGGTTCGGAGGCGATGAGTTTGCGGCATTCTTGCTCGACGCCGATCTCGCCCAAGGCATAGTCGCCGCCGAACGTATACGCAAAAGCATCGAAGAATACAATTTCAGCGTCGTCCGCCAAGGCAGATCGGACGAGTCTCATCACATCAGTGTCAGCATCGGCGTCGCCTGCTTTCCAAACGATTCTTCCGACCCGATCGAGCTCGTCGAAATGGCCGATTCCGCACTCTACCGCGCCAAACGCGAGGGCCGCAATCTCGTCGCCGCCTACCGCGATGTTACCCCCGAAGAGCTCGACAACGCCGTACTGCCGCCACGACGCAATTAAATACAAACTCTCCGAATAAAGTTAAAGGTGAAAGGTAAAAGCTGAAAACGGCTTGTTCCTTCATTTTCAGTTATTACTTTGTAGTTTTCAGTTTGTTCGGAAAATGAAACGCATCATCGTGGCAGTGTTATGCACTTCTTTGACTGCGAGTACCGAAACAACTTTTGTATTTACAACCGTCTGTGAAATAATTGGCGAGACAATCACAAATTAGATCGCTCCGGGAGGAAAATTAGATGACAAAAGTTCTCGTGCTTCTGTTTTTGGCCGTTGTTGTTGTTTGCTCTGCGCGTGTAAGTTGCGCCCAGACAACCGAATTCACATATCAGGGCAACCTCAGGGATGGCGGAAATGCCGCAAATGGAAATTATGATTTTGAGTTCGCGTTGTTTGATATGTTGTCTGCGGGCAGTCAGACGGGAGCGACGATACCAAAAAATAACGTGTCTGTCACTAACGGCGGATTTAGCGTAAAGCTGGATTTCGGTCCGGTGTTTCCCGGAGCGAACCGCTTTTTGGAGATACGCGTCCGGCTCGTCGGCCAGCCCGGCTTTACAACGCTTGTGCCCCGGCAGCTTGTGAACAGCGCGCCGTATTCGGTAAAAAGTCTGAATACTGATAATGCAGCGACAGCCACAAATGCTTTACAGCTCGGCGGGGTCGCAGCAAATCAATATGTGCTGACCGGCGACGCAAGACTAACGGATGCCAGAGATCCGCTGCCGAACAGCGCGAATTATGTTCAGAACCAGAATACGGCACCTCAGTCCTCAAGCAATTTCGACATCAGCGGCACGGGCAGGGCAGCTATCTTCAACGCAACGTCCCAATACAATATCGGCGTCAATCGCGTGCTGAGCATTGGCGGGACAAATAACATCTTTGCGGGTGCGGGCGCGGGACAAAATAACACCGGAAGCAACAACTCCTTCTTCGGCAGAGTTGCTGGCGCGGCCAACACTACCGGAGCCTTCAATGCGTTCTTTGGAGTGAGTGCCGGAGACTCTAACACGACGGGCAACAATAATGCGTTCTTCGGCCAGAGTGCGGGACAAGCCAACACAAATGGCGGCTCCAATGCGTTCTTCGGCGAGACCTCCGGCTTCTTAACCACGACTGGCTTTGGCAACTCGTTCTTCGGCGCGAGTGCCGGGCTCAACAATACTTTGGGCAACGACAACGTGATCGTCGGTAGAGATGCAGGATTAACAAACACCACGGGCAGCAGCAACACCATCATTGGCAGCAATGCAAACGTCGGTGCAAACAATATGACCTTCGCCACAGCCATCGGTTCGGGCGCGGTGGTCAACGCCAGCAGCACCGTTGTGCTGGGCAGAGCCGCCGATACCGTGCAGGTTCCGGGCGGTCTCAATGTAACCGGCACATTTACAGCCAGCGGCGCGGGACTCAACAGTCTGAATGCGACGAACATTTCATCAGGAACGCTGGATAATGCTCGGCTCGGCGTTGTTCCGATAGCCAACGGCGGAACGGGTTCGCCAACGAAGAACTTTGTTGATCTGACGACCGCTCAAACCATCGGCGGCAACAAGACTTTTTCCAATACATTGTCGGGAAACATCATCAACTCCGGCACGCACTTCAGTATCAATGGCACGCGAGTATTCAACATTGGTGAGATCGGAAGTGGCAACACCTTTTCCGGTATCAACACAGGCTTGTCAACGTCGACGGGCACCAATAACGTTTTCTTCGGCCTGAACACAGGTGCATCTAACAACACAGGCAGCGAAAACTCGTTTGTTGGCAGAGAAGCCGGAGTATCAAACACGTCGGGTAGCAACAACACTGCGATCGGCAGTCTTGCAAACGTCGGCAGCGGTGCATTGACCTTTGCAACTGCCATCGGTGCGGGAGCAACTGTAAACGCCAGCAGCACGGTCGTGCTTGGCAGAGCCGCCGATACTGTGCGAGTTCCGGGCAATCTAATCGTCACCAGCGGGGCCGGCGATAATTCGGTTATTTTGCCAAATAGCTCGATCATCTCTGGGGAAATACTTAACGAGCCGGGCGTAGCCTCTGCAACCTCATCTTTGGCGGTTAATCTCGACATCACGGTGAAAACGTTGCTGTCACGCGAAATAAATGTTCCGACCGCGGGTTTCGTATTGGTAATTGCGACCCTGCAGGTTGATGCCAGTTTTTCACCAGTTGCGGACTTCGGCGTTTCGGACACCGTCGGAATTTTTAGCAACCAAGTGTCTCGAATCGCGACGAGCGGCACCTTCCCAATAACCGTGCATAGCCTATTCCAGGTTCCTTCCGCCGGTACGTTTTCGTTCTTTCTTCTTGGTCACGAAATTGGCGGTGACGTCAGTGCGGATGACCTGAAGTTGACACTGCTATTCGTGTCGACAGGTTATGGCCAAAACACCATCACCCGGCCGGAAGGCACATCCGTTCAAGCAGTCCCGAATCTTCAAACAATCACGGATGAAAGTACCACCGCGCGAGCGGAATCTCCTGTGAACAGCGAAAAACTAAACGCAGTCAAAGAACAACAGCAGCAGATCGGGGCCCAGCAAAAGCAGATCGAAGCTCTGACCTTAGCGTTGTGCTCGCTAAAACCTGAACTGGAGATCTGTAAACAGAAATAAACTAAACGTCAAACGCGCCGCTGACGCTTCGGAATCCGCCGCGTGCCTGTTTGAGGCCCCACATAATGACGCGTTTTGTGTCGTAGCAGTGGCCGAGGATGTAGTTGCACGTTGAGAGGCAGTGCGTTGTGCATTCGGTCTTCATCTCGTCGAGTTGCTTGACGTCAAATTTGTGATTGCCGACAACGCCCCAGTCAACGGTCGCCGAATACATCGGGAAGCACGGAGCGAGCGTGCCGTCGGTGCGGATGATGAGTGAGTTCTGTCCCGCACGGCAACTCCAAGGCGGCACCGAGCCGCGCATCAACTGCTTCATCGTGCCGAAATGCGTGACCGGATTGGCCATCTTGTAGCCGTGGTTGACGGCGAGGTCTTTTAGATAATCGAGCAGCGCGTCAACTTTTGGCCAGTCTTCTTCTGTGAGATAAGTTTGGTTCTCACTTATATGCTTGAAGTGCGGCTGCTCGGTCATCGGCGACTCGTTGATGTGATAGTCGGTCGCGACGCCATAATCGCGTGCGATCTGCGTCAACTCTTTAACATCGTCCATATTGTTATGACAGATGTTGATGTTGAACATCACCGTGTAACCGTAATAACGCTGCCGCTTGACGAGGTAATCAATCTTTTCCTTGATCGGTTCATACGATTTCGGCAGCGATTTTCGTTCCTTGATCGAATCAACGGCTATGTTAAACGTCGCGATGCCCGCGTCGCCTAGTTTGTCTATGACCTCGGGTTTCATCAACCGCCCATTCGTCGGCAGATAAACAAAAATGTCCTTCTTCGCGCTGTAATAGACGATCTTGTGAATAAAGTCAGGCCTGAGCAGCGGTTCGCCGCCCATCAGCGCGAGCACGCGCGAGCCGATCGAATGCAGCCAGTCGATCGAACGTTTCGCAACGTCCTCGGTCATGCCCTTTACGCGGTTGTTATATGACCAGCAGTAGTGGCAATCGAGATTACATTTCCAGTCCGTAAATAGATATGGAATGATCGGCCGCAGTTCGCCCGCATGAAACTTTGATTTAAAAAACGGCGAGCCCCAGGTCTTCCAAGCACGCCACGCATTCAGCCGCTGATATTCTTTCAGCGACATCTCCTTCGGATCAGGATGCTGCGGATAGACAGCCTCGGGCAGCTTCACATCCGGCTGCGGTTCCAGCGCAGGCCTCGCCTCTTCGCGGTAAAGTATCTGATGCAGCTTCTGATCAATACGAAACGCCGGCGCATCCGAGCCCGGAATTGCTTCATCGATAATGGCTGCCCCCGTCTCGCGCCCGTTTCCGAAATTAGGAATTGTCTCTTCTACAATTGCTGACATTCGTTCATCCTCGCTAAAAATTTTGCCACTTACAACGAATAAAAAATACCATCGAAATATCGCTTTTGCAATCTTTTATATGACATTTAAGAAGCGCGGCTTTGCCGCTCTATTTGCGGAACGGCTCTGCCTTTCCGGCTGGATGTAATTTAGGATTTGCGGCTACGCCGCCGCATCGCGTAGCGATCAACTGACAGCGGTTGTGAGGCTATTCGGTCGGAACGACAATCGCGCGGCGGCGCTGAAGATAAGAAATTTTCGGTCTATCCGTGGTTGGCACGTTTAGCTGTTGCCCGTCATAGGGCTCTAGCTGGCTTCGCAACGCATCATCATTCTCGACTCGGGGCCAGTCAATGCGAATTGTGTAGTCATCCTCTATAAGTAAAAAACCCTTCTCGAAAGCGCGGTCGATAATCAACGACAGGCAGATGCCGTTTGACGGATCTAGTCGAATGCTTTGATCTTTGCTCCATGGGACGATGTGCGCCGCAATAACCCCAACCCTAAGCTGAGGCTCGATTAGTTCTGCTCTTGTATCGGCTTAGTTTATTTGTAGGGCTTAAAGTCATTTACATCCTGCGTAAGCAATTGCATCAGCTTCGGATGAACAAACAGCTTTTCCTTGGTTGACGGGAATTCGACCAGAACGCCTATATCGACCAGCTTTTTCAGGTATTGAGAGGCTGCCTGACGTTTCGCGATACCCTTATTAACCAAATTAACGATCCGGCAATATGGCAACTCAAATATAGTGTTTACTAGTTCATAGCTGTATAACTTCGGTTCCGTCTCTTTTACGTATTCGAGTGTGTGCTCTGTTAGCTTTTTGATGGCCGCGATCTTCGCCGTTGTCCATTTCGATGTTTCCTCGACGCCTCTCAATATGAACAGAATCAACGACTCCCAATCTTTCTCGGTTGTCACCTGAAGCAACACTTGGTTGTAGTGTCCTCGATATTTGAGAATGTACCTGCTCAGATATAGCACCGGCAAAGTAAGGAGCCCCTGTTCGATCAGGAACAGGCTGTTGATAATGCGTCCCGTCCTTCCGTTTCCGTCCGTGAATGGATGGATCGCCTCGAATTGATAATGTCCGACCGCCATCCTGATCAGCGGATCGAGGGTTATTTGTTCATGAAGAAACTTCTCCCAGTTTGCGAGCAGCCCTCTCAGAACATCTTCACCGACCGGCGGCGTGTAGATTATCTCGCCGCGAGCTTCGTTTCCTAATGCAGTTCCCGGTATCCGGCGAACTCGCATCTCGACTCCTTTTATATTGCTGCAGATCGTTTCCGCTGTTCTCGTATTAAGCGGGTGCTCGCCAAGGGTCTGAAACCCATGAAATAACGCCCAACTGTAGCGAAGAGCTTCCTTGGTTGCGGGATCGGCATTTCCCTCGTTTTTCAGATGCTCAAACAGTTTGTCAGTGGTTGTAACGATATTCTCAATCTCAGAGCTTGCTTTTGCCTCAAGCAGCGGCAAAGTGTTTATGAGTATCGCGGGATTTGGGATCAGTTGGGCTGCCTGTTTTAGTTCGGCAAGGGCCGCACGCGAGTTTATACACTGGCGCAGCACGGCTTTTGTCTCAATTTCTTCCGCCGGCGGCAATGGCGGCATTTCCTGAAAAGGTATTGTCGGATTCCACTCTGGCATTATGTGTTAGCGTTTTGTC
>JAYVFJ010000167.1:0-2619 GCA_043773225.1 Chloracidobacterium sp.
CTTTCTTTGCGGCCGTGCGGGCCTCGTCCTTCTTTAAATAGAAGCCGATCAAAAGGTAAGAGCAAAGGCCGACGCCTTCCCAACCGACGAACATCAGCAGGAAATTATCCGCCAAAACAAGCGTCAGCATCGAGAACATGAACAGGTTCAGGTAGGCAAAAAAGCGGTAAAAGCCTTTATCGCCTTTCATATAACCAGTCGCAAAAATATGGATCAACAGTCCGACAAACGTAATAAAACAGGCGTAAATCCCGCTCAGTCGATCCATGCCAAGGGCAAAATCAGCACGAAAACCGCCAACCTGTATCCACGTCCAAAGATGGTCGAGTATCGGCTTGCCCTCAGGTGCGAACAAAGCTCCCGGATTTGTCGTGCCGATGCCAAACGCGATCATAAATGCGACAATCGTCGAAACGGCGATAGTCCCGCAAGCCACAATCCCACTAAACGCCTCATTCTTAAGCCGTCCGCCGATCAGCCAATTGATCACGGCCCCGGCCAGCGGGGCGAAAATTATTAGACTTAAAAGGTTATTTTCAGTCATTCTAAAAACTCAGATCGTTGTCTTCGTCCTCAATAACGAGGTCTTGTTCGACCAATTCGCGCCAAAACTTCATCGTTTCGGCATCCGAGCCACGGACCGCAAGTGCTCTTTCAACATCGCCGTTGAAAATTTTCAACTCCGGGAAACGTTGCAGCAATACTGTCAGGTCACGCCGGTCAGACCATGATTTCGCTTGTCCATAACGCGAGCGAAAAGAAATAACTTTGCTCGCTATCAATTGCACTGGTGTCAGAACCCGGATTTGTTCGATCTCCTGATTTGCCGGAAACTCTTTTTCAATTCGGACATCAACCAGATGCCGGTTACCTTCCTTTCGCGTTTGGTAAAGACGAAAGCCTTTGTCCTTTATCTCACGAACCCGAACGGCGATATGAAAACGTTCGCTCAAATGCTCCCGCAGTTCCTCGGCAAATTCCTTTGCCCGGGTCGAGAGTATATCGACATCCTGCGTCGCTCGCGGCTCACTGACATACGCATTAACCGCCTGTGCTCCAAACAAGACCGCATCATCACGCCCCTGTAAAAACTCAAGAACTGCTTCCTGGATTCTCGATAAAGGCAGCGGTTCGTGCATCACAAACTCCTGAAATGTTAAAACGTCAGCGTTTAGCATCAAACTTTTCGTTTCGGGCCGCGAACCAATTCCCCGCCGCCGGTTGGACAAACCGAATTCATTTCATTTGTGCAATCGGCACAAAATGCTTCGTCCGTGGCGTCGAGGCCGTTGCCGCATTTTTCGCATTCGGCTCGCATCTGCAGCGCCATAGAGCTATTTCCTAGATGGGCGTCGTTTTGCACGCCGTTGTTTTACGGGTTGCTTCTTGACCGCCGGTTCCGTAATTGACATGGCGGCAACCTCGATAGAATTTTCCTTAACTATTTTGCCTACGATTTCACGTTCCTTTTGAGTTTCCAACTTGTTCCGAACAAAGTCCTTAACGGGCGTCTCTCGGGCGGCGGGGTTTTCGGGGTCTTTAAAACCGGTCGAAATCAGAATATGCCGCACATCGTATTTCATCTCGGCGCCGTCAACCTTTTTCTCCAGTTTGATGATGTGATAGCCAAATGCGGTCTCGACCAACTCCGGCGAAACATCTCCGGGGTTCAGAGCGAGCGCCGCGTCTTCAAATGCGGGGATCATTCTGCCCTTTGGAACGTCCGCGTACAAACCACCATTTCGTTTTCCGTCAGTTCCGATATTGCCCGGATCGTCCGAAAACTCATCGGCCAGGGCCGAAAAATCTTCGCCTGCTTTGGCCCGCGTGAGGATCGATTTGGCCCTCGATCTTTTACTCTCTATGTCAAATTCGGGATGGAGAGTAATATAGCTTGAAATCTCAGAATCAGATATCGAAGTCTTGTCTGCCAAAGCTTCCGCAAAAATTCTCGACAGAAATTGGGCCTGTTGCAATTTAACTTTGAGCGAGGCCCGTTCTCCAAAAGTCGGATCGAGCGCCTTGGCCTTGATTCTGCTATCCGTTTCGGATATGCGGATCTTCGCGAAAAACTCTTTTGCCTGTGCTCTCTCTTCGCCGGATACGACTCTGTTAGCTGCGTCACCGCCTCCCCGTTGTAATACCGCGACCTTGATCTTTAGAAATTCATCAAATTTTGCTTCATTGCCGTTGATCTTGTAAAAATCGGCGACGCGGGTGTCACTTATCGAGGCAAATTGAGGTTGATTCGGCGTCTTGTTTAACATTTTGTCAAATTCGACGGCCACGGTCTCAATTCTGATATTTTCGAGTTCAACTCGATTCACCGGATCAATACCCTTGGCGGCCTCACATGCAAAAGCCAGTAATTGCCTGATATTATCGGCCTGCGTTTTTCTTAATTCAAGATCCGTCCCGAGTCGTTTCACCACGGATGGATTTGCCGTCTTTAAATCGTTCAAAAGTATCGTCCAGTCTTTCGCATCGAAGTGTCTGGTGCATGAAAACGATGCGACGCCCCGCCCCGCACCTTTGCCCGTCGATGTTTGGCCGACGCCGGCGGCGACTGAGACCGTAATCAGGAATGAGACCGCGACAATGTATTTTCCAAAAATTCCG
>JAYVFJ010000168.1:0-4943 GCA_043773225.1 Chloracidobacterium sp.
GTTCTCATTTTGAGTTAGCAGATTGAGATAGTATTGAAACCCGAGCGTCGTAATCAGCAGAATGGCAAGTATCAATAGAAGCCTGCCGCGAAATGTATTAAAGAATTTCATTTGACATAACCGGGCTCTCAAAAAGTCGTTATCCTGCTTTGCGCGGGCTAATTAAATATACCCTACGATGGGATTGGATCTGGAATCAGATCAATAGGACTGAAGGCGCAGCCGACTACACAAACTGCTCATAGACGTGCATAACACGGGAGCGCGAGGGTCACGCGTAACATAACCAAAAGCGACTGCCGTGCTAAAAACGTCCGGCGTAACCCAACCGCGTTCGGCAACCGAAACACGTTCAACCAGAGGCAATGCCGCTTGCCCGCCACCGATGGCAAGCAGCCCGATTATAAAGAAAGTTGGCGAACAAATCCAATAAATCATTTGGTTTGCCGCCTTTCAATGAAATAAGACATCAAGCCGATAATTCTCGCCCTACCGACAATCAAGGCAAGCGGCCCGTGGAAAACGACTGCCGCGACAAAAGCGATTACCGCCAAAATCGCGCCGAGCGAACCTTTAATCGTTGACCCAAGCCGCCGAAACCGACGCAAGCCGATACGAAAGAAGATAGAAAAAGATTAACCATACAAACGGGCGTCAAAAACTCACGCCGTACTTTAGCTTGATAAATGAGAACTGGTCGTTTGGGGCACCGAATTGGATGTGGCGGAAGAATGAAATGCCGATCCATTGCTTGTGCATTAATGCGCGGTTGACGCCGAATTCGTATTCGAGTTTTTGGGTCGGTGAGGAGTCGAACTGGCCGAGATTTTCGTAGCGATGAAGGGCGATCTGCGTGTTCCATTTCGGGGCAAAACGGTATTCGAGCGTTGCCGAGCCGTCAACGAAAACTCGTCCGCCCGATAGTTTTTTTTCGACTAAACCCGCGGCGGTCAGCGTAACTTTTTCGCCAAGCTGTTCGGTGTAAATCACGCCCGCCAAAGCCCACCAGTATTTGTCTGGGAACTTGAAATTGTAGTGATAAAGAATTCCGGCGGTTGCCGCAAAGCGTTTGTTTATCGGGCGCGTGTAATTAAGCTGCGCTTCAAACTTCGGCTCATTGATATTGCTAATCAGTTGTCCGGGCGGGTCGGCGTTGTATGAGCCGTCGATGTAATACTCGAAACGCGAATCGAACGAACCACCGAACTTCGGCGCATAGGATGAGGTAAATTTATGGCCGAGCGATGGCTTTGGCTTGCCCAATACCGAGACGTTGAAGGATGCCTGATATGAGCCTGACCAGCGCTTTACTTCGGGCGAAGGCGTGGGCGTTTGAGTCTGTGCAAGAATAAACTGCTGAGCGGCGAGCAGGACGAAAAAAGAAAAGACGAGCAGATGTGTCACGCCATGTTTTCTTAATTTATCTCTGCGGGCAATAATAATGCGCCAAACCGGAAATGCAAAGGCGACGGCAGTCAGAAAAAGCAGAAACAGTTTTTCGGGCTCTTCAAACTCAAATATCTCTCCCGCCTTGAATTCGCCGGAAATAAAAAGACCATGAATCAAACCTAACACAAGGATAAAATAGGTTCCGTAATGCAAAGTCCGCCATAATCGACGATTCATACATTTTATGCAGATAGACGTAACGGTAACGAGCAATAAGGCATAAGCCGCCATCGTCCCGATCGCAATCAGCAGGGTTTGTTTCGGTGCGGTGAACGGCACAAAAATATGAAACCATCGCATCGCGGTTGTTTGATCGGCAAAAATCATCGGAATCGGATGTAGCAAAAACAATGAGGAGCCGATTATCGAAAGTAGCCGATGATATTTGAATGTTTTGCCTCGGAACCACCTGGCCCTTATCTTTTGCGCCGTCCGCGAGGCGAGCAAAACACCGCCAACACTGCTCAGGACCAGAAGGCTCAACCCCAGAAGGCCTATCATTCGGGCGAGCCAAAGCAAAGTGTCATCGTCAAATTTCATACTAGATAATCCCCGCGCCGAGTAGAATGGAAATCACGATTAGCATTATTGAAACAATCCATCGCACCGCGTCCATTGTGATTTTCTTGAGCAGACGATTGCCCAAAAACGCACCTATGAAAGCCGAAACCGTCGCACTTGCCAAAAGCAAATAATTCGTATTTCTGTCAAAGGTCAAAGTTGACTGCGAATAAAACAAAAGCCGTGCGACATCAATCATAGCGGCGATCACCACGCCGCTTGCAATAAAAGCCTCTTTCGACAGGCCGCTTTTGATAAGAAACGCTGTTCTGAGTGCGCCTTGATTTCCCGACAACCCGCCGAAGAAACCACTCAACACGCCGCCGAACGGAAGATATTTTGTGTCGAAAGTAAGTTCCTGAAACTTCGGCGATAGCTCAAGCAGAGTAAAAATCAGAAGCAGCAGAGCAATCACGAATTTAACGGGCGTAACTGCAAATTGATGACCGCCAATTTGATAAACGAACAAAGGCGACAAATGAGCGAGCAAAGCTAAAACCGCCGCGCCAACCAAAGCTGCCAACGCCGCCGGAACGCCGAATCGCAGAACTACGCCTTTCTCAGCATTTCTGCCGACAAGCGCGACTTTGAACAAACCGTTAAGGAAGTGAACGACTGCCGTCAAACCGATGGCGACCTCGACGGGAAAGAACAGGGCAAAGACAGGCATCAGGATCGTCCCAAGTCCGAAGCCAGAGAAAAAAGTTAAAGCCGATGCCAACAAAGCGGCAAGACAAATGATTACATATTCCATAAATTCAAAAGCATTTCTACTATCGCCGATAGTATTTGAATGCAATAAAAAGACGGTTTCATTGGAAAAACCGGCCGCGTTAAAAAGTTATCAGCTCAAAAAGGCGACGACTCGTTCGATTCCGGTGTGCAATACCGCCAGCACATCGGAGTTTATCGCCGTCACCATCATCAAAAGTAACAAGGCAAAACAAAACCAGACGACGAGGTTCGGAACGCGACTTTCCAGGCGTGAAAGATCGGGTTTTGATTCTGTCAATAGTATTAACCGCCCGATGCGCCGCTCAAGCGTATCGCCGCTTTCAGCTTCGCCGTCAATCAAAAATGCGCCCGCAGGCATCGTCGGTTTAATTCCGGCGGGAATAAGCCGTGCAATTTTAATAATTGCCTGAGCTAAATCAAGGGCCGTCGCGTTGCCCTCGCCGCTTGCCGCTTTTTCGTCCGCCGCCAGTTCAACCGCTTCCGCCCATTCTTTATCAAGCGAATAAGCAAACGGAAAAATCACCAGCGCGTCGCGGCAAATTCGCATCAACCAATGCCTGAGGTTGTCGTGCGAGCTAACGTGCGCCGTTTCATGCGCGATGACCGCCGATAGCTCATCATTGTTGAGCGCATCGAAAATTTGATCGGCGACAAACAATTTCGGATCCAAAACTCCCATGATCGCAACCACGGGAAATTGATGTTTTATTCGATAAACGGGAAGCGGCAAATTTTCAAGACGAATGATTTCGGCATTAGTCAGCCAGTCGTCGGTTAATTTTTTGGTAGCGAGCCATGTCGCAATTCCGCGCCAGACGGCGAGGGCGATGCCGATTGCCGAGAAAAGCGCCAGCAAGCCGAGTTTGACGCTGACCGCCTCATTGGTTTGACGAGGTTCAAAAGCTAAATATGATGGAATAAGAAAAATAGCGACCGCGAGTAATGCCGCCGTTGCCGGAAAAGTCCGCAATATGAAAATTAAACGCGCCCGTGTCGCGGCACTCCAATTTTTTACCATGCGCGAAGCGAATCGCCAAGCCGTTGTCGCCAGAACCGATGCGAGCGCGTTAACGGTCAGCAAAGCGGCGAGTGCCAGACAAATTCCCAAAAGGTTAAACATATTTCTCTACTTTTTCGGATATCAGCAGCTGCCGTTTTTCCCGCAAAAGTTTTTCGAGTTCGTCGAGCATTTCGCTATCGCGCTCACCAACCGCATCAACGATGCAAGCCAATACCGGAGTTGTTTCGTCGTCCGTTTGTCCCAAAAGGGCGTCAATTATGTCTTTTGCTACGCTGCGCGTAAAATTTTCGCGTGAAATGCGCGGCGCATACAAAAAAGCGCGTCCGTCTTTGCGCCGTTTGAGCAAACCTTTTTTGTGAAGGCGGTCGAGCGTAGTCATCAATGTCGTGTAAGCCGCCCGCTCTTCAAATGCCGCGTAAACTTCGCGTACGCTGGTTTCGCCGCGTCGCCAAATTTCTTCCATAACTTCGCGTTCCAACGCGCCGAGCGCGGATTTGACGGCTTCGCGCGGGCGCTTAAATCCTCGCAAAGTGAACAAAGGGATTTTCGGTGTAATGGACATTTGTGTTGCTATTTGAGAAACATTTGACCTTGAAATGACATTTGCGGAGGTCATTATGCCTTAAAAAAAACTCATGCATATAATTCATATAAATCTTTTGTTTTCTATGTTTTAGATTTGGTGTGTTATGAAATATATCCAATTCTCTCCGTGATTTTGGAAGAAAAATTAAAGTATTTTTTGATTCAAAAACCTTTCACCTAGTTTAAAGCTAATGACACCAACACTTACAGCCATTTCAGCAACACAAATGTCCATTAAGCCGGATTTTCATAAACGAAAGAATATATCAAACCATCTACTACCGTCAATAGGACTTCGCCAAACTGCTAAAATGATTTTTCGCCTCGACGCTGCAAATCGTTACGCGTAATACCGTTGAACATATTGGAATTGGCGGTGATTAGTAAGCAACGCGAGCGCAATCTATGATAAAACAACTTGCCTCACCATCCGTTGAATGGTATATTCAATTTTAGTTTTTTCGCAAACGTCCGAAAGGGCTAAATTTTTCGAAAAGATCGGAGTTTCCGGTCTCCTCCAAAAATCCAAAAAACAAACTCCGAGTCTGAGGTAAAGCATGAAGTTAATGTTCCCCAAGAATCTTGTCGTCGG
>JAYVFJ010000169.1:0-26560 GCA_043773225.1 Chloracidobacterium sp.
CACCAGGAAGGCTCCCCCGAGCACAGCGGCCGCGACCGTGTAGATCGGCCCGAGCCAGAAGCCGACGGCGAGCGTGAACGCCACGAGGACGACATTAGATGTATCGCCCTTGCTTACGCGCGGGCTTGTGCAAAAAACGTGGTATAATCAGCGCCATACGTTATTTTGCTGAATTTTTGGCCTGAATATGGTATAAAGCAAGGTTACGACAAATAAATCGCGCCGCTTGAGCGAGGTTTGTGTTTAGAAGAAGTATGGAAAACGACCAGCGGTTGACGCCTTTACCGGTGACACGCGATTTACAACCGGCACACATAGATTTTACAGGCGCATATTCGCCCGCATACGACGATGCGATAGATAACAAGCGCTCGATCAGACAGTATTTTAATATTGTTTATAAGCGTTTGCCGATAATTTTGGCGATAACGATCCTCGTTACCGCAGCCGCCGCATTTTATTCATATCGCCAGCCGTCGATCTATCAGGCTCAGACGCAGATGATAATCGAGCCGCGAAAGGCCCCGCAAACGCAGAAGGACGCGATCAATATCAATTTCGGCGATAACCAGCAGTATTACAACACGCAGCTTGAACTCCTAAAAAATCCGGACTTGATGAAGCGCGTCGTGACCTCTCTCGGTTTTCAGCGCGACCCAAATCTTTTTGGCGATGAGAATCGCGGCCTTTTTGCCGGCATACGCTCGTTGTTTTCGGGCGGACAAAAAGCCCCGGAGCCGGAAAATTCGCTGCCGATCGTCAACGGAGCCTCGCCCGATACCGGTAAAAGCGGCCAGATGCAGCTTTCGCCTGAGGAAAATTCCCGAGCGGAACTTTACGCCAACATCCTCGTCAGTGGTTTGAGAGTCGAACAGCAAAACGGCACGAATATCGTCAACATCATGCTGCAAACCTCAAATCCCGGCATCGCCGCCAAAGTTTGCGACCGCGTTGCCGAGCTTTTTATAAAGGAAGACGCCGACCGCGAGACCGCCGGAGCGCAAAAGGCATATGAAGACCTCGGCGCGTCGATCGAAGAACTAAAAGCAACCATTGCCCAGCAAGAGAACGATTTCATCGAAGCGATGCGTTCGGGCGACTTTCCGATCGTGGACGGCGGCGGCGGCCTGCGAGCCGATAATCTTAAGATACTACAGTCGCAGAGAAACGACGCCCAGCTCGAAGTTGGACGGCTGCAGGCGATGTATAATGCGGCTATTAGCGCAAGTGAAAAAGGCGATATCCTCGCCATTGTCGGTGAAAACAAAGCTATCCAGAATGCCAGAACCGCAAATCTAAACAGAATTGCCGACCTCGAAAAACGCAATGACGAGATTGTGAGGAGGATCGATGAAAAGCAGCAAAAGCGCAAAGAACTGCTGGTAACATACACCGAAGAACATCCGAGCATAAAAAAGATAGATGCGGAAATTGCGGAGTTAAGCGTCCAAAAAGTCAGGATCAATAAAGATGTCTCGGAAAAGATAACAACCGAAGGCAAGAATCTGGAACAGAACGCCGTCCGCGAGGTTCTCGCCAGCATCCGCTCGCAGTTAGACGCCTCTCAACAGCGTCTTGGACAGGCTGTTGCAGCGTTTGACAATGCTGCTGCCAGAGCAAACGTCGAGGGCATCGCCGAAACAAAACTGACGACGCTCAAGAGCGAAATAAAATCCAACCACGATCTTTTGGACACATACACGCAGCGGCAGAAAGAACAGGAATTGGCGCTTTCCACCGGTCGCCCGACAAATATTTCTGTTCAGAATCGCGCGATGACACCGACCACGCCGATCGGCCCGCAGCGCGGGCGAAACATCCTTGTCGCTTTGCTTCTGTCGTTTGCCGCCGGCATCGGCCTCGCGTTTTTGCTGGATTATCTTGACGATTCTGTGCGAACTTCCGACGACGTCAGCCGTCATCTCGGCCTGCCAACGCTTGCGCTCATACCGCATTATCTCAATACTGATAAACGAAAGTTGCTGACGGGAGCAAACGGCAACGGCGTCTTGTCGCCCAATGCGCTGATCACAATGGACGACCGCCATTCGCCGATGGCTGAGGCGTATCGCCACTTACGCACATCGCTGCTCTTTTCGTCAGCCGGCAAGCCGCCGCAAACGATACTCGTCACGTCGTCGCAGCCCTCAGAAGGCAAAACGACCACAGCGATCAACACTGCGATCACGCTCGCGCAATCTGACGCCGATGTCGTGATCATAGATTGCGACCTTCGCCGCCCGCGTCTGCACACGCATTTTGGATTTGAGAATACGCGAGGCCTGACAAACTATCTCTCCGGCGACAAGGAAACCGAAAATCTGATACGCACCTACAAAGACCTGCCGCGTTTGAAGGTCATCACCAGCGGCCCGATACCGCCAAACCCGGCCGAGCTTCTCAGCTCAAACGAAATGCGCAATCTGCTGCAATTCCTGTCGGGCAAATTCAAGCACGTCATCATAGATTCGCCGCCCGCGATCTCGTTCACCGACGCGTCTATCCTCTCGACGCTTGTTGACGGCGTAGTCCTTGTAGCGATGGCAAACAAAAGCTCGATCCACCTCATGCGCCAATTCAAACAGCGCGTCCACAACATCGGCGCCCGCATTTACGGCGTCGTCCTCAACGGCATCAAAGCCAACTCGATGGAATACGATTATTACGGCTCAGGCTACTACAAATATTACTCCAAGAGCGACGAAGACGAGTCAACGCCTTACCTCGAAACACAAAGTGAAAAAGTGGAAAGTGCAAAGGGGTAGTGAAAAAGTGAAAATGTGAAAATGTGAAAAAGCGGGTATGTGATCCATGAACGAGTCTTCAGCATCGGGTACTGAGAGAAAAAAGATTACGTGTTTTGAAGATCTTTTCATCTGGCAAAAAGGCATCGAGCTTGCGAGGGAAATCTATCTACTGACGGTGGATTCGAACGCCGGTCACGCAAGGAGTATCTTAATTTTCTCAATATTGCGAAAGGTTCGGCAGGCGAGATCAGAAGCCTCTTGGTTGTTGCATTTGAGGTCGGCTATATTGAAAAGGTTGAACTAGACATTTTACGTGAAAAAGCCAAATTCTTAAGTGGTTCCATATCTAATCATATGAACTCGATCTCAAACGCCAACGTGTAGCAACTTTTTCACCTTTTCACTTTTCCCCTTTTTCACTTTTCAAGCCGTCGCATTTGTCCCAACAGTTGATCAGCGTAAAATTTTGGCGAATTGATATTTTTCAAAACAACCTTCCCGCCCTCTTCGCTTGCATTGTCAATAATCAAATCGCCGATGCCAAACAACCTCTGCCACGGCGTAGCCGAAACCGTCACATCCTGAATCCGCCGCAGAGGAACATTGCGCGTCGTCCTGGAAATAAATCCCGAGTCAATCTCCAAAGTATTTTCCGTCAGCTTATAACGCAAAAGTTTTTGCCTGACGTGATAAAAAGCAGGCACCAGCAATAACATCAGCCCAACCAAAACCGAAACCCCAACCGAAACAAAATTCCACAAAAACGCGCTAGTCAACCCAACCAAAATTAACGCCCCCAAAGCCGCCGCCACATAACCCGCGTTCACAAAAAACAAAGTCGGCGAGATCGAAAACAGCTCAACTTCGCTCCCCTTCCCCTCTTCTCCTTTTCTCCTCTTCTCCTCTTCCACATCCTCTCCCCGTCTCGAAACAACCCGCGTCTCTTCCTCGCTCTCCTCAGCCACCTGCTGACCGCTCACGCCCTCCCCGCACTTACGGCAGAACCTCGCCGTGTCCAAATTGTCCGCCCCACATTTTATACAGAACATATCGCTCAATAATAACCTACCGCAAATCAGAAGCGCGAATTTAGGCGTTTTGTCGGAAGTGCCGCATAGCGCAAAAAAAACGCGGCCAATCGCCTGATTGGCCGCAAGTCTTTTCGACTATTTGGAGAAGACTTTGACAGTGAATAGTTAATAGTGAAAAGTGAACAGTGAACAGTGAAGAATTTTCCTTAGTTTTTCACTTTTAGTTTTTCACTATTCACCGTTCACTGATTTACCAGCCTCATCCGGCCGTCGGGGAGGCGGATGGCGATGACTACTGGTTCAAATATTGTTAGCGGCGGCGCGGCTTTCTTTTCGAGTTTTGCCACCTGCGCGTTATTTACTCGGCGGTAATTGCTGGCAAACGTGCCGTCCGAGATCGAGGCGTAGCGGGCAGAGATGCGGCGGACGTATTCGCGGGTTTCGTTGTATGGCGGGATATTATTACCGTATTTCATAACCGCTCCCTCGCCGGCGTTGTAGCCTGCGAGAGCCAAATTCACGTCCTGGCCAAACATATCGAGCAGCATTCGCATGTATTTGACGCCGCCCTCGATGTTCTGTTTTGGGTCGTAAATGTTGGTCACGCCTAACCGTCGGGCGGTCGCGGGCATGAGTTGCATCAGGCCGCTCGCGCCTTTATACGAGAGAGCTTTTAGCTTAAATGACGATTCCTGGTGCATCTGCGCATAGATCAGCAAAGGGTCGATGCCGTATCGCCGGCTCGAGTCCACGATGAACGAATCTATCATCATATCGCCAGTCGTAAAGCCTTTCATTTGAGAGTTTGCGGACATCGCCACCCCGTTGTATGACGGCCGCACGAAATCGCGATCTGCGAGGCCTTCGGTCACGCTCATTCGAGGTTGAACTTTTTGCACGGAGGCTGTCTTTTGAACGAATTTATTGCCGGCGACGGCTTTGTTAGTTGCAGATTTTGATGGTTTTGTCTTGGCCGCAACCGGAATAAACTCGGTGCGATATACCTGAACGCCTTTGGCAATAGCAAAATTATCAAGAACGCGCGGGCGGTCTTGCGAAAAGGCGGGGATTACTGCGAGTATTGAGATAATGAGGGCTTTGGTGATGTGTGATGGTTTCATTTTGGCGGGCAAGGCGGACGGGGTTTGCACGATCTACAACCGTTTCCGGCTATAACTTCGTCTATTTATTAAAAATGCACAAAGCGCGAAGGTTTCCACAAAATATAAAAATATTAAACAATGTTTATGAAAATAGAAGTCAGAAGGCAGAAATCAGTAGCCAGAAGTTCAGAATTGTTCCCTGAACTATCCTAATTTCTGGCTTCTAACTTCTGATTTCTGTATTCTGATTTCATGCTCTATGTCTCGCAAATCCTCAATCGTCCGATTTTTGATGCCCGCAACGAAAAGATCGCGGTCATCAGGGATGTTCTGGTTAATTACGGCGCGGAAGAGCATCCACCCGTGATCGGCCTGGTCGCCCGATACCGCCGTCGCAATTTCTTTATGCCCAGCCGCGATTTTACCGATCTCGGTTTGCACGGGGCCAAAATGACCTCGGCGATCCTCGACCTGACGCCGTTCATCCGCCGGGAGGGCGAGGTTTTGCTGGGCAAAGACGTGCTCGACAACCAGTTGATAGACGTTGACGGCAAACGCGTCGTTCGCGTAAATGACGTGCAGCTCATCGAGGCCGGCGGTACCTGGCGTGTCTCCGGCGCGGACGTCAGTTTTCAGGGTTTTGTCCGTCGTCTCATGCCCAAAGGCTTTTACGGCAGCGACCGCCCCGTCGAGGTCATAGATTGGGCCGACGTCGGCTATCTCGCAACCGACACGGCGACCGTCACCGTCCAGCTAAAATCGTCAAAAGATAAACTCTCGCGCCTTCACCCCGTCGAGATCGCCCAACTAGCCGAGTCGCTCTCGCCCATTCATCGCACAGAGGTTGTCGAGAGCCTTGATGACGAGATCGCTGCCGACACTTTAGAGGAAATGTCCACCGAGGCTCAGGCCCAAATTTTGGAAGATATGGATCAGGAACGGGCTGCGGACATTTTAGAAGAAATGTCACCCGACGACGCTGTGGACGTTTTAGCCGGCATGGACGATCAAAAGTCTGAACAACTTCTTGCCTTGATGGAAGATGAAGAAAAGGCCGATGTTGCGGAACTCATGGCCTTTGAACACGACACGGCCGGCGGCCTGATGACGACCGAGTTTGTCGTGTTCCCGCGTGATTTGACGGTTGGCGAGACGATCCGTTCGCTCCGCGAAATGGCCGAAACGCCGAACATGATCTATTACCTTTATGTCGTAGAGGAAAAAGATTCGTGGAAAATCTGCGGGCTTATCTCACTGCGTTCATTGATCTTAGCCGACCCGACCAAAAAACTCGAAGAGGTAATGCGATCTGAATTTCGCTTTGCTCACCCGTCCGAATCCGCCGAAGATGTTGCGCAGACGATCTCTGAATACAACCTGCTCGCGCTGCCTGTGATAGACGATGACGGCGACATCGCCGGGATCGTAACCGTGGATGATGCGATGGAAATATTGCTGCCAAAAAATTTACAGCGAAGGCTGCCGCGTCTTTTTGGATGACGAGACATTTCCCTACGGTTTTGCAGAAGTGGAATTACATACGTCGTTTTCGGGAATGCAAATGTCGCCGCAAGGTTTTGTTCCCGAAGCGCAGCCGCCCGACGATCTAATAGCGTCGCCCTCGGGCGGCGGTGAAGAAAGCAGTGGATTTTTATTGATGATTCTGGCGCAATTTGTCGCGTTTGCAATGTCCACAATCTTGTCATAATCCTTTTTAGTATTTGTCCAGCCCTCGAGCTTTACGACCTTGTTGAGAACAGTCACATTGATATGCGAAAGCTGCGATGCAAGAGATTTGTCGGCATTGATTCGGGCGTAAAGGTCAGTGACCATCTTTTGGTCGGTAACATCGTCGCAAGACTGTGCAAATGCCTGACGAGAGTTTGCATTCAGCGTCACAAAAACCGCAAAAATCCCGAGTATCAAGATCACACGTCGGATTGATCTGTTTGTCATAATTATTCTTCCTTTTAAAAACATCATTTCTTTACATTCGCATTGCCCGTTTTCGTATTCATATTGCCCGATTTAGTATTCACATTGCCCGCTGGAATAGGATCGCCTATTGAATCGCATGGCAGACTGGCCGGCTGGCAAATATCCGAGCACTGGACCAGAGGCGGAACGCATCCGGTTGGCGGCAGGCGCGTTGGGTTATTCTCATTATCGTAAAAATTGCTCGAATCTACGTTCTTAACACAACTGGCTTTTGTCGCAATGTCAATGACTTTGCCATGTTGGGCCGCGTTCTCAACCCATCCCCATAAAGCGACCTCGTGTTTTACAGAAATTACGTTAATCTGGCCATGCTGTTTTTTTAAGTCGGGATCTTTATCGATCTCGGCATAAATTGCGGTGACAATTTCTTTGTCAGTTTTGGCGGCGCACGGGTCAGGAGTCGGGCTTTTGGCAGCGACGGCGTTGGAAGCATTCTTAGCCGAGTCGCCGCAGGCAGAACTCCCAATGCCGCAAACAATGACGAAAAAACAAAAGGCGATCAGTGAAGCGTAGCGCAGCATGTTAGTCATTTTTTCTCCTCTCAATTTATGTCGGTTATCATGGAAAGCAAACTGAATCGAGTTTGCTTGCCAAAAACTATCGCGCTCCCATCGTGAAACCAGGAGAGCCTGGAAAAATAAACTTGCGAATCGTTGTTGCCGGTCAGCTTTTTAGCCTGCCCGCCGGTTGAAGGAATAACCCAAATGTCGTCCTTGCCATCGCTGCGGGCGGCGTAAGCAATATATTTTCTGTCGTCCGAGAGAAAGATATTGTAAAAGTAAGCATTTTTCAAGTTTGAAATGATTATTTCGGTGCCGCCGCTGACAGCAATGCGCTTTAAAACGGTTTCTGGCGGCAGGCTGCTGAGTTTGTCAGGTTCCGCGATGATAAGTCCCGTTTCGTCAGGCGTCCATCCTAAAAGGCGAATTGTCTTTGCCGATTCAAAGACATCGGTTGTTTTCGCGGTTTCCGTATCAAATAATTTAAGGCCGCAGATCTTTCCATTCTCGTCCCTCTTCTTTTTGTGGAAAAAGAATGCGAGCCTTTTTCCATTCTCAGACCATATCGGACAGTAATACGTGGTATCGGGGTCAGTGTTATCGGTCAGGACAACATCCGTGCCCTGCAGCCCTACTGTCCAGATGTTTGAGGCTCCGTTTCGACTTGAAACATATGCGATTGTTGAACTATCAGGCGACCATGCAAATGATTTGGTTTGGATGTGATTGTAAGGCGAAACTGAGTAGCCCGCGAGTTGGATGCCGCCGGTTGTTAACGGTTTTTCGCCGCCGCCGTTCGGATTTACCGATACAAGATCAGCTCCGTTTCCGTTTTTTTTCATGAACGCAATCATTGATCCATCGGGAGACCAAGCGGGCAAAAAACCGCTCTCGGCAAGCAGCGCGGGACGGTCGCGGTCTTCGCCCGGCTTTATCGTTTTGGCGACGATTCCGCTTTCCAAAAGTTTATTTCCGTTGCTGAGATTCTTGACGGATTGAAATACAATTTTACTATTGTCCGGTGCTGCTGCCGGCCAGAGATTGGCATTGAGATCGCGTGACAGTACCGATTCCTGGCTGTCTTTAACACGAACAAGCCAAAGATTAGATTCCTCTTTTGCCGAGCTGAAAATGAGTGACTTGCCGTCGGGCGAAGCGTCAACCACGCTGCTGTCCGTATCAGAAGAGGTAACCTGAACGCTGCTGCCCGTGCCGATTTCCGACATAAATATCTGTTGAATGCCTCCGACCGCCGCACCGTAGAAAAAACGGTTCTTTTCCGGCAGCCATGCCCAGCCTTCGATCTTGCCGTTGCCGCTGGCAACCTCGTTGATCTTCTGGCCGGCAAGATCGCTGACGACGATCTTCCATGCGCCGTCGCTTTGCGTTGCATAAGCAATCGCTTTTTCGTCCGCCGAGATATTAATCCACGACAAGACGCTGACAGGCTGATTGAGTGCCGTCACTATTTGCGTTGTGCCGTTTGAGATTTCCATCGCGTAAAGCTCGCCGGACAACTGGTAATATATCTTTCCCAATTGTGTCCAGCGTCTAATCTTCATGCCCCTTTCGCTAATCGCGCCGACAAGACGCGGCGTCCCGCCAAGCGCGGAAACGCGCCAGATACCGGTAACGCCTGAATTTCCTTCCGAAGTTCCTCCGCGTTCCGAAAAAAAAGCGATCTCATCACCCTTTGGCGACCAGATCGGATCTGTGTTTGAAAAGGAATCGTTTGTCACCTGTATCGCCTCGGTTGAGTTCGTTTGAGTGACCCAGATATTTTTCGTGCCGGATTTGGTTGAGGAAAACGCGATCAGCTTGCCGTCGGGCGAGAAATTTGCATTGCTAAACAACTCGCCCGGAGCGCTGTTCCAGCTTGCGACATCGGAGACTTTGTATGAACCCGGAACCGGAGCGTTGTTTGAACCCGAGCGAAAAAACCACACCGCAGCAACAAAACCGGCCGCGACGACGGCAAAAATAATCGCGTGCAGCAGGGTAAATCTCCGTGTCGTCGAGATGCTTGCGGTCAGCGTCGGTTTCACGTCTTGAGCACCTGTTGCAGTGACCGAAGTGGATCGTATTGTTTCCAAGGTGCGGTTTAGCGTTTCTTCCAGTTTTAGCTCATCGCGGAGATCTTCGATGTCGATGTGCAAATCCCTCACATGCTGGTATCTGTGGTCGCGATCCTTTCGCAGGCTTTTGTCCACAATTCGTTCCAATTGCCTGGGCAGGTCGGGCGCAATCTGTCGCAGCGCGGGAGCATCATCCCTCAGAATCGAACTGATCAAATCCAAATGGCTCTCGCCTAAAAACGGACGCTTGCCGGTAAAAAGCTCGAACATGACGGTGCCGAGACTAAAAATGTCGCTTCGCGCATCGAGCTTTCGGCCGCGAGCCTGTTCGGGTGACATGTAGGCGGCTGTTCCCATCAACATGCCGGGCTCGGTGTTGATCTGCGCCAGGGTGGCAGCGTGGCTTTCGGCCTCGGGATGCGACAATTTTGCGAGGCCGAAATCGAGAACTTTGACCAAACCGTCGCCGCGCAGCATAATATTTTCCGGCTTGATGTCACGATGTATAATGCCCGCCTCATGTGCCGCAGAGAGCGCCGCAGCGACCTGCAAAACTATCTCAAATGATTCGCCCAGTTTGAAATGCTCGCCGTTCATCCGCTCGCGCAAGGTGATGCCTTTGATAAATTCGGTTGCGATGTAGCGGCAATTTTCAAACTCGCCGATCTCATAAACCGTCAGTATGTTCGGATGATTGAGAGCCGAGGCGGCTTTGGCTTCCTGTATAAAACGCCTGATGCTCTCATCGTCATCGGCAGCCTTGTCGCGTAAAACTTTGAGAGCGACCTGACGTTCGAGCTTTGAATCAAAGGCCAGATACACCTCGCCCATCCCGCCCGCGCCGATTGCGTCGATAATTTCGTAATGCCCGAAAGATGTGCCTTTTTCCAGCTTTTTGGTTTCGATCAGGTCTGCAACGCGCGCAACGGCTGGCTCCTCAAGAAAGCTGTCCGCGCTGCCTAAAGAGGACAAAAGCGATTCGACTTCGGCAAGCAGCGATTTATCTTCGCCACAAGCTTTATGAACATATTCATTGCGTTCGTCCGGTGCACGATTGAGCGCCGAATCAAATATTTCTCGCACCTGATGCCAATTGTCAGCCATTTTTTGCTTGTCCGCGCCTGATTTGCCGGCAAAAACCGAAAATCCGTTAACTCGTTCCAACTGAACGGCGTTTGCCTAAAAATATGCTCATTTTTCACAAAAGTCAATTCTTCGTCGGCTAGGAAACGACTACCGGCTTCTGAATCTTGCATGTCCCTCGTCCTAAGCTTTTTGACCTGCGTTTAGGTGAATTATCGCGCTAGTTAACAGAGGCGATTTTCAAAGCAAGTTGTATTGCAATTTAGGTAATTACGCAAAAAGCAACTTTGATCTTGAAGCTGCTTCATAAAAATCAAACTTATAAAAGATAAAGGAGAAAAAAAATGAACACCAACAAAACAAAAACAGATCAAAAACGGCGGCTGCGCATTCTATCGGCGGTTTGCCTCTCGATATTACTACTCGTTACGGCGGCTTCTGCCGAGCAGTCGAAATTACCCGAAAACGGCAAGATCGCTTTTGCAAGCATTGTGAAGGAGCAATACGACATTTTCACGATGAACAGCGACGGTACTAAATTGACCAATCTCACAAACAGCCCCGAGCAGGACGAAATCTCACCGTCGTGGTCGCCGGACGGGAAAAGACTGGCCTTTCTTTACAAACTCGACGAGCGGTCTTACGTCATCGGATATGTGGATGCCGACGGATCGAACATGACAATGCTTTTAGAAGTTTTTCTTCCAAAATCGGACGGAGACACGCTTAGCTGGTCGCCGGACGGAAAAAGCATCGCTTTTACTTCGGAGGGGGACATTTACTCGATGGCAATAGACAACGGCTATCCGGTAAATCTTACCAATAATCCGCCGTATAATCGGCAGCCCTCATTCTCGCCCAACGGCGAGCAGATCGCGTTTACCCGTCAAGAGGAGAATGGCCTCGGCGTTTTCACGATGTACGCTGACGGCGGCAAGGTCGAAAGAACGCTGTTGGGGGCTGACTTCAAGGGTGCATCGGCCGCAAAATTTTCACCGGACGGGAATAGATTCTTGTTTTTAACCAATCTTGAGGGCGGCTGCTCTTGTTTGGTATCCGCAAAAACGGACGGGACAGACAATGATATTCTCGCTGTCAACGCTTCGAGCGCCGATTGGTCGCCCGACGGAACAAAAGTCGTTTTTGCCCGCGAGGATGGTTCATCAAGCCAAATATACGTTACGCCGGCAAACGGCGACGGCCCCCAATATCCGATCGGCCCCAAGGGCGCCCGTCAGCCCGACTGGCAGCCTTTGCCCTAGCAGTATTTGCGTCTTCAGACAGGTCGCACTCCGCGTGGCCTGCGAAACGCCCATCCACCGCCTCGACGCTGTAATAAAAGGAGAATAGAACAATGAAAGAAGACTATTCTTTTTGTCGAGTCAAAATAATTTCGCCCGTGCGTCTTATTTTGGCTCGACTTTTTGTTTATCGTGTTAGTTCGCGATGCAGCCAGGCTTTTGCCATCGCCCAGTCGCGTTTTATGGTCGATTCGGAAACACCCAGCACTTCAGCCGTTTGGGGCACGTCCAAGCCGCTGAAAAACCTCAGTTCGACGATTTTTGCCAGATGCGCATCCTTCTCGGCGAGGCGGTTGAGAGCTTCGTCCAGTGCCAGCAGGTCGAGGTCTATATCGCCGCTGATGCCGATGGTCGGAACGTTCTCCAGCGGGACGTTCTCATTTAGGCCGCCGCGCCGTATGCGATGTTTAGATTTGGCGTAATCAATCAATATCCGCCGCATCACTATCGCGGCGATGCCAAAAAAATGCTGGCGGTTTTCCCATGAAACATTTTTCTGTTTCGCAAGTTTTAGATAAGCCTCATGGACAAGATCGGTTGTGAGCAGCGTATGCCCCACGTGCTCCTTTTTCAGATAACGGCGAGCCTGTCGGCGAAGCTCGTCGTAAACAAGTTCAAAGAGAGCATTGTTTGCCTCCGTGTCATTCCGGAGTCCGAAGTTTCGCAACTCTTCAGTTATTCTATTTGACAGCAGTTCCTTACCCGACATCCCGCCGAACCTCATAAGAAAAAAGTTTGTCTTATTGCCCCAAGAATATGCTATTTCTCAAAAAAGTCAATTTTTTGAGCTCTATTCTAAAAAACTGTCGCGTTAGTTAATAGCGGAAAATATTTTCGCTCGCTGAGGGCGACCGCAATTGTTTGTTCACCTGCAAAACCGACGATGGAACAGACAATTATTCTCCCACCGGCCGCCCTTGGTCTCCCTGTTTGGACAAGTTCCGTTTCTTCCACATCTCCCACTACTTCCTTTTCCGCGAGCCGACTGCCTTGGGGAAATTCTAATCTGTTTCACAGATAAAAATACTTGCAATTTAAACAAAAATATGTTAACATGGATTCCATATTAAACTGCTCTTTGAAAGTAGTATTTTGAGCAAAACTTTGTAAAATGGCAACTTTTCCGGGACAAATCGATAAACTGTGCGAACGCAATAGGTTACACGTTCTAAGGCCGTTTTTCTGTGGCAAATAGTAGTAATATTTCCTACCCCCGTAGGAAGAAGTATGATTTGTCCCAACGTGAATGCGGAAACAATACGGGTTCTGAAAACGTAAACGCCTGACAAAACTTGTTCAGCCGGACGGAGTCCTGATAAACTGTTGGTTCACTATTAAGGAGAGTAAAACGCAATGAAACACGCATTATTTTTGTTTACTATTTTTTTCGCATTTGCTTTTGCGGCGAACGCTCAGGGATTGGCCGTGGGAGCAAAGATGGAGAATTTCTCATTGGCGGACATAAACGGCAAGATGCAGAACTTGAACGACCTCAAAGGAGCAAAAGGCTCAGTCGTTATTTTTGTCTCGTCGAAGTGCCCGGTTGTTGGCATGTATAACGAGCGGATTAATCAAATCGCCACTGATTACAAAGCCAAAGGCATCAACATGATCGGCATAAATTCAAACGTCACCGAAAACGGCGAAATGGTAAAATCGCACGCCGAACTGACGTATAAATTTCCGGTTCTGATTGATAAAAACAGCCTTTTAGCCGACAAACTCGGAGCTAGCTCGACTCCGGAAGTGTTTTTTGTCGATGCCAAAAACATCTTGCTTTATCACGGAGCGCTCGATAACGACCGTTTTGGTAAAAACATAACCGATTCCTATCTGCGAACAGCGTTTGACGCATCGCTCGCCGGAAAGAAGATCGAACGGACTTCGACAGTTGCCATTGGATGTTCGATCAAGCGGCCAAATCAATAATTATGATCTTTTCGAGTTTTCTTAAGCGATGTGCAAAAGCGGGAATGACTATTGCCATCGCTATTTCATTCTCCCAGATTGCCTTGGCCCAAAGCGCTGTTGAGCCCCCAGACAAGGCTGGTAAACCCGCGAAAAAGAGAACCTCATTGCCCGAGGTCAAACAGATCGATATCAAAGGCCTTAAGGTTCTGCTGAAACCAAACGGCAGACCTTTGTTGGTAAATTTTTGGGCGACATGGTGCGATCCGTGCCGCGAGGAATTTCCCGATCTGGTCAGGATAGACGAGGAATTTAAGGGAAAGATCGATTTTATTACGGTCTCTTTTGACAACCTCGCCGACATCAAATCTTACGTTCCTAAATTTCTTAACGAGGTAAATGCGAAAATGCCGGCTTATCTACTGCACACGCCCTACGAAGGTGCGGCCATTACAATGGTTTCCCCAAACTGGGCCGGCAATCTGCCAATGACCGTTTTATACGGCACAGACGGCTATATCGCATATTCGCGTAACGGAAAAGTCCGATACGAGCCTCTCACCGCCGAGATCAAAAAACTACTCGCGCCCGCTACCAAATCCGGCGGCGAAAGCATGGGGACACGAGAAACTCCTATTTTTGAGCTCCGGCCTCCCCCACCCCGTACATTCGAAGAGGGCGTTGCTGACGCAAAACGAGACATTGCTAACGGGGAATTTAAGATCGTCCGATATGGCATGATGGCAGGTACCATACCAAGCGAAAAGTTTGATCGGCTCTTAAAAAAGTATTCGGTTACGATTTCTGGATGGGGCTGTATTATGCCCAAAGGATTTCCAGAATACGCCAGCGGATACAACCAGACCGCGAAGGCGGCATTTGAGAAGAGGTTTGGAAAGGCAGTTGCCCGTAAATTAGGGTTTGTGGAATAGTTTATTTCCAAGAATTAGTTTTTCAGTCTCATATTTAAAGAGAGTTTGTGCCTTCGGATTTGATAAACACATCCGAAACGCATAAACTCACTTGTTTATTTTACGAGTCAGTTTTTCGTCAGATGATCGCCACCCAAACTAACGCAATCACATCCCAAGTCGTAGAACAGCACAACCTTACGCCGGGCGAATACGACCGGATAGTCGAGATCCTAGGCCGCGAGCCAAACCTAACAGAATTAGGTGTGTTCAGCGTGATGTGGTCGGAGCATTGTTCCTATAAATCTTCGCGTGTCCATCTCAAACGCCTGCCGACGACGGGTGAGCGTGTCATCGTGCCGCCAGGCGAGAACGCCGGTGTCGTTGATATAGGCGACGACTGGTGCGTGGCGTTCAAGGTTGAATCGCATAATCACCCAAGTTTTATCGAGCCGTTTCAGGGCGCCGCGACAGGCGTCGGCGGCATCCTGCGCGATGTTTTTACCATGGGAGCGAGGCCGATCGCGGCGATGAACAGCCTGCGTTTTGGACCGATCTCGGGGAGGGATGAAGGCGGAAGGATGAGGGATGAAAACTCGTTTTCAAATTCATCCCTCATCCCTCATCCTTCACCCCGTATTAACCGCAACCGCTCGATCCTAAAGGGCTGCGTCGCGGGCATCGGCCATTACGGCAACTGCTTTGGCGTGCCGACCGTTGGCGGCGAGGTTGTATTTGACGAATCTTACAGCCTCAATCCGCTTGTGAATGCCTTTGCTCTCGGCATCGTCAGAAAAGACCAGATATTTTTTGGCAAAGCGTCGGGCATCGGAAATCCTGTTCTCTACGCCGGTGCCAAAACCGGACGCGATGGCATTCACGGCGCGACGATGGCGTCAGCCGAATTTGACGACCAAGCGCTCGAAAAGCGTCCGACCGTCCAGGTAGGCGACCCATTTTTGGAAAAACTCCTGCTCGAAGCCTGTCTCGAAGCTATGCGCAGCGGAGCGATCGAGGGCATTCAGGATATGGGAGCCGCCGGCCTGACTTCGTCGTCCGTCGAGATGGCTGCCCGAGCGAACAACGGCCTCGAGATCGACCTTACGCTTGTCCCACAGCGTGAAACAGAGATGACCGCATACGAAATGCTGCTCTCCGAATCTCAGGAGCGCATGCTCATCGTTGCAAAGCAAGGCAGAGAAAAACAGGTCGTCGAGATCTTTAACAAATGGGACCTCGACGCCGTCGTTATCGGCAAAGTCGTCGAAGGCGACCGGCTAACGATCATTCACAACGGCGTCATCGAAGCTGATCTGCCCGTGAAGGCCTTGACTGATGAGGCACCTAAGTATGAACGGCCGATGAATCCGCCGTCATTTGTCACTAGTCCTTCGTCATTCAAAAAAACAAATGACAAAGGACAAAGGACGAAAGACCTCAATGATGACTTACGGAAATTACTTTCATCTCCCAACATCTGTTCCAAACGCTGGGTTTACGAGCAGTATGACACGATGGTGCGGACGAATACTGCTCTTTTGCCCGGAGCCGACGCTGCCGTAATTCGTATTAAAGAGACGCGTCGGGCTATTGCGATGTGCCTTGACGGAAACGGTAAATTTACCGCGATCAGCCCGCGCGAAGGTGCCAAACTCGCTGTCGCCGAAGCGGCGCGCAATGTCGTTTGCGTCGGTGCAAAACCTATCGCCGTCACAAACTGTCTGAATTTTGCTTCGCCCGAACGCCCCGAAGTTATGTGGAGTTTTTCTGAGGTGATCGACGGCATGGCCGAGGCCTGCATCGCATTTAATACACCGGTCGTCTCTGGCAATGTGTCCTTCTACAACGAAACCGACGGTAAGGGAATTTTGCCGACACCGACTATCGGCATGGTCGGCCTTGTTGAGGACACGCGAAAACTTATCACCCACGGCTTCAAGAATGAAGGCGACATCATTGCTGTTCTAGGCGTTACGCATGACGATCTCGCCGCCAGCGAATACGCACAAACAATACTCGGACTGACAACTGATGAACTCATCGCAAATGGAGTCGTGCCACAGATCAATCTTGATGATGAAAAACTCGTGCAGGAAACGCTCCTGCGTCTCGCCGATCAATGTCTGCTAAATTCCGCCCACGACTGCTCAGACGGAGGCCTCGCAGTTGCTATCGCAGAGAGCTGTTTTTCATCGCTCGGCCGCAAGGCTATCGGGGCAGAGATTGATCTTAACAGCAATGGTCTTGCGACCGAAGCTCTTCTCTTTGGTGAATCGCCGTCCCGCATCATAATCAGCTTTGCCCCACAGAATGAAGATTATATTAAAAAGTTGGTAACGGATTGTCCGTTCACAATCATCGGCTCCGTCAAAGATGATGTGCTTCGCATTGAAATAGAAGGCCGAGAAGTCATCTTGTCGCCGATTGCCAATCTCGAAAGCGTCTGGGAGTCTTCTCTCGCCGCTCGTCTCGAATCGTAATTTTGTCACCAGACTTTGTTGGAGGAGGAAGACCATGGGAATTCTGAAGCGACTGCTTGGTATCAAGGAAGAATCTACGCCAAACTCAGTTTCTATAGCCGGAGAATCGCTCGATCAGGAACGCATTACTAACATGTTTGAGCGACAACCGTCATTCTCATTGGTTGCAATTCCGGGAGATGTTGAATCCGACATTCCCATGTTTCTTTCGGATTGTGGGTACGAAACGCTGAGCACAGGTAAATTTAGCGGTCCCTTTGCTGAACTATATGCAGGAATAGAACAACCCTGTGGCCCCGAGAATTCCATAGTTCAAAAAGCTTGGTTCATGGTAGATGGTCATACAATCTTACTCGATCCAGAAATGGTCTTAGTTACTAAGACCGCCAACCTGGCAGATCTTGCTGCAAAGGTTGCGGACACAGTTAAGGTCGCCATTTGGGAGCGCGTTTCGGAATCTGTGGCTTTAATTGAGATTGGGGCGCAAGGGATATTACGGCAAACCTGGTATTGCCAAGGTGAGAAGTCGGACGAAGCGATCAACGGGTACTCCGAGATCGCCAATCAACCGAACAGCGAAGGGTTAAAGCTGGCACTTGAGAAATACGGTTTATCCGACGACCTATTCAGTAATGTTGACTCCAATGTGATTGAGCTTCGATAGATGCGACGGACGATGCTTTGATTTTCGACAAGCTTCATATCAGGTAAAAGGTATCAGCCCCGGCACTTTCGCTTTCCAATCTGTAAATTCCTGGCCGAACGCGTCGCTAAGCAAACTTTCCTCAAAATTCGTACGTATTCTGGTGCCGATCATAAATACGATCAGGCCCGACGCAAGAGCTAACCAATGGCTGACGGCCAATCCGGTCGCGAGTAGCATTCCCAACATCGCAGTGTAGATCGGGTGACGGACGATTGAATACACGCCGGTTGTTACGAGCTTGTGGCCCTCGATCAGGCGTGCTGCGATGCTCCATTGTTTGCCGAGTTCTTTTATTGCTAACACGGCAAGCCAGGCCGAAATAATGGCAAGAATGATCGACACGATCGGAAGGCCGATGCTTATTTCAAATTGATTGCTGATCAATGGCGAAGCGTAAGGTGTGCGCGGAATCCACGCGATCGCGATTCCGGCTATTTGAAGGACGAGTCCGATCCACGATCGCGATTCTCGTTTTGTGTCGGGTGCCGACTGCAGCTTTTTGCGTCGGACAATTGTCACCGCAAACATCCCCCACATCATCAACACCACCCCGAAAGCGGCAAGATTTGCGTAATACGATATTTGTTCCGCGTTCATCACGCCCTAGAATAGACCTCATGGCCGCCGGAATCTACCTTCACATACCTTTTTGCAAATCGCGATGTTCTTATTGCGATTTTGCGACTGATATATATCGTAGCGATGAAGCGGTTGAGCGGTATGTGGAGGCGTTGTGTTGTGAGATCGAGCGTGGTGTCAGTTCGACGTCCTTGCCACCTGCTTACGCAGGCGGTTCTGCCTTCGATACGATCTATTTCGGTGGAGGTACGCCCTCGCTTTTATCTGCGAAACAGGTTGAGCGGATTTTAGAGATCATAAATTTCAGATTTGAAATTTCAGACTCTGCGGAGATCACGATGGAAATGAATCCGGCGACGGTTGCGCCGGAAACGCTGGGCGCATTTCGATCGCTTGGCATCAATCGTGCGAGCTTTGGCGTGCAGACGTTTAATGACCGGTCATTAAAGCTGCTTGCGCGTGGACACGACGCAAATGACGCTCGTCACACTTATAAGATGCTTCGCGATGCGGGTTTTGACAATATCAGTTTTGATCTCATCGCCGGATTGCCGGGGCAAACGCTGGAAGATTGGGAAGGAAATCTCGATGAAGCCATAAAGATGCAGCCCGAGCATCTTTCGCTGTATCTGCTTGAGATTCACGAGGGCACGCCGCTCGCCGAACAGGTTCGCAGCGCCCGTCAGCCGCAGCCGGACGAACAACTCGCCGCCGAAATGTATGAAATGATGCTCGATAATCTGATAACAGCCGGTTACGAGCAATACGAAATCTCAAACTTTTCAAGGCCCGGCTTTGAGTCGCGGCACAACACAAAATACTGGACGCTCGACCCTGTGTTTGGTTTTGGTGTTTCGGCTCATTCATTCGATGGCACACAGCGATACGCCAACGAACGCGATACAGCGAAATACGTCGAGATGATCGAAAAGCGTGGCTCGGCTGAGGTGATGCGCGAAGACACCGATCTTGCTTCGGAATTTATTTTTCTTGGATTGCGTTTGGAGAACGGTATTGACTTGTCAGGCTTTGCGATGCGTTTCAGCTTTGATCTGATGAGAAAATATCAGGCAGAGATCGAGAGATTGACCGACGCGGGGCTTGTCGAGAGGACGGAAAATAGCTTGCGGCTTACGCGAAAAGGGAAGTTGTTTTCGAATGAGGTTTTTTCGGTTTTTGTCTAGGCAGTTGGTTCCGGCAGTTTTAGGTGCGTCCGAGCTTCCCATATTTCGGGAAAGAATTTCTTTGTAAGAGTCGTCATCAGATAACCTACGCCTTCTGAGCCGCCGGTGCCGCGTTTCATGCCAAGCATTCGCTCGACCATCAACACATGGTGGTAACGCCAGAGCGAGATCTGGGCGTCGTGTTCGATAAGCAGGTCCTGCATTATGAAAAGATCGGCGTGTTTTTCGGGGTGAGCGAGGATCTCGACGATCGCCGCGACTTTTTCTTCCGAGTTTGCGACCGCAAAGCCTTGCCGCTCCAACAACGCCCAAAACGCATCGCCAAGACTTGGCTCGACGTATCGTTCGCTCAAACGCTTGTATGCAAATTCATCCGGTCGGAAATGTTCGAGAATTTTTTCGTCCTTTTGCCCTGAAACAAATTCGATCTCACGAAACTGCATTGACTGAAAACCGCTCGCGGGATTTAGTTTGTCCCGAAATTCGAGAAAGCCGATCTGCGCCATTGTTTCCAGAATGTGGATCTGCGAAACGAGAACCTTTTCGATGGTCACAAGCGAGCGCAGGCTGTGATTTACGCGAAAAGCGCGGCCTTCGCCGAGCCATTTAAGCGTCGCATCCAATTCGTGTAGTATCTGCTTGAACCAAAGCTCGTATGTTTGGTGAATAACGATAAAAAGAAGCTCGTCATGGCTCGGCGGGTCGGAAAGCCGTCCCTGAAGCTCGATAAGCTCCGGCACTTTCAGGTATTTATTGTATGAAAGGGGCGCGCCCTTGCCGTATTCGTATGTCATCGTTTGGCGTGAAAATTGGCCTAAAACTCAAGCTCAATCTTCGTTTATATGCTAATTGATGTCAATTTTCGCCCAAAATACAAAAAAATCTAATAAATATCTTGACAGAACCTCAAATTTTGTATAAATTGACGTTCGTCTATAAAAAACACGCACAGCTAAATCGTTGCGATCTTGCAGTTTAAGGTCTGATTTTAATCCGAAACTGTGAGTGCGACAAATAGACTTTGTTCCGCAGCATGAGGATGCCGTCCGACGCATCGCAGTTGTGGTTTTGTTTTTGCGGTATTTTCTCAAAGAGTGCTACCGGCAAGATTTTTTTGAAGTATGCAGGAGGAGTTAAAGAGATGTCAAAAGCAAGTGGAAAGGTCAAATGGTTTAACAACGCTAAGGGTTACGGGTTTATCGAACAGCCCGGCGAACAGGACATTTTTGTCCATTACAGCGCCATCAGCGGCGACGGCTACAAATCCCTGATACAGGGCCAGGAGGTCGAGTTCGAAGTATCCGACGGCCCCAAAGGCCCGCAGGCCGAAAACGTATTGAAACTTGCGTAAGACAAGGGGTTAAATTAACCGGTTCTTTTTTGCCAAGAAATACCGGAGAGAGTTAATGCAGAAAGAGGCCGGCTGAAATTGAACATTTCAGCCGGCCTTTTTTAGTCGCTTGCTTTTTTTTAGGTCACTGCCTGGCGATCACGTCGGCGAGAGTGGCTTTCGGTTCAGATTGATTAATGAATACAGCAATAAAATGCAGCCACCATAAGATCAAAAATATACTTAAACAGAAAAGTTCAATATTGAGAACATCGAGAGCGTATTGATAGTTAATAGGTAGCTTGAAGTGGTAGGACCAGTAAATACAATAGAACGCTAGTATCTGCATTACAATTCCCGAAAATAGAAGCATTTTCCAGCGAAAAAAAGGTAATACGCACGATAGGACACAGTATATTGAAAATAAACATCCGAATCCGTAAGAGAAACTGATCCAAAGCCCAGGCCTCAGTAACGCCATGCCGGAGGAAGCGCCGTAAAGAAATCCTAGACCGGCAACAAACAAGTAGAAAAAACTCCAACCGACGAGCAGCACTTTGACTGAAACTAAGAAAACATTCTTCACGGCTCGCCTACTAATGTATTACGACTATAGATCCCATTTTAAATAAAGTATTATTGGACTGCCCAATTCACTGCAGCATCAAATAATACCCATCCATTACTATTTAGAGAGGTAGCTGTGTCATCATGCATGAAAAATCCAACCCGTTTGGCCGGTGCGACGCCACAGCAAGCGGGACGCTGGCGTTACTTTTCAGAATATGTAACTAAAACAATTTAACCTGGCCTTCTGTCGCGGTCACAGTGGGGTCTCCTTCGTTGAACATTATACGTTCCCAAGTGAGCGGCGAAACCGAACCGGCAGAGCCGACGGCGGTGAATCTTAGATTTAGAAGCACGCCGTCCTGGTTTATCGGGATCGGGCCATAGACTGCTACTCTCAGCAGGCCGGGAACGCTTGCGTTTGAGACAGAGTAAAGGCCGCGACTTGCGGTTCCTGTCACATCAACCGGATTTATCGGCGGCAGGATGACAGACGGATCGTATCTAAGGTCAAATTCGTAAGCAATAATGCCTTTATTTGCGGCACCCTGAACTCGGATCGGGATAATGACCTCGCTATTTGTTCGAGATGTCAGATTTCCTGCAGCCACGGTGACGTTTCTTTCCGGCCCGTTGGTGTTTGCTGGTCGAGCTCCGCTGTTGTTCCAGTTGCCTGAGACTTCACCCATCAGCAGCGCAACAAAATCCTGGCCGCTGACGCTGCCGGTGACCGAAGCGTAAAATCGGTTGACAGGTGTAAATATCCACGTGCCCGACGAACCGGCAGGCGATGAGGAGACTACAAAGTTCGCTATATTCGCCGCATCAAAAGACGTGACCATTCCGTTGCCGCTGACCTCTGCCACGACCAACTGGTTGCCGGTCAAAAAACTTGTTCCCGCAACATGCGTTGCGATCTTTGCCGCATCAAATGAGGTTACGTTGTTTTGTCCGGTAGTTTTTGTCGGCGTGACTGTATAAGAGCCGGCACCAAATCCGGTAAGCGCATAAGTCCCGCCCGGAAACGTGGTTGTCGTGGAAACATTAGGCGAACCGGCGCCGCTTACCAGCACATTTGAAACAAAGCGCGGTGACGGTGGTCCGATCGCATTGCCATAAGTTGCCGTCCCGCTGATAACTGCCGGAACCGTCGGAGTCGCCGTGGCTGTTGCCGTAAAAGTCGGCGTTGGCGTATTAGTGGCAGTGTTTGTTGCGGTATTTGTCGCCGTATTGGTTGGCGTGTTTGTAGATGTCTGCGTCGGAGTAAGGGTCGGAGTTGCGGTTGGCGTTGCCACGCCGCATGAGGGGAATTTGAACGAACCTACGCGCGTCACCCAATTTTGTCCCTGCACGGGAAAATACAGCGTAGTGTACCAGAATGTGCAGTCATCCACCGGATCAACGCTCATCGCGCTGTAGTCGCCCCAGCGTGTGTGGCCTGTCTGCACGCTGCGGGTTACGCCGGGCAGCATCGTCACCTCTGTTTGAGGCAAGGTGTCCAGCGGATCGGTAAACAGCCTGCCGGCGTAACGAATGTCCGGCGCAAGGCTCGTGCTCGACGCCGTGTAGCCGAGAGCCATATTGCCCTGTTTATCAACAGCCAAAGAGCCCATAAAGCGGTTAATTCCGTCCGCGCCGTTATTATAAATCTGTTCCTGAACAGCCGTTTTGACAACGGTCGAGCCGGTGACGTCAATCTCCGCCCAATGTATGCTGACGGGCGTCGTGCCATCCGAGGTTCCGGTTGTATGGTTGACCCACAGCGATTCAATTCCGCTGAGATTGCGGTATTGAACCTGCATCATTGTGCGCCCGGCAAGAGTGTCGCTGTTGGTTCCGGGCGAAACGTTTGCCACCTGATTGGGCGCCGGAAAATAGGAGGCGGAAGAAACGAATGTCGGGCCGGTAAAGGTCGTGTTTGCCGGCGTTGTAAAATCAATGTGAAACTTGAAAACCTCCCAGCCTTCGCCGACAAAATAGTTCGGCGTGTTGACCGGCGGAGCTGTGCCTCGGTAGTTACTCGGGATTACATTGAAATACGCGTTTGACAGGTCTGCAAACTGCATGTCGTTGGCCGACAAGCCAAATCCGCTGATCATCTTGCTAAGGTTAAAGGCATATGCACGCCCGCCCTGATACGTAGCGGTCGCGCACCCTGCCGAAGTGCAGTCGAACATATTGGCAGACATATACAATGCGTCCGGCCAGACACCCATCTTGGGATAATCGGGCAGCCACGGATGAGCGGCATCGTCAGCCCTGATCGCATAAAGCCACCAGCCGCCGGTCACCGGATTGCTTGTCTTTGAAACCGCAATACACTCGTAATATGGGCCGTTCAAAATGTCCGTCCAGGCAAAATCGGCGACGATAAACCGATCGTAAAGAGTGCTGTAAACGACGGTCGGGTCGCCGTCATTAGAATTGTCGCATGGCGTGCCGGTTCCCGCTCCCGACCATAAAGTGTTGAATGTTACGGTCGATTGCGGCGATCCTGTCTTGTTATAAATTCCGACTGAAGTATTGACGGCCTGAACATAATGACTCGGCCCGACGTCGCCAACCGTGTCGGGCGGCCAGCCGGCGCCGTTTAAATTAAAAGTCATGGCGTTGAATGAGACGATCGGATTCGGCATCGGAGCCAACGGGACGTCCGGTTGCGGCTCGGGCTTAATAACGCCCTGCTGTGGAGCCTTTTTAATGATCTTTTCAGCCTCAAACTCGAGTTCCGGACGAAGAGCAAATGCGTCCCTTTCCGCCTGCGTTACATTCTGCGGCAAATCTCTCAGGTCGCCGTTGAACTCACCCGGAATTACGGGCTCGCCGACGCCGATAGTAATTTTAGAATCGTCGTCATTCCGCGATCTTTTCTTATTACGGACCTTTGTCACTTTCGCTTTTGATCCTGATCCTGTTGCCATCGACGGTTTAACCGGCAACTTTTTCTTAACAGGTTTTGTCTGGCCAAATAATTGCATCGGCAGCAGCAGAAAAACAGTAATTACAAAGCAAATAATTGCAGATTTACTGACCGAGAAACGATGGCCACAGTTTGGCTCAAAATTTGGAATTGCGTGTAGTGCTCTCATAATTATTGCCTGGTTACTTTAAATTTGCTGACCTGCCTGGATTACCTAGACGTTTAGTTTGATTCGCGATGCGCAAGACGACCGTTTGCGAAACTACGGTTAACAGTCAAAATGATGTGTCGGACAAAAGGAAAGACGCTCGGACTGTTCCCTGAGCTTTTTGTAGGATTATACTACCATAAAACAAAAGAATGCCAGAAAAACTATCGGTCGGCTGCGGACTATCGGCAATAAGGAAAATCGTATATAATAATGTTACAAACTATTTAGTGGAGTTTTTATGCCGACGACTGATCCACGTATCGACGCCTATATCGAAAAGTCACAGGATTTCGCAAAACCGATCCTGACGCATTTGAGGACACTTGTTCACGATGCCGCACCGCAGATCACGGAAACGCTCAAATGGAGCATGCCGGCTTTCGAGTATAAGGGCATCGTTTGCGGCCTCGCGTCGTTCAAGGCACACTGCACTTTCGGCTTTTGGAAGGAATCGTTGCTACAGCAGGACGGTATCACGAAAGAGAAGACAGCCATGGGCAGTTTTGGCCGGATCACTTCGCTCAAAGATTTGCCAAAGGACGCCGTCATCAAGAAGCCATCAAGCAGGCCGTCGAACTGAACGAAAAAGGGATAAAGGTAGAACGCATACCGCCGCTCGAGCGCAAAGACCTCGTCGTTCCCGACATACTGCTCGAGGCGCTCGCCCGCAACGAGAAAGCGGCTGAAACATTCAACAAGTTCCCCCACAGTTGTAGGAGGGAATACGTCCAGTGGATCACTGAGGCCAAAACCGACCCGACGCGTGACAAACGTTTGGCGACCACTATCGAATGGCTGTCCGAAGGAAAACGGCGAAATTGGAAATACGAGAAATGCTAAGCAACGGCTATCAGCTACTAGTTAGACGGCACGTCATGTGTATCGCTGCAATTTTGACGCTCCCGTTTATCTCAGCATGTGGAGGTGGATCCATGGCATCATCAACATTGGACAAAGATATCGCCGCGTCCTTCGAGGTCTTTGCCAATCGAAAAATCTTCACCCGGCTTGATCCATCGACATTGAGCTCAATTGCTGACGCGGAAGTGGAGTTGGCTATTATTGATTACGTCAGCTATAAACTTGACGGACACTATCATGAGGAGGTGAATATTGTCGGCGCGCTGCCTACTGGAATTCGGGCAACATACCTAACATGGATCGTCGAGGCCGAGGTGCATAACGGTGGTTTCAATCAGTACTATTTTAACACCGACGGAAAGTTTGCATCGGAAGCGGTCGAGGCCTTTGAGTATTTTGGCGCGCCAGAACATGCAGCATTGATGAGAGAGGCGAACACGGTGCGTGCTTCGGAAGAAATCGAAATGGCCGAGTTCAAGAAACAGGGATCATCGCAAGCGTTCTCGGAGTCGTACGAACACACAAAGCTCGGAGTGCTGGACGATCGTTTCTATAAGCTCACGGAGAATCTCAGTCAGCTGTGTGTCGCCCGCATCCGGCAGATGCCGGAGCAATTCTTCGGTGAATAATTAATTAATTTGTGCACAATCACTGACTCCTTACTGACCACTGACCACTGACAACTAAACCTATGACAGAACCAATTTTAGCAGCGAAAAAAGACAAGAGCGAATTTTTTCTTTTACCTCAGATGGCAAATCGCCACGGCGTTATCACCGGAGCGACCGGCACGGGCAAGACCGTAACATTGCAGCGTTTGGCCGAAGGCTTTAGCGCTCGCGGCGTGCCTGTTTTTATGGCCGACATCAAGGGCGATCTAACCGGCGTAACGCAGATCGGCGGCGGAAACGCTAAGATCGACGCCCGAAACGAACTGCTCGGGATTACGCCGACGTTCGAGCAGTTTCCGGCAACGGTTTGGGATGTATTCGGCAAACAGGGGCATCCGCTGCGGGCGACCGTGAGCGAGATGGGGCCGTTGCTGATCGCACGCCTTTTGCAGCT
>JAYVFJ010000170.1:0-7842 GCA_043773225.1 Chloracidobacterium sp.
CTTCTTAGTCTTTATCTGTGTCTATCTGTGTTTATCTGTGGTTAATTTTTCATCTTAACCCGAAGAAATTTTTGATCGAGCCCATGACGCCTTTGGCGGGGTGCATTGATTGTTCGAAATCAATCTGGTCTTGGGCGACTAGCATTTCGCGTCGTTCTTCTATAAGTTCGCAGATCGTTTGGACGAGATCGGGATTGTTTTCAAGTATCGGTTTGAGGGCTTCTTTTTTGATTTGCAGGACTTCGGTTTCTTCTTCTGCAATGACGGAGGCGGTTCGCGGCTCACCGGTCAGCAGGCTCATTTCGCCGAAGAAATCATTTGCTCCGAGTTTGCCGATTGTTTTTTGGTAACTGTTTTCGGGAATTTGAACTTTTACCGAACCGCGAAGAATGACGAACATTGAATTGCCCTCTTTGCCTTTGCGGACGATTGCCTCGCCGGGTGCATAGACGCGCGACGTCGAGGCGTTGGCAAGCTGCTCGGTTTCGTCATCAGCGAGCGGGGCAAAGATCGAGACGCGATTGAGGCTCTCGGTATTTTTATTAACGATCTCCTCGGGCGCGGCTGCGGGCAGCCTGTCCTGCTGTTGAATGCTGAGGCTCGGCGAAGAGAACGGAATGTTTTCGCGTTGAAAGACATACCATATCCGCTGACGGACTAGGGCGTCAGTGTCGTTGTGCTTTGTGTAATCTTCGAGCCAGTATTTTACTTCCCACTCGATGCCGTCATTGCCGAGGTTTTTGATCCGCACAACGGGCCTGAGTTTGTTGGTTACGTTCTCGACCTGACGCACGGCGTCTCTAACAACTTGAATAGTTTTCGCGGGCGAGTATTCATATTCCGTTGTGAAAAAAACGATGCGTGCGTTCAGATTATTCTTTGGGGCGACCTCGATGACTTCCTTGCCAAGAACGGCGTTGCTGATGACGAGGAGTTTGTTCTGAAATGTGCGGATCTTAACGCCGCGCCACGAGACGCTTTCGACAACACCGCTCGCTTTGTTTGCGAATGTTACAACGTCGCCAACCACAAAAGGCTGATCGGCCTGCATTGCAATTCCGGCAAACAGATTGCCGAGGGTTTCCTGCAGGGCAAGACCGACGACGATACCGAGGATCGTCGAGCCTGTAAACAACGGCGTGAGCGGCACGTCGGGATACTGCGTCTGAAAAATAATAAAGAACGCGATGATGTAGATGATGATCGAGGAGACTGTTTTTACAAGCGACGAAACTTCAGGCTGTTTGGAATTTCTGTAGGCGGTTTTAAGAATAAAATACGCGATGAATCGAACGACGGCGATAACTAGAGCCATCCAAAGCACTACCTTAATTACGCGCACAGACGCGTCTATGGCTTTGGAGTAGGCGGCGTTCATTCCCGTCATTGCGCTTTCAGGGGTTAGTTCCCAGCCTTTAACAAAATGTAAACCGAATCTGGGAAGGATCAACGTTTGAAGCCAAACTTCGAGGACCGGCAGAGCAGACAGAATGAGAATTGTCAGGCCGACAAAAATGATCAGGGAAATGGTTTTCTTTTGCAGTTCGGTCGCAGGCATAGCTTCGCTAAAACATATCAGCAATCGTTTTTGCAATCAACAAGAGCGACAGGATCGAAACAATTGCGGTCGTGCCAATCGCAAATAAATTGTGAATAAAACGATTGCGATATTTTCCCATTATTTCACGATTATTGGCGAGCGAAACAATCGCGATCAACAAAACCGGGAGCAGCAAACCGTTTATGCACTGCGTTGCGAGCAGTAATTTTATCTGCGGAATTCCGGGAATCAAAGCAACGACCGCGCCGACTACGATGAGAGTCGTGAAGATGCCGATAAAAATCGGAGCTTCTCTAAATGAACGCGACAAGCCTTTTTCAAATCCCAAAGCCTCGCTCAAACTGTAAGCGGTCGCTAGCGGAAGCACGCCCATCGCAAGCATCGCGGCGCCAAAAAGACCGACGGCAAAGAGATATTTTGCATAAGCGCCGGCGACGGGAACAAAAGCCTCTGCCGCAGTCGCCGCGGTTTCTATCGTCGTGATTCCGCGTGAATTAAGAGTTGCAGCGGTGCAGATGACGATAAAACATGCGATAAGGCAGGCAAAGAGCGTCCCCACTATGACATCAGCTCTGACCAGGCGAAGGTCTTCGACGCCCATCTGTTTTTCGACGACGGACGACTGAACGTATAGCTGCATAAACGGCGTGATCGTAGTGCCGATAAGCGCCATTATCATAAACAGATAGGTGGCGTCCGTTTTGAAAGTCGGTTGTAAAATGGATTCGCCGACCACTTTCCAATCCGGCTGAGCGAGATAAGCAGAAAAAACGTAGCACAAAAAAACCAGAGACATTGCGAGAAAGACGCGTTCGACACGTTTTTGCGAACCTTTTACAACGAGCCACCAAATTAGTCCGGCTGTAAGCGGGATCGTGAAATATCGAGGAATGCCTATCAATTCTGACGCTTGGGCAATGCCGACAAACTCAGAGATGATGACGCCGGTGTTTGCTATTAAAAGCGCAATCATTACGATCGCTGTCAAACGGACGCCAAACTGTTCGCGTATGAGATCGGAAAGGCCCTGGCCGGTGACGACGCCCATGCGGACGCACATTTCCTGCACTACGATCAGACTTGCAGTAATCGGGAGAAATATCCAAAGCAGCGAGTAGCCGAAACCGGCTCCGACGCTGGAGTAAGTGGCGATGCCGCTGGCGTCATTACCGGCGTTGGCCGCAATGATGCCCGGCCCGAGAACGGCAAAGTATGCGTAAAATCTATATTCAGACAGGTTTCGGCGAAGCCGCGAGGGAACGCGGCGTATTTGCTGCACAAACCTTTTCGGTGAAAAGCGTGTAAACGTCATTTCTGCAACTGTCGCCTTCTGTCATTTTTTGTAGCATTTCGGCGGTGCCGAATGTTTGACTATAAACTTTTTAAATTGAATAGAAAAGCCGCGCTGTCAAACAGAAGAGTTGCCACGAATGCACGAATGAGCGATAACATTCGTGCATTCGTGGCTATTTCTTGAAATTGTCTGTAAAGGGTGGTTTTGGTAGAGTGCGTTATATGAAAACGATTTGGATAAGCAAATTTTTCATTTTGGCTGTTGTCCTTGGCTTTTTGTTAGGCACAATGCCATCACTTTCGAATGTTTCCGCCACATCGCGCGGACCTGTTCGCGGGGAACATGCGATGGTCGCTTCGCAGCATGAGATCGCGTCGCGGGTTGGCGTTGAGGTAATGAAAAAGGGCGGGAATGCTGTGGATGCGGCAATTGCCATCGGACTTGCGATGGCGGTTGTTTACCCGGAGGCGGGCAATATCGGCGGCGGCGGTTTTATGTTGATCGGGAAACCTGACGGCAAAGCGCACGTCATCGATTACCGCGAAATGGCTCCGAAGGCAGCGACCCGCGACATGTATGTTGATAAAGATGGAAATCTGATAAAAGGCGAAGGCTCGTCGGTAACGGGTTATCGAGCTGCGGGCGTGCCGGGAACTCTGGCGGGATTCGAAATGGCTTTTAAAAAGTATGGTTCGGGCAAAATGAAATGGCGTGACCTTGTCGAACCAGCTCGCGTGTTGGCTAGTGGAGGCTTTGCGCTTTCACGCAGGCTGGCCGAAAAATTTACAGATTCCAAAGACAGCCTCGCAATGTATGAGGACAGCAACCGCATCTTTCTAAACAACGGCAACTACTACAAAGAAGGCGATGTTTTGCGGCAGCCGGAACTTGCAGAGACTCTGGCAAGAATCGCTAAAAATGGGGCAAAGGAATTTTATACAGGACGAACGGCAAAAATGATTGCGGATGATATGAAAGCTCACAGTGGACTTATTACTGCCCGCGATCTGAAAAATTATCGTGCGGTTGAGCGGACGCCGCTGCGCGGAAATTATCGTGGGTGCGAAATAATCACTGTGCCGCCGCCGAGCTCGGGTGGTGTTGTGATGTTGGAAGCATTGAATATTCTCGAAGGTTATGACTTGCGCAAAATGCCGCACGATTCGGCAGCAAAATATCATCTGTTGGCAGAAGCGATGCGACGCGCTTTTGCTGACCGCGCGGAATTTATGGGCGATCCTGATTTTTCAAAAATTCCCGTAGCATCGCTCATTGATAAATCTTACGCCGCCAAAAGAAGGGCGACCATTTTCCGGTATCGAGCTTCGAATAGCAAGGATATTCGGCACGGCGATGTTATTGGTCAGGAGCCGACTGAAACCACTCATTTTACTGTTGTTGATACGACCGGCATGGTTGTTACGAACACCTACACACTCAACGACTATTACGGCTCAAAGGTCACGGCAAAAGGCACCGGCGTTTTGCTGAATGACGAGATGGACGATTTTACAACGCAGCCCGACAAACCAAACATGTATGGCCTTGTGCAGGGCGAACGAAATGCGATCCAGCCGCTAAAGCGGATGCTCTCGTCAATGACGCCCACGATCGTTTTGCGACACGACGGCTCGTTTTGGTTTGCACTCGGAGCACGCGGCGGGCCAAGAATAACCACGGCCGTTTTGCAAACGATAATAAATGTGATCGATCACGATATGGACATTCAAACGGCGATAGACGCTCCGCGTGTTCATCATCAATGGCTGCCTGACGAGATTGTTTTTGAGCCAAATGGAATGCTGCCCGACACCGTCTCGTTGCTGACAGGTTACGGGCATAAATTTGCCGCAAAGCCGGAAATAATTGCTGCCGCGACCGGAATAATGATTGATGAAAAGGGCGTCAGGTTAGGGGCGATAGATTCGAGAAGTGACGGCTTGGCCATCGGCTATTGAGGTGCTTCGTCCTTTTCGAGAAGTTTAGTTGTATTCTCAGTTATACTTGCGGGCTGTAGATCGTTGGTATCACGCCAGGAACCGGCTGACGGAGCCTGATAAGCAGATACCGGAATTGATTGCTGCGGCGGCAGCGCCGGATTTGCCTGTCCGTAAAGACCGGCCGGAGCGGGTTGTGGAGAAAAATTGTGTTTTGGTGTTTTCTTGAGGTAGGCAAGCGAAAAGATAAATATCAACATCGAGCCAAATACACCAACCAGCGCAAATATCTCGCCTAAAACTTCTATATTAAAAACACCGCCAAACACGGACGCCATAAACGGGACAAAGAAAATAAACCAAAACAAACTAAAAACCATGCCGTTTTTGCGCGTGAATATTGTATTGGATTCCTTGTCTAGTTGAGCAAGCTGTGGCAGATGTCCGCCATGCACCAGTACTTCGGATACCAAACTCAGCGGCAGTCCGCAGCGAGAGCAGAACTTTGTCTCTTTAGATACTTGCTGTTGCCCGCAATTTGGACAGTGCATTCAACTTCTCCTAATAAGCCGGAATTATAAACGAATTCTTACATGAAAAAGTTCTTAATGCAAAGACATGAACCTAGCTCCCAATTAACAATTACTCAATTGACAATGAACAAATAATTGTCAATTGGCAATTGGGCAATTGTTAATTGGAAGGAAATTTCGACTTACCGTTTACGATAACGCCGGTCTTTTTCATACATGCCGAGGCCGTAATTGCGGCCTTTCCAGTTTACGCCGGTGCCGATGACGCCTTTGACACCTATTTGAGCGCCTTTTTGCGGCACGCTGCCGTCGGCGACTACGACCCAGATCGAGCCGGTTCCGTCGTCTATCTTGTAGGCGCCGCCGCCCATACGCGTTCCGGGTATAGAAATGCCGTAACTGTCGCGAACGACACCGGCAATTGTTACTTCCTTGTCCTGGTATTTGCCGGGATTTGCCTCAATGTCCGCTATGCTCTTGCGTTCGGGGCATGCGGTTGTGAGTAATCCGATCAAAGCGATCGCGGCAAACAAAATGGCCGTTGTTATTGTATTCACTGTGTTCCTCCTGATTAACCTTATAGGGAAGAGCCGGGCATTTGTTACAGATTCGATTTACGGCTAAAAGTTTGCCTATTTTTTTAATTTCTGCAATGCTAAAGGCAATCCGTTAATGTCAGAATTACTACAGAACAACAACATTGGCGATATTGCCATTACTTCGAGTTTGAAGGGCGCCTGTTGGCGGAATCAGCCGGAACCGGGTGCATTTGAACGATGGCACTTTGACGCGCTTTCGGATGACGGGCGCGAAATATTGATAATTTCCTTTCACGATAATTTTGCACTTTCGCCGCGATATTTCAACGGGCATAAAAACGCAAACGGTAAAACAGATTCCTTACCAAAAAAAGTTCCTGCAGTATCACTAATTTATTCGATAGACGGGAAAGTTATTTTGCGATCCGTTAATGAATTAAGCTCGGACCAGTTTGCCGTTTCGGCTGATGGCATTGCCTGCTCGATAGGGACTTCGTCATTTACGGTTGAAACTGCCTCTTATGGCTCCGGTTTTATTATCCGGATCGATCTTTTAACGGCGGGTAAGCGCAGAATAAAGGCGGAACTCGAATGGCTGTCGATCGAATCCGATCTGTCGGCGGACGATGAACAAAGCGCCGGTTCTGCCGTGTCCTGGAATATGGTTGCGCCGCGCAGCGATGTGAGCGGACGAATATCGCTAATTGGGCGACGCGGAAAACTGCGAAGAGTTGTCCATTTTCGAGGCACCGGTTACCACGACCATTTTCGCAGCGGCCTTTCGATAGCTGAAGCCGTCGGTTCGCGGTTCTGGGGTCGGGCGCACTTTATTGATTCAACGGCTGTTTTTCACCACCATGAAACTGAAAATAGTATCTGCTCAAAGTTGTTTTTGATCCGCGACGGAAAGATTCACGAGCGGGATGTGCCGAATTTGGATAGCTCTTTTAGCCGTAATAGTTATGGGCTTAAACTTCCGGAACGCATATCTTTACGTTCTGAAGATAACATCCGGCTTCGTGTAAAGCCGATCAGGGTTATTCAATCAGGTGTTTTTGAGACAAAGGTTTCGAGCGAGATGACTTTGATGCTGCGAGACGGCAAGCCGAGAAAAACTATTGGCATTACGGAGCTTATTACGCCGGCACTAATGCGGTTGCGGCTTTTCAGATGGATGGCGGATATGCGGATCGGTAAAAACGGGAAAGGGCCAATGTTCTAAGTCAGAACCACCTGCGGTAGCGGGTGGTTTAAGACCGTAAACCACTTAACTTTCGACTTATTAATATGTCATGTTCAACCACCCGCTACCGCAGGTGGTTCTGATCTCATCTAAGTCGGACTGCGGTTCCGTATGCAAGGACTTCGGTCGCTCCCTGTGAAAATTCGGTTGCGTCGTAACGCATTCCGATGATCGCATCGGCTCCGATTTCGTGTGCGTGTTGAACCATTCTGTTAAACGCTTCCATGCGGGCTTGTTCGCAAACATGCGACCATTCCTCAATGTTGCCGCCGATGATTGATTTCAACCCGCCGACAATGCCTCGTCCAATGCCTGTTGCCCGAACCACAATTCCGCGAACGACGCCGAGATATTCGGCGATTTGCTTGTCCTGAACTTCGATGCCTGTTGTTACAATCATGTTGGTAATGTCGAATTTCGATTTGCGAATGTCGATTTTTCAAATTCGCAAATCGACATTCGCAAATCGCAAATAAATTCGTGGTAGCGCCTAGGGGAGTTGAACCCCTCTTTCAAGGTTGAGAACCTCGCGTCCTAACCGATAGACGAAGGCGCCGAAAAATTAAAACAAGAGTATAAACCAGGATGTCGGGGCGGGCGAAGAAGGCCGAGAACTGGTCGGCCAGCGCCGGGTTGAACAGGATCGAGCGCGCCCAGCCCTCGCCAGCACCCAGCGTGTCGCCGTAGCTGAAACCGCCGCAGGCCACGAGGCCCTGGAACTGCTCGAGCCGGGCG
>JAYVFJ010000171.1:0-3422 GCA_043773225.1 Chloracidobacterium sp.
CAAGAACTTTTATGTGTTGTAAGATCCGTTCTGCCTTAATACTGTTAAGCCCGTCGCCGAGCTTTTCTAAAAGATCTGATGATTTTAGCGGGGTTTGCTCAAAGGTCGTGATGCTCGAAAAAAATATCGAAACAACTAGAATCACCGTCTGAAACAAACCCATTCGTGTCATGAATAGTTTACTTAACAAGGAACCAATATCAAGCGTCTTGCCGATAGTCGTCACAGTCTCGCCGTCAATAAAAATATCCGCCCGATAGTCGTCCACCGCAGTAACGACCCGGTCATTTTTTATTAGTGTTTTCATCTCATTATTTCGTTTCTATTTGAATTGATTTTAGGTTATTATAATGCTGTTATGGATCAAATAACCACCGCAATTTATGAAAATGGAGTATTGCGTCCGACCGTTACCCTCGATCTGCCAGAACACTCAGAAGTTGAGATAACCATTCATTCGAATGGCGATTCGCTTGACGATAAGGTTGGACGGGCGCTCGAAGCTGCCGGTTTGTCAATACCTCGACAGATAAGAAAGTCGCAGATAAGCCCTGAAAGACGTGCCGAACTTGCGGAGATATTTTCCTCGGAGACGCCTCTCGGCGATTATATCCGCGAAGATCGCGACGCCCGATGAGTCAAATCTACTATGCCGACAGCAGCGTTCTAGTAAAACGCCACATCCGCGAGATCGGCACTGATTGGCTGCTCGGATTGTTGGAGCCATCCGAAAAGAATTCAATAATCACTTCATCATTGAGTGTTGTCGAGGCACTCAGCGCGTTAAATCGGCGTATTCGCGAAACAACCATTGATCTAACAGATCACCCGCAAATCGTCGAAGATTTTCTCGCAACCTCAGGTAACGAATACCGTTTCGTCGAAGTTACCGCAGAGGTTATCGACGGCACCAAACGCCTTCTCGAAACTTATCCGCTTCGGGCCGGCGACGCCATACAGCTTGCGTCCGCATTACTTGCGAGAGCGACGATGCAGGAAACAAACTTCCCAGTCCCCATCTTTCTCTCATCCGACAACAAGCTTCTCGATGCCGCAATCGCCGAGGGTTTTACGACCGATAATCCGCTGCTGCATCCGTAAAGAAATCGTCCTCCGAAGAAGTCCCGCGTGGGCGGCAGTTCCATATTTGTCACGCGGATCGATCCCGCCGGGAATCACCAGCCTCCCCGATGCGTCCAACACAACATCCGCCTCCATATCGAGCCGCTTGCCGATAGTCGTCACCGTCTCGCCGTCAATAAAAATATCCGCCCGATAGTCGTCCACCGCAGTAACAACCCGGCCGTTTTTAATTAGTGTTTTCATAAAAGATTCACCACAGAGTCACAGAGCACACAGAGATGTAAAAGAAAGGGAAGTCAGTTCTTAACTTTGATCAGCTTATTGTTTTTAAATGAATATGTTTCATGTCGTTTCAGCTCAGGACAACACTGCGGATCACCTTCGTCCAAGTCATAAACGTCAACTTTGATCTTTCCGTTTTCAATTGAGTTAATCTTTCCGAAAAGGGAAAAGCCCTTTGATGCGCCAAAAGTGAATTTTCCTTTTTTGTTTAGGAAAACAACAACCACAGAAGAATTTGTTGTTGGATGACAACTAGTGCGTTCACAGAAGAAAATCTCCACGATCGCATCAAACTCACCATCATCGTTAATATCGGCCCAAAAAATATTTTTGTTCTCAGATTTATATTTGGACCTTTCCTTATTTTTGTTTAGAGCGTTAATTGTTTTGGCTGAATAGGTTCCAATTAGTTTATGAACTTCAACTTTTTGTGCCTTTGTTTGAGACCGAGTAGAGATTGATAGAACAGCAATCATTACAATACAAGTTATTAAAATAACTATGTTTCTCATTGTCTTTTCCCTCTGTGCTCTCCGTGCCTCTGTGGTGAATCTTCAGTTAATTCTTCTCTTGATGCCGTTTTTCAATAGAGTCACGTTGAAATTTATCAAGAGTCCGAGCTTTTTGTTCGCCAGCTTCAAATACGTTAAGAGTTGAGCTTCGTGAATTGGCAATATATGCTCGACCGACTTTAATTCCAGAACCACCGTGTCTTCAACCAAGATGTCGATGAAATAATCCGCATCAAGCCGAAGGCCTTCGTAAATTACCGGAAGAGCAAGCTGCCGTTCGGCCTTTAAACCAACCTGTCTTAATTCATGGACAAGACAAACTTCGTAAGCACTCTCGAGCAACCCCGGACCGAGAACCCTGTGAACCTTTATCGCACAACCAATAATCTTTTCAGTTAAGTCATTCAATTCCATAAGAAGAAGAATTCACCACAGAGTCACGGAGGACACTGAGAGAGCAAAATCATTAGGCAACTTCATTTTAATCCCCACTCGGCTCCATTAATAACTATCTAAAAAATCTCTGTGCTCTCCGTGCCTCTGTGGTGAATTTCTTTTCTTAACACAAAGCTAAGCCAGCATCGGGTGTTTCGACCACATTTGATCGAATCCTCGTCGAATTCAGCAAGGCGACTAAGGCGTTTTCTTCTTCGCCGGGCTCTTGTATTCGCTCTTTTTCTTGAGGCCGAGTGCCTGTATTTCGTTTGAGATGTCGCCACACTCAAGCTGCTTTGACCTGTGTCTTGGCTCCGAGGAGGTAGTCGTGAAACGCCCATTGCGCGGCGATCTCGTCGTCGCGGCTGGCGGCGGCGGTCGCGGCACGGCCGAGCCCGATCAAAGCCCTATGATCTCCATATCCTTTTTCAAAAGACGATTAACTATCTTGCTCCGGTCGATATTCTTCTCCGCCGACAATTTATCAACGAATGCAGCGATCTCAGGCTCAAGATAGATAGGTAAATTAAACTCGCCGTCCGGGTTGTGAAATTTGCCTCTGACTCCTTTTGAAAAATCATATTCCTTTTTCATATTGTTTTGTTTCTGCCTTAGTAGCTTTTCTAGCCGAAATAATTCTGCTCCGCGAGCTTTCGTCATCCAGACTCATAAATTTGTGTGAAAGGACAAGTAAAACTCCGTTCTCATCCAAACCAATTGTAATCCATCGTTCCTCAGATTGACTATGTTCTTCGTCCGGGATCGAGAGCAAATTTGCGTCTCGAAAAACGGTCGTCGCTCGCGCAAAACTAATCTTGTGTTTGCGAACGTTGCCCCTCGCTTTCTTTGGATCCCATTCAAAATCGTAACGCAAAATCCTCAAATACCCGATTTGATCTGCCCTAACTTGCCATCATGAGACCTCAATGACATCAAACCCAGCATCTACTGCCGCCACAGACAATCTCTTATCAGCACATACGAAAGGCCGATTTCGCGGACGTCCGTTGCACCAGGCCAAGGCCGCTGCAAGTTGGCAAGCATCCAAGGCTCTGATGTTTATCTTGGAGGTGAGCGAGACAGCTATATTTAGCACTGCCTCTGTTGGCT
>JAYVFJ010000172.1:0-2010 GCA_043773225.1 Chloracidobacterium sp.
GTTTTGTCTTGGTTATATTTCATCTCTCGGTATTGCGGTCTCTGATCCATCCGCTATCCGCTTTCGAGAAGCATTCTATAAGAGAGGTTGTAAAGATTAATTGCTCAGGCTTCCATTCAAAGCGTTCGACCTTAATTTTGGCTTGCTCAAGGTGAATCACATTGAATGAATTCGACTCGCCTCTTCCACGGGTCGATGTTGCTGTCCCAGCCTGGACGACAAGTGCTGAATGTCCCTTAATCTTGTACCTAGCAGCAGTTTGTCCGGTATGGCTGAGGTGAAGATGTCCGGCCAGGAAAACGTCTGCACCACATTCGGCAAACGCATTCATCGCCATTTGCGAGCGTCCGACGATATCGCTTTCATCGTGCGTTTCGGGCAGGTCGAACGGATGATGGGTGACTATCATCTTTATAATATCGCCATCTAATACACATAGCTTATTTCGCATCTGCGTGACCTGATCTTCGTTAATACGTCCGCCTTTTACCGTTAATGAGCGCGCGGTATTGATGCCTAAAACGGCTATTTCGTCATCAGAATAAAACGGCTGAAGATCTTCGGTAATGTAACGCCGGTATTTGTCGAGCGGCCGAAGAAATCGGAAAAAGACATTGTGTAATGGTATATCGTGATTACCGGGAACTACTATCTGTGGCTTTGGTAGCCTGTCAAGAAAACCCTTGGCGTCTATGAACTGCTGCGACCGTGCCCGCTGAGTCAGATCACCGGAAATGGCGACAACATCGGGATTTATGGCGAACACCATTTTGATCAACGGCTCTATGATCGCCATGTCGATCCGTCCGAAATGTAAATCTGATAAATGTAATATTTTTCGCATCAGTCTGATTCCTCAATGTATGTTTCGGCAGGGACCAGCACATTCAATGCTCCGGGGCGTATCCGATAGTTTAGCGGTGATTGTATCATCGCAACCTCGCCATCCATCGCAACGCGAATCTGTTTATGTCGTGTTTTGATCGATACCTCATCGGTTGTTAGAGAGACAAAATCTTCCGCCTGACCTAAATTACCGAAGAGAGCGCGAATCGCAAGTTGTAACAGCCCAAGCCGTCCGGTGCGTTTGCTCATGTATAGGCTCAGATGCCCGCCGTCAACACGCGACCGCCCGCCAATATTGAATCCATCCATTTGATATTCATTATTGCCGATAAATATAAAAGGTGTCCGCGTCGTAATCTCTTCACCCTCAATATTTAACCGGACATCTATCAGTGGAATACGGCGTAGAACTTTGAATGCCGAACGAACAAGCGAGCTCCATTTTCCGTAGCCAAGCCGTTGTCGATGGTCGCGTCCACGCACAATATCCGGATATAGCCCCAAACTCGAATTGTTAATAAAAATCTTGCCGTTTACTTCACCCACATCCATCTTTGCTGAATGTCCGGCAAGGATTATTTGAACCGCCTCGTCAATTTCCATCGGAATGTTTAGGTCTTTTGCAAAATGGTTTAGTGTGCCGAGAGGTAAGATGCCGATGATCTTATCCGTTCCGATCATTTCCTCGGCGATGGCGCTGATAGTGCCATCGCCGCCGCCCGCGACGATTGTTTTACAATCGCTATTAACAGCTTTTCGGGCCAGCTCAGATATATGCTCGCCACTCTTGGCCATGTGAATATGCACGTCTGTTTTATTTTGGTTAAAGCAGTCGGCAACAATCTGTCTCGTTTCTTCACCATCGCTGGGACCAGATGCTGCATTTAGTATCACTTCGATCGAGGATGACGTACGGATTTTCATTTTTTTAACTCTGCATTGATCGTAACTCATAGCCTCGCCGCCCGCACGAGAAGGCTTGGTTATCCGATTTTGTCATCAACGTTGCGTGTGATTTATTTTCCTGTGGTGGCGGAACCACTAAAACCTCGAAAGAATACTATTCCGCGGGGTCGTTATAAAACAAAAAAAAGCAACCAAAAAGTGGTCGCTTTGATCTGCTAATTAATTGGAGGCGGTGATCGGAATTGAACCGATGAATAA
>JAYVFJ010000173.1:0-2527 GCA_043773225.1 Chloracidobacterium sp.
ACCATCAACGGATAAGGATGTGGTCCGAGTGCCGATCCGAGCAGGTAATAGGTCGTATCGACATTCGTTACCCAATCGCGGAGCGCCTCGTTTATCGCGTCTTTTAGAGTCCTCGAACCGGAATCGACGCCGCGAACCTCGGCCCCGAGCAGCCGCATCCGAAAAACATTCAACTCCTGCCGACGCATGTCCTCGGTTCCCATATAGACGACGCACTCAAGCCCGAATAGTGCGCAAACCGTCGCCGTCGCGACGCCGTGCTGCCCGGCACCGGTCTCGGCGATAATGCGTTTTTTTCCCATTTTCCGCGCAAGCAATATCTGGCCGATACAATTATTTATCTTGTGGGCACCCGTATGATTGAGATCTTCGCGTTTGAGATAGATTTTTGCACCACCGAGCGTTTCGGTGAGCCGTTTTGCAAAATAAAGCGGCGTCGGGCGTCCGGAATAATTTTGGAGCAGATCGTTAAGCTCCGCCTGAAAACCCGCATCGTCCCGCACCACGTAAAAAGCCGTCGTCAATTCGTCGAGCGGCGCGACCAGAGTTTCAGGCACAAAACGCCCGCCGTATTCGCCCCAATAACCGTGTTCGTCTGGCTCGTAGTTCATATAGCCTCTTTTGCTGCTTTAATAAATGCGGCAACCTTTATCGGATCTTTCTTTCCCGGCGACGACTCCACGCCGCTTGCGACATCGACGGCATACGGCTTAACAGTCCTTACCGCCTCAGCGACATTCTCTGGTTTTAAGCCTCCAGCGAGGTAAGCAGAATAGGGAAACCACAAAAATACATCGACACCTACTTCTTTCCAATCAAACGTCTGGCCCGTGCCACCGCGTTCGTCGGGTGAATATGTATCGAATAGCTGGTAATCACAGTCCCAATCCAACGCGTCGCTTACAAGGAATTTTGGGGAAACGCGAAAGGCTAGGATAACAAACAGCTTGGTTCGTTTATTTAACTCTCTGACGTATGAGTGATCTTCGTCGCCATGCAATTGGATTCCGTCTAAACCTACATACGCTGTAGTCTCTAAAAGATCGTCGATAGGTTCATTAACAAAAACACCAATCGTTTTAGTGCCTATCGGCAGGGCATTGACGATTTCTCTTGCTTTTTCAGGTGAAATGTAGCGGGCACTTTTCGTATAGAAATTGAGACCGAGTTCATCCGCACCCGCGCCTAAAGCTTGTCTAGCGTCTTCAATATTGGTGATCCCACAAATCTTAACTTTTACGTCGGGATACTCGTGAGGAATCCAACCTTTGACAACTGTTACGGCTTCCTTCTTCTCGTCCTTCAACCGCGTCACCAGATACCACACCACGAAAATATTCAAAACCAATATCGCGATACGAACCCAAGTAAATCGCTCATATAACTCATACATCTCGAACGGTATAAATAATGCGGTCGCGAATGCGGTCAAATACTCGGCCCAGCGTTTTTGGAGCCAAAGGCCGATGCCTTCGGTAAAGAGCAGTGCGGCATACAGGAAAGCGACGACGCCAAATGCAACGAGCTGCTTGTTGCCGACGCCGGTCAGGCGTTCGAGCGCAGTTTGAACGTATCTATTTGTCAGATCGATGCCGTGACGGTTGATAAAATCTTCGGCCCACGCGTGAACGTCACGATTAAAGAGCGTGAGGAGTCTAAAGGCAACCACAAGAAGCACTAGGCCTTTTACCGATTTTTCAATTGCGATAAAATGTATCGTCCACGTCCGTTCGCGGCGTGTCTGATTTTTATATCTCAGGTGCGGCTTGTTCAAATCCAGCCTCCTAAGGTTTTGGTCGCGTTTGCCGTTCTCATAAGCGTTTCGCCTATCAAAAAGCCATCAAAGCCAAGTGCCTTCAATTCTTTTATCTCGTCGCGCGTTGATAGTCCGCTTTCCGCGATCATCAGGGTGTTTACGGGACGTTCAGCAATAAGATGTCGTGAGACGTCGAGCGATACTTTCAGGGTTTGAAGATCGCGATTATTAACCCCGATAATATTTGCCCCAATTCCGTTTGCGACTGTGAGTTCATGGCTCGTATGAACCTCAACCAATGCGTCCATTCCCAGGTCGTCCTGCGCCAAACGCACGAAACGGATCAACTCGTTTTCCGTAAGTGCCGCGACTATCAGCAGTATGGCATCGGCCCCGAAAGCTGCGGCCTCGTAAATCTGATATTCGTCGACAATAAAATCCTTTCGCAATACTGGTATCTGAACCGTTTTACAAACAAGAATAAGATCGGTCGACGAGCCGCCAAAAAACTCGGTCTCGGTGAGGACCGAAATGGCCGCCGCACCACCCGATTCGTAGCTGTGTGCCAGCTCGGCGACATCGATATCTGCATTGATAACACCTTTTGATGGTGATGCACGTTTGATTTCGGCGATAATATTCGTCCGGTCGGTTCGTTCGAGCGCGGTCCGAAACGAATGAGGCTCGGCGATATTACGGACCGTTTCGGCGCGTGATACGACACCCGACAGAGCGACCTCTCGTTGTAGAGTTTTAACCCGTTCACGGGTT
>JAYVFJ010000174.1:0-3598 GCA_043773225.1 Chloracidobacterium sp.
GCCTTTGCCGCCCAAAGGATGCGTCCCTGGTCGGACTCATCCGTGGCAACGGTGACATTGGCGGCTTTGTTGGGATAAAGAGTGGCTTCACCCCGCGCATTCGGCCACACAAACATATACGCATCGCCGCATTTGAGCGCTTCTTTGTGAATTTCGCCTGACCTCGTCCCCATCCGGTTCCGCAGCCAGATCTTTCTAGTTGCAGAGTTTACTGAGTTGGCAGAGTTGGCAGAGTTCGATCTATTAACTTCGGAACTCTGTAACTCTGCAAATCCCAAACTGTCGGTGGAGAATCCGACGACCCGCAACTTGTCCCGCACGGCGTCGCAGATGACCGGGCATAGATTAAGCGCGAACTCCCGAAACAGCGTCCCAAAAGTGTTCTGAAATTTCTCAGTCGCAAACGCCAGATCATGATCGCCGTTATAATACCGCTCAGCCTTGGCATAACGCGCCGCATTTGCATGTAAATTTGTAATTGCTTGTTCGATTGTGTTGTTCATAGTTTTAGTGGTTATTTCAATATTGCGAAGATCGCCGCGCCGATCAGAACGTCGCCGATCCGGCGGAGCGGTGATGGTTTCTTTGCTTTCAAAGTCGCGACTAATTTGTCTTGCGACGCGATCACTTGATCTTTTGCCGCGATGGTTTCGTTCTTTGCCGTGATTACGGCTTTTAATGTTTCGCTCTCGCTCTTTCGAGTCTCGTTTAGCTCGTTCAAAATCGCCGTCGCCTGTTTCTCCGTCTCAAGACGCTCACTCAATGCGCGGTTCTCGCTATCAAGCGTTTCGATCAATGCACGGCTAGCTTGCAGCTCGTCCGCAGCAGCCATACACGCGGCGACATAGTCGGAACCACCTGCGGTAGCGGGTGGTTGAAGATGGGAACTATGCAACTCACGATTTCGGAACGCGTCCCTATAAACATCAGCCTTCTTTGCCGGTTGAGTTAAACCACCCGCTACCGCAGGTGGTTCTGACTTATTTGCACGCGTGGCCGAGCTCGGCGAGCTTTCGACAGAGTTCACCGGCGTCGGCGTTGATTGTCCGCGTGCGTTTTGCACGTTCGACATTGCGGCGAGCACTGCGGCTGTCAACATTAAGCTTTTCCAATTTTTCATCTTGTTTCCTCTTTGTAATCTGTATTTCCGTTAACCGTCTTTCGAGATACTCGATCTTCTGTTTATACTCGGCGGCTTCGATCTCTTTTCTGATCGCCGATTGATGACTGCTGATTGCTGTCGCCTTTGCTTCCTCGACAGTTTTTTCAAGCCGCGTGATCTTGTGATTTGACCATGCCGCTCCGCCGAGAATGACAGCAGTAAAAATTGCGGCGACGGCAAGGCCGATGTAGATTTTTGTTTGTAATGTCATTGTGATCTCCAACCTGCGCACACTCCCTACCGGTCGTGTTTCCGTCTTTGTTCGCTGCGTTGAAAGTAGATTTGCAGCAGCACATCGACTGTCTTTCCGACTGCGAAAAATATGATCGGCAGCACAATGGCCGAAATGATAGTTATCCAGGTCCGTGTCTCGATCGCCGTCCAAACCGACGAAAGCGAGCTTATCCATGCGAGTAAAATGTTCTTTGTGTCGTTCATAATTCGTGAGCAAATTAACCGTTTGGCTGACAGCTATTAGCTGATAGCTGATAGCTAATCGGTTTAATCATTAAGTTCTCTTATTCTTCCAAGCTCGATCTGCCGATACAGATACGCAAGCATCAAAGCGGCGGCGATTATCGCGACGACGATCCAAACTTCTCTCGGCAGCCCGGCAACGAAACCAAAAACTGCCCACATCACCTGCCAGATCGTGCCGATGACAGTTGTCCAGAGAGATTTCGCAGCGTCTTTTCTTGAAGTAACCGTCGTGACAACGTGGTCAACGCGATCAAACTTTTCGGCAGCGGAAGAAAGTGCATCGCCGGCTGTTGCCAAAATGCTTTTCTCCGCGACTCCGCGTCTCCGCGGTTCCAAATCTTCTGACGGCAGAGATGCTTCCGTCAGCCTGAAGCCGTGCACGATAACGGGCAGCCGCAAATCCCAATTGCCGATGGCTATTTGTTCGAGAAAAAAGCGTGTTCGATAGCTTGTTGCTTTTAGCCGCTTGATTTTGGACAGCCAGAAATGGCGTTTCCGAACGTATTCGGTGATCCAGGCTTTCTCGCTCAGAGTCGCGTCTTCAGACGCGATCGGTTTCACGCCTAAAGGCGTAACTCGTAACGCGATCCGCTCCCAAGAGCCGTGAATGAGCGAATCGTAAACAACGGCAAGCGACAGCGGCGTAACAAAACCCATCCGCTCGCAAATCTGCAAAGCCGGCCGCAGATATTTCTCCGCCGCAACATGCTGCTGCGCCGCTTTCATTTCGCGTGTGACGGCTGCGGAGCGAAGTGCTTTCTTAAATCGCTCGTCTGATGCCAGCTTGTTTATCGCCGACGCAGAGGTCTGATTTAATGTTGGGAGAGATGCTTGCAGAATTTCCACACCGACTTTGCCGCCGTTGTTTAGGTAAGTTTCGACGACCGCCGCCAGCGAACCCGAGCGGTGAGTGAACTGGCTTATGCCGTATGACACGCCCGCTCCGTCGTCGAGCACGACGCAGGCCGCGTAATCGCCAAAAGGCCGCGAGGTTTCAAAGATATTGACTATCGCCAGAGTTTTTAATTTTGCGCTTTGCGTAAATGACATTTATTTGATATATTATAACAATCGGACGATATTGGGCGAGCAATTTAGATTCGAGACTTCCCTCGCCGCTTACATATCGCCCGACTGTGAGATCAGGCTAGCGCACATTTCAGAAAATTGGAATACCAACTTTCCGGATATGACGCAACCTTCTTAATAATGCCTATCTTTCTTGATTTGACGTGGGTTTCCGAATATGACGCAACTTTCCGAATATGACGTAACTTTCCGGCGTGTTTCATCCCAAGTGAAATCCACCTGGCTTTTCCCGCTTGTTGCGGCTCAAAATTCAACAATATTTACACATAACACAAATGAACAACACACAACGAACATTGGATTTGTCGCCGCGAACGAAACTCCGCCTCACGGAGATCGATCGCCTCATACGTAAACACAGAATAATAGTCCCGCCGCTGACACGCCGAGCTCTAACGGCGATGTGCGAGGACGGCACCTTTGAAACCGTCGGCACCGCGCCGACAAAATTGGGCTGGCTGGTCTTTGAGGACTCGTTCCTAAAATGGGTCACGAGTTTGGACGAAGATTGATTAGTCGGAGATCATATCTGCGGTCGCAGACTGGCTGATGACGCTGACGGTTAGAGGCGTAAATGTATGCGTCCGCGATTTGACGCTGATGGTGTAGGTCTGGCCGACTTGCAGCCCGGCGAAGCGGTAAACGCCAAACCCGTTTGACCTGATCGTGCGGGTTTGGCCGTTTGTATCCGTTAGCGTAACGCGAGCGTTTGGAATACCTGCGCCGAATGGCATCAACACCCTTCCGCCGATCTCGGCTCGATCTGACGTGGCGTTGGAAAGCTCGATCTGTCCATCGGCAGCCGTAACTTGCGGGTCGCCTTCGTTGAGCATAATGCGTTCCCATGTAAGCGGCGACACCGAACCC
>JAYVFJ010000175.1:0-26449 GCA_043773225.1 Chloracidobacterium sp.
ACTCGACAGTTTTGACGCATTGCAATGCGGGAGCATTGGCGACTGGCGGCGTTTGGGGAACAGCTCTCGGCGTTATTCGAGGAGCAGTAGATCAGGGCAAAACGATCTCGGTCATTGCTGACGAAACGCGTCCGTATCTACAGGGAGCACGCCTGACTGCGTGGGAGTTGATGGAAGACGACATCCCGGTCACGCTGATTACGGACAACATGAGCGGCCATATTATGAAGAAAGGCGGAGTCCACGCCGTCGTCGTCGGCTCAGACCGCATCGCGGCAAACGGCGACGTGGCAAACAAGATCGGCACATACATGGTCGCCGTCCTCGCGCGCCGTCACAACATCCCCTTCTACGTCGCCGCCCCGCTCTCGACCGTTGACCTAAACACCCCAACCGGCGACCAGATCCCCATCGAAGAACGCAACTCCCGCGAAGTCACCCACGTCCAAAACATCCAACTAGCCCCCGACAATGCTGTAGTCAGCAACTACGCCTTCGACGTAACACCCAATGATCTGGTGACCGCGATCATCACCGAAAAAGGCGTCGCTAGAGCACCTTATACAGAGAGCCTACGCAAACAATTTGAAAATTAGCCGAAATTTCGTGTTAGACTTGGTTTCTATGAGTTCCGTTATCCACGCTATATACGAAAATGGCATCATTCGCCCGTTTGAGCCGGTAAATCTGGAGAATGGCGAAGAGGTGGACGTGTTCCTGGTAAGAAAGGAAAGTTATGATCCTGAGCGCACACGCAAAATGCTAAAAGAGATCGCGGAGCTTCCAATAGAGGGCGATCCCGAACCTTTCTCAGGCGCCCATCACGACAGCATACTGTATCCCAAGGAATAGCGATGATATTTGTTGATTCGGGCGGATGGTTTGCTCTATCCGTCCCCATCGATCCCGACCATCAACGAGCGGTCAACTGGATCGCCGACAGAACCGATCCTCTGGTTACCACCGATTATGTAATCGACGAGACTCTCACACTGCTGCGTGCGCGTGGCGAGCACAAACGTGCAATGAAGCTGGGCGAAGACTTTTTTGAGCGATCTGCAGCTGTCATTTACAAGATCACGGACGCAGACCTTCACGCTGCATGGCAGATTTTTCGGGAATACAAAGACAAAGATATGGAGCTTCACCGATTGCACCAGCAAGGTCGTCATAGAAACTCTGAATATCACCTCAGTCCTTGCCTTCGATAAACACTTCAAACAGTTTGGATCAATTCTCGACTTGCCCTGATAGGGAATGCTAATGACAGCAAAATGCACCCCAACCCGCTCGAAAAATATGGTAAAATATAAGTTGTGAAAGACTTCGAACCTAAATTTAGGGTTGTTTCTGAGCTTCAGCGACTCGGTGAACGGGCATTCATACATAAGCTCAAACGTAAGAGGCCAGATATCTCGGACTCGGAGATTACTGCGGAAATTGCCCGTTGGTATTTAACCAAAATGGATGCTTCGCCGGAAGAAGGTTTGGTGAGGCGTTCCGACCTTACGGGACTCATATCAGAGAACAATTGACTTTAGAAGAACTCGAACTCCACTCTCGACGAGCTATCGAATTACTGACGAATCTGGGGGTCAGATTCGCAGTTGTCGGTGGGATGGCGGTATCGTTTCGCGCCATCGAGCGATTGACCAAGGACCTCGATCTGGCGATAGCTGTCGAAGATGATCCGGGCGCACAAATGATCGTTCACGAATTCTCTAAACTTGGTTACTTCATCGACGATGTTTTCGAGCACGAGGTAACAAAGCGGATGGCTACTGTTCGTATGGTCTCACCGGCAGAAAATCCGATGTATGTAGATTTCCTATTTGCAAGTTCCGGTATCGAGAGTGAGATCGTTGACGCTTCTGAGGAAGGGCATCTATTTTCAAACATTAATGTCCGTGTCGCCAAAGTCCCATCACTGATAGCACTAAAAGTGCTCTCGGCCAGACCAAGTCGTATGCGCGACATTGTCGATCTTCAAAGCCTCTTTGAAGTAGCTTCGCCAAGCGAAATCGCCGAAGCCCGCAAGCTGCTAGACCTCATAACCGAGCGCGGTTATAACCGAAATAAAGACCTCCAAAAAGAACTAGATGCCTACATTGAGCAATCCAAAACTTAAAAAAGATCAACAGCGGCTCGAATTGAGAAAGCTGATCCTCGAAGGAGCAACTTCAGGAATCGGCTCCGGGCCACTTAACAAAAAGTATTTCGATGCTTTGCGAGAACGAGCTAACAACGCTCGGCGTTCTCAGCCTGCGAAGCAGCCGAAATAACTTTAGCCACACGTGCTAACGTGTGGAAACGTCACACCAAAACGACCGAGCGTGCGAAGCATGCGGCATAGATTTTATGCCGCGTGTTTCACACGCTCAAATATTTTTGCTTGCCAACATCCCACGTTTCGCTATCGCTTCACATGAGGCTACAAATATGCCATCACCGCAGTCAATAGGGACTGGTGGCAATGCAGGTGGTTCACGAGGCATTTAATTGATGAACCTTCCTAATAGTTTTAATTCCCTGAAAGATTGATTCTGAAAATTCATGACTTTTTCAAAATCTAGGTATATATAGAACAAACTGTGTTCGCTACTTCGCATTTTATCATGGAGATTTCTGATCTCGTGTATTGACGCATAGTCCAAAGATTTCAAGTCAATATCAACGAGCTTAGTGTTTGCCTTTTCAATCAAGTCTCTCCATCTTATGTTTGCTCGGTTTTCTAAATCCGTTACTCGAATTTCCTGGTATTCAATTTCGGATAACATATCAGGGAGTATGGAAGAAATAGGATAATCCTGGGAGGCGTTGCTGGCTTTAAAAAAGTTAGATTTAATAGAGCAAAAACTACAATCAAACGTAACGATTGCCTTCGTCATTTTTTCCAGTCGATAGTTCCTATTTTGGATCGGATGATTGTCCGTTTGATATTTCAACAGATAATTCATCAAAATATATAATCCGGAAAGTGCATAGAGCAAATCGCCAAGCCTGCAAAGGTCAAAATTCTTGATCTTGTCGTGTTTGAGTTTATTGTAATTTGACCACCAAAGTGGCACATTTTGACCTTTTTTTATTTGAAAGGGCTGTATTACTTCCCATTCAATTACATGCGAAACCATTCCCGAAAATTTGATTACCTTTTTATCGAGGTTAAAGTTACCACAGGCAAGTTTGAAGTAAAATGCAAAATCAGGAAAGCCGAATAGTAATCTCTCTACTTCCTGCTTGTCTCCACTATTCAACTGGCTCTTTAGCTCTTCGTATTGAAAAGTTAAAGATTTCTCTGCTAGTAGAGTCGCTTTTTCCTTTGCCCAGTATTCCTTCATGTCCTCGAGCGGTACAAAATGTTTATGGATAACGGTTTTCAAAAGATTTTCAATCTCACTACAGACTCGTAGATGAAGTTCATGAATCTTGTTTGAATAGACATCCATATTGGCGCTTGTTAGAGCGACAAAACGGCTGATCTCTTCAAGTTCTAATTCGAAGATATTAAAGAGACCCTCGTAAATTTTATTGTCTAAGAATATTTCCTGTTCGCTATTGGTATCCATGAACTCTAATGATAGTCGATGAATCTGCCTGGTAAAAACATTAAAAAAAGACACACTTAATACTTCGGGAAAGTAGTGTGCCCGTGAGCGGCTTGCAGGTTATCTAAAAAGGTTGGATGCGGGAATATTTGTCAGGCCTGGGATTCTGCGCTGTTCTACGGTCGTTTTGGGCCCGATCCTGACAGAAAAGCCCCCCGAAGGGCAAATAGCCACGTTCGTTTACGGCGTGGTCAAGGTTGTGAGAATTGATTTAAAGGGCGTTTTAACGTCCTTATCAAATTCGGGCTTTAGCCGCACTCGCCTTCAAATTTTTCCAGCCTGTCAAAAATCGTTCCTTTTTTATGATGCTCTTTTTGATTGAGGATGTAATTTACGACCCATTGCAGATCCTTTGTTCCAAACGACAATATTCCATATCCGCGCTGCCATTGAAGCGATTTTGGCTGAACCTCATGGTTAATGTAATGAGAGGTTGAGCCTTTTAATTTTCCAACCCAATCTGACACCAAGATGTTTGGCATCAGACTAACTCCGATGTGAACGTGAGTCTCGACACCGTCGATTGCATGAAGACGCGCGCCGGGCGTTTCGAGGATTTTGTGTGTCAGAATTCAAGATGAGTGTCGTTGCATTTATAAAACAGTTGACAATCATCGCAATATTTGTTATCGTTGACCATAGAAATAGACGACTTGATCTTTGACAAATAAATTGAAAGTTGAGCCTTGATTCGTTCGATTTTCGGCTGCCCAGTTTGTGAAGTATTTTTTTGCAAAAATCGTGGGACAGAGTGAAAAAACGACTATAACATCCAATGATGTCAACATTTACACTGTCCCAAAGCGGCGTGGGACGAAATGGGACAGCGGGACATGTGAAAAAACGATGCAACCACTGTCATGTCAATGGGTTAGCCGCTAAATGCCTGTGGCACACTGTGTCAATCTGTGACACAACGGCGTTTCGTAAGTAATCTGCATCCACACCGAAATCGACCGAAATGACATTGCCGGGTGCATTTAATATAATCATAAGCTATTCATTATGATCGAACGCGAACAAATACCGATGGATGTCGTTTTTGTCGGGGCTGGGCCGGCAAATTTGGCGGCTGCTTTGCATCTGAAAAGTGAGATAAAAAGGCACGACGAGCTTGTCGAAAAAGGTCTCAAACACACAAAAAAGATCGGCGATCTTGAGATCGCAATTGTTGAAAAAGGTTCTTTTGTCGGCGCTCATATTTTGTCCGGTGCAGTGATGGACCCGATCGCTATCCGCGAACTGATGCCTGATTTTCTTGCTCAGGGCTGTCCGGTTGACACGGTAGTGACTGACGACGCGGCCTGGTATCTGACCGAAAAACGCCGCTTCGTCGCGCCGATCACGCCGCCGCCGCTTAAGAATAAAGGCAAATATATTGTTTCGCTCAGTAAGATTTGCGAATGGCTCGGCGAAAAATGCGAGGAAGCAGGAATCAATATTTTTCCTGAGTTTCCCGCAGCCGAAATTTTATATGACGAGAACGACGCGGTGATCGGAGTCCGCACGGGCGACAAAGGAATCGGCAAGGACGGCAAGCCGAAAGCGAATTTCGAACCCGGCGTCGATCTGCTCGCAAAGGTCACCGTCCTTGGCGAAGGCTCGCGCGGCTCACTTGCAAAACAATTAGTTGCACGGCTCGGCCTCGACCACGGCAAAGAGCCGCAAGTTTTCTCGCTCGGCGTAAAAGAATTATGGGAAGTTCCGGCGGGTAATTTTCCCGAAGGAATGGTCGTCCACACGCTTGGATTTCCCTCTGATACAAGAACTTACGGCGGCGGTTGGATATACGGTTTAAAAAACAACGTCGTCAGCATCGGCTACGTGACCGGCCTCGATTACGAAGACCCGATGATCGATCCGCACGCTGAGTTTCAGAAATTTAAGACGCATCCAAAGGTTGCTGAAATCCTCGCGGGAGGCAAAATGCTCAAATACGGCGCGAAATCAATCAACGCCGGCGGCTATTACACAATGCCAAAGCTTTACGCCGACGGCGTTCTGCTCGTCGGCGACAGCGCTTCATTCCTCAACGGCCAGCGGATAAAGGGAATTCACACCGCAATGAAAAGCGGCATGCTTGCCGCCGAAACGATCGTTGGTGCATTTGAGCATGAAGACTTTTCATCCAGGACACTGAGGCATTACGAAGAAAAAGTAAATCTGAGTTGGATTTACGACGAGCTTCACCCTGTGCGGAATTTTCACGGTGCATTCCAAAAAGGCCGCTGGTCAGGACTAATAAATACGGGGCTACAGTTTCTGACAAAAGGCCTGGCCTGGGGCTTTATGCCAAAGGAACATCACGTCGCCGGCCACGAACGCATGGAGACAGTTGGCAGGAGGCAGTCGGCGGTTGGCAGCGTCGGTCCGTCTGATCATCTCAAACTTGATCGCTATAAGAACGTGCCTTTCGACAAGGAACTGACCTTTGACAAAGTGACCGACGTGTTCTACGGAGCAGTTGCCCATGACGAAGATCAGCCGTCGCACCTGCACGTCCTCGACACCGAAATATGCGCGACGAGGTGTGCCGAGGAATACGGCAATCCGTGCCAGCGATTTTGCCCGGCGGCAGTTTACGAGATGGAAGAGAGTGCGGAAACAGGTCGCAAAGAGCTAAAAATAAATTTTAGTAATTGTGTACATTGCAAAACATGCGACATAGCTGACCCGTATCAGATAATAAATTGGGTAACGCCCGAAGGCGGCGGCGGGCCAAATTATAAAGGAATGTAAGAACTTTTTAACCGCGAAACACGCGGAAAATACGAATAAAGACATTGCTTTTTTCGTATGTTCCGCGTGTTTCGCGGTTAATTCTTATTAGTTTTCGAGGATCTCGAAATTCACTTTACGTTCTTTGAATTCCTTCATCGCGATGCGTGTGGGTTTGGACTTGCGGATGTCCATATCGACGCGGGCGAGGGCGCCGCGCTGGAGTTGTTTGCTGCGTTGGGCAGCGAGGATTATCATTCGATATTTTGAATCGATCGCGGGCGGATCGATTATTTCAGCAACTTCTTCAGTTTCTTCGACAACCACTTCGTCTTTTTTAGCCATATGTTTTAAATTATCCCTCGAACTGATGCTTAGCTACATCGAAACTATCAAGAATACCCTGAATGGCATCGGTTTGTCTATCCAGCATTTGGCGTTCGGCGGCGATAATGGAAACGATCTGCCGCGAAGCTGTTGATAAGTCCTGGTTTATAATGACGTATTTGAACTTGGCATACTGCAAAACCTCATTAAAAGCGTTTCTTAATCTCGTGTTGAGTTCGGCCTCGCCTTCGGTGCCTCGGGAGGTCAATCTTGCCCGTAGAACTTCGAATGACGGTGGCAGAATAAAGATGCTGATAAGCGAATCGCTGAGCTTTTCCATTATCTGGACTGCACCCTGAACGTCAATTTCGACGATCAGATCCTTACCCGTGCTGGCAGCTTTTTCGCTTTCGGCGACCGACGTGCCGTAGAGATTTCCGTGCACCTCAGCATATTCGAGAAAGTCACCACCCTTGATCCGCCGCTCAAATTCTTCTTTTGAAATGAAGAAATATTCACGGCCGTCTTCCTCACCAAAACGCTGCGGACGCGTTGTATGCGAAACGGAAAAGCCCAGATCCGGCATCATTGCCCGCACTTCTTTTATAAGCGTGCCTTTACCGCCGCCTGAGGGAGAACTAATGATGATTAATCTTCCGGTCATAAGTTACTCAACATTTTGAACCTGTTCACGAATTTTCTCAATTTCGCTTTTGATCGCGAGAGCGTTTTCCTTAACTGTCATATTTCCGGTTTTTGACGTAATAGTGTTTGCTTCACGATTTAGTTCCTGCGTGAGGAAATCGAGGCGTTTGCCGACGTCTGTGTCTTCGTTCATTATCGTTCGAAAATGTTCGATGTGGTTTGTGAGTCGGGCGATCTCTTCGGAAATATCTGAGCGGTCAGCGATATACGCAATTTCCTGCGCCATGCGGGCTTGATCGACTTCAATCTGCGAATCGGTCTTGGCGAGCATGTCGCCAATTCGTTTTGTCAGCCGTTCGCGGTATTCGTCGGCGACGCTTGCCGATTCGTTCATGATCGCCGGCATACGGTTTTCGATCTCGACGAGGCGTCCGGCGAGTTCGTCTTTGAGCATCCGGCCTTCGTTCTCACGCATTTTTTCGAGATCGTCAAGCGCTATGTTCAAAGCTTTTTCTACTCCGAGGATAAATTCCGGGTCGAGGTCTTCTTTTTTTGGCGTTACGACATTCGGCAGACGGGCGATGACGTTGATGTCAGGCTCACCCGCAAGGTCGAACTCATTTTTCATCTCCTTCATCGCGGCCAGAAATCCGGTGATAAGTGGCCGATTCAATTCATAATTTAATTCCGTTGTCCGGTCGTATTGAATGGTTGCATCCACACGCCCGCGCGAAAGACGATTGCCGATAATGCGTTTGAGCATCGCTTCCATGTCCTGCAAATCGCTCGAAAGCCGCAGATTTATATCGAGGAAACGGTTATTAACCGTCTTCAACTCAACAGCGATTGAATAATTATTTTCGGCAACGCTGCCGCGGCCAAAGCCTGTCATTGATCTCATAATATTAGTTAGAACGAAATTAGTTAGAACGAAAGAATTTTTGCCCGCGAATTACGCGAAATAACGCGAATAAAAGAGAACCCTTTGAAGTTATTGCTGCGATAGTTAACTGCAAAATATGATCGTTAATTCTTTATTCGCGTCCATTCGCGTAATTCGCGGGCAAAAACTCTTATCTGCATTAAATACTCTCAACTCTTTCTCGATCTGCAAACTGCAGCTCATACAATAATTTGTAAGTCCCGCCGTGTTCGAGCAGTTCGTCGTGCGTGCCCATTTCGACGATCTTTCCGTTTTTCATCACAACGATATTATCAGCTTTACGAATGGTCGAGAGCCGGTGAGCGATGACGATCGAAGTTCGATTTTGCATCAGATTCGCGAGAGCTTTTTGCACGAGCGTCTCACTTTCAGTGTCGAGTGCCGATGTCGCCTCGTCAAGAATCAGGACAGGTGCATTTACCAAAACCGCGCGTGCAATGGCGATACGCTGGCGTTGGCCTCCGGAGAGGAGTGTGCCGCGTTCACCGACGATAGTGTCGTACTGCTGTGGCAGGTGGCGGATAAATTCGTCTGCGTATGCGATCTCTGCGGCGGCTCTGACCTCGGAAAAGTCAGCATCGGGCCGACCGTAAGCAATATTCTGAAGGATCGTGTCGTTGAAAAGAACAGTTTCTTGAGTGACGAGAGCGATCTGCTTTTTGAGACTCAAAATCCGCGCATCGCACAGATCAATGCCGTCCCATGTTATCTTGCCTTCGGTCGGATCGTAAAGCCGTTGGACGAGTTTGACCAGGCTTGATTTGCCGCCGCCGCTCTCGCCGACCAGGGCGACAACCGAGCCTTTTGGAACTTCAAGATTAATGTTCTGCAGGATTTTTCGCTTGCTGTTCCGATAGTTGAAAGAAACATTTTCGATTTGAATTTTATCCTGCAACGGCTGCAATTCAATGGCATCGGTTTTTTCCGGCAGCGTTTCGTCAACATCGAGTATGCCCCAAACATCTCTAGCTGCGGCGAACGCCTTTGTGATCTCGTTATGTTGCCGCGAGATCTTTCGCATCGGATCGTAGCTTCGGAAAAGGAAAAATAAAAACGTAAAAAACTGTGCAGGATCCATCCGCGACAGATTTATCTCTCGCAGCCCGACAAAGATCAAAATAATGATTGCCAAGACACCGATGATTTCAATTGTCGGAGGCGAAGTGGCCGCGATCTGCGCGGAGCGAAGGTTTGCGTTTGCAATCGTTTTTGCAACGATCGAAAATCGAGTCTTTTCGCGGCTTTCTGCGCTGTATGCTTTGACGATGGTTTGATTGGCAAGCGTTTCCTGTGCGGTGTCGTTGAGGTCTTTGTTGCCTTTGAGCGACACGTCGGCGAGTTTGCGCAGACGGCCGCTAAAACCGGCTGTCATAAAACCAATTATGGGCGCAATTATCAAAGAACCGAGCGTCAGCCGCCAGTTGTAATAAGCCGCCGCCGCGATAAAGAACACGAGCATAAACGATTCGCGCAGCACGTCGCGGAGGTTAGATGAAACGGCAAGCTCGATAGCCGAACAGCTCACAACGAGACGCGAGACGAGAAAGTTTGTTCTGTGCTTTTCAAAGAAAGCGGCCGACTGTTTCAACAAATGGTCGTAAAGCTCGCCGCGCAATTTCAAAACGGCAGCTTGCCCTATCTTTGCCATGAGATACGACGAGAAGTATTCGGCTATGCCCTTCAAAATTGTAAATGTAATCAGCAAAACCGAGATCGCGATCCACGCCCCGAACCAATCATTGCGCGGCACGAGGCTGCTAAGATCAAAGAGCGTTTTGGATTTTGTGCCGCCGCCGGGCAAAAACTGGTTAAATATAGGAACGAGCAGCGCGCCGGTCGCCGTCTCGAACAACGCGCCGAGCAGCATCGCAACCAGCGCAATGGCGAATATCAACCAATGCGGCCTGACGTATTTTAGAAGTCTCTTGAGATCGTTCATTACTGATGCAAAAGGATGAATATACTCTGAACAACGCCCGTATGTCCAAGAACGTTATGTTGCAACCAACAAACGGGTTATGGCATCTTTCTAAAAGCGAAGAGATTGCCACGAATGCACGAATGGAATTCACAGGTATAAAAAGATATATGTGCATTCGTGGCATTCTCTTATACTACGGAGAAGAGCTATGAAAAATTTGAGCACATTCAGGCTAATTATCGTATTTGCATTTATCGTTTCAACGTCACTAATGACGTTCGGCCAAGTGGACGTCGCGCGTAAAACAACGGCGGTTACATATCCGCTGGATGACGTCGTTAACGTGCAGTTTCGCGGCACGACGCGATTTCCCCGGATGAAAGGCTCGGCGACGGTCAAACGAACCACCCGCAGCGGCACGCGGATTGAGCTTTCGGTGGATAAAATGCCGCGTCCCTTCGAGCTCGGTGCCGGCTACGCAACATACGTCGTTTGGGCGATCTCGCCCGAAGGACAGGTGGATAATCTTGGCGAGATCAAACGCAGCGGATTTGGTTTTATAGATTCCAAGATCACCGTCACAACGCCGCTACAGACGTTTGCACTGATAATTACCGCCGAGCCTCACTTTCTCGTTACGCGGCCCAGCCAGCAGATAATGCTCGAAAACCTCTATCCGGTCTCTCCGACAGGCAAACGCATTTCGACGACGCCTTCGATAACTTATTTCGGCAACACGAGCGATTATTTCCGCGATCCGCGAACGCCTGAGATCGCCGAAACTGACTACTCGAAGACGCCGTCGGCAATCCTGCAGGCCAAGCAGGCTGTCGCTCTTGCGCGTTACGCGGGCGCCGACCGCGACGCGGCAACTGAGCTTGCCGAAGCTGAGACTTTGCTGCAAAACGCGACGAACGCATGGCTCGCCGGACGCGACAGCGACACGGTTGACATCGCCGCCCGCAAATCCATCAGCTCTGCCGTCAAAGCCGAAACCACAGCCGCCGTCCACAAAGAGGCTCGCGAAAAACGCAACGAAAAGACACGTTCGGACGCGGAAATTCGCCTTGCCGAAAACAAATACGCCGATGCCCAACAAGAGATCGCCGATCTAAAAAGTGAACTCGCGCGCGAGACGCGCAACCACGAGTTGGCAGTGCGTGACGTCCTCAATTACAGCAATCAGATACGCGACCTTCGCGAAGAAAATAACAAACTCCGCGACGATAACGCGACGCTCCGCGTCGAGGCCGAAAACGCCAAAGCTAAACTCGCTGCCATCGAAGAGGAAAAAAAGGCCATTCAGCAAAAGAGCGACCGCGAAGTTACTGCTGCGCAGACACGAGCCAAGGAGGCCGAGCTTATCAATGCTCTGCGGATCTTTGGAAATGTCGTAAAAAACGAGCGCGGAATTGTGCTCACGCTGCCCGAAAACCTGTGGCAAGGCACTCGCTCGACCACGCTTACCATTCAGGGTAACGGCAGGCTCACTTCGCTGGGCGAAATACTCTCAACCAGTCCGGCTTACAACGTCATAGTTGAGTCACACACTGACGCATCGGGCAATCAGGACGTTATCCAAACATTCACCGAAAACCGCGCCGATGCCGTCGCCAATAAATTCACCTCGATGGGTGTCCGACAAGATCACATAACAGCGCGCGGCCTCGGCTCAAGCATGCCCGTCGCTTCGAATACAACCGCCGCCAACCGCGCCAAAAACCGCCGCGTGCAGGTTATTCTCACTCTAAATATGCAGTCCGGAGCGAATTAAGAAAACTTAGGTAATGATGTCGATTATTTTTTCGACGACCTCGTCAACCTTGGCTTTGGTAAGGGAGCCGACTTTCTTTTCAACAATATTCGTATCTACCGTAAAAAGCCGATTGGGTCGGATATAAGAAGGGTCTATCGGAAGTCTTCCTTTTGAAAACTCATCCGATCTAAGTTCAATACTGTAACCGTCCGGCACATTTTGTTTCGTGATCTGGCAAACGATGGCATCGTCCCGGTTAAGTTGTTTGATAACCAGAGCAGGCCGCTTTTTTGCATTAGTTAGATTGGAGAAAGGAAATAGAACGACTACAACGTCGCCCTTTACAAATTTGCCCACGCTTCATCATCTTCTGGTGTGTTCCAATCCCTCGCGAGTATCGATTCGGAGACCAACATAAAATCAAAATCATCCGAGATTTTTGTCGCATCTTCAGTGCTTCGTGCCTTGCGACGCTTTTTTAAATCGCCATTCTGCCCGTCGTCATATAAAACAATTACCCGCACGCGGCTCGGTGCATTATGTGGCAAATCTTCATCCAGCGTAATTTGATGATTCGCGTTGTTCGTTCCGGTCGTCTCAATTGCCGTCAGCATCGCCAATTTCCTCCGCCTCGATTTTACTACAATTACCAGATAAATCCGAATAATGCAGGACAATCAACTAACCGACGCCCTGACAACCGACGACCATTTCCGCCAAGCCGGTTTTAATGCCTTGCTTTTTGGATTAGACCCCTATTGACGCCTTTTCTTGCTTTGCTAAGCGGTTAATGCTACATTTCCGGTGCTATGTGCGGACGTGCTTCACAGGCTGAGATGAAAGCCTACCAAAAATTCATCTACGAATGGAATCATCCCGAATTTGCCGTGCCTCGGCGCAATTTGCGACCGACCGAGCCTGCGTGGATCGTCGCGCGGCGCGGCGATGGTTTGATCAAGACGCTCGAAGCGCGCTGGTGGTGCCAGTGGGACGGGGCGCGGCAGTTTGAGGCAAAGTTTCCGACGTTTAACGCTCGCGTCGAGACGATGCACGAGAAAAAGCTCTGGCCCGACCTCTTGCGCAAAGGCCAACGCTGCCTGTTGCCGATAGACAGCTTTTACGAGTGGCCCGTCAAGGGCAAGGGCCTGCCGCCGGTCGAGATATTTGTCGCGGGCCGCACGCCGTATGCTCTCGCCGGACTTTGGAGCCGCTATTTCGAGGGCAGCGAAACTCGTTACTCGTTCACGACATTCACGACCGAGCCGAACGAGTTCATGAAACCGATTCACGAAAAGGCAATGCCTGTCATTCTCAGCAATAAAGACGAACAAAAACTCTGGCTAATGGAAGGCGACGAAGCCCTGCTCCGTCCATACGAAGGCAAAATGGAATTTGACCAGCTTCCCGACACTCTCGAACACCTTATCCCGACGAGAATCAAAAGTGACGAACAGATCGGTTAAACGCGTCGAATTCGACCCCTTTGATATGTCTAAATTTACGAATTCACAACATCGGTTCTAATGACTACAGCAAAAAAATGAGAAAGAAAACTCGCAATAATCGAAGTTCAAAATATCCCGGTAGCAATCTCATGGGAAAAGGCTGAGGAAGAATTTATTTCGATTACCGATATTGCCAGATACAAGAACGCCGAGGAACCAAAAGACGTAGTTAAAAATTGGATGAGAAATCGGAGTACGATCGAATTTCTCGGCCTGTGGGAAAAACTTCATAATCCTGAGTTCAAAGGGGTCGAATTCGACTCCTTTATGTTCGAGGCGGGAAGCAATTCATTCGTTCTGTCACCGTCCAAATGGATCGATTCTACAAATGCAAAAGGTATTAGAACAAAGTCAGGCAATCGAGGTGGAACATTTGCTCACCGTGACATCGCGATGGAATTTGCGTCGTGGGTAAGTGCGGAATTCAAGCTCTACTTACTGTTAGAATTTCAACGCCTAAAAGAAAATGAGCAGAAGCAGATCGGTTGGGACATTAAGAGAAACCTCGCTGCAATTAACTACCGAATTCATACCGACGCGATCAAATTGAATCTGATTCCGCCATCCTTGACCAAACAACAAACGACCTTAGTTTACGCATCGGAAGCCGACGTATTAAATGTGGCACTTTTCGGGATCACGGCAAAGCAGTGGCGTGACAAGAATTCAGATAAAACCGGCAACATCCGGGATTACGCCACAGTGACGCAATTGATCTGTCTTTCTAACCTCGAAAGTCTAAACGCGATGCTCATCAACGAAGGATTGCTCCAATCAGATCGGCTGAAAAAACTCAATCAGATCGCAATTCAGCAAATGCGCCTTCTTACCGAGCACTCTGGTGTAAAACGGTTGGAAGATAAGAAATAGAAATATCCGACGGATGTTGGAAGGCGACGAAGCCCTGCTCCGTCCATACAAAGGCGAAATGGAATTTGCCCAGTTTCCCGACACCCTCGAACACCTTTATCCCGACGAGAACAGGAAGTATTAACACCTTGCCAAGCCAAACGGTTAGTGCTACATTTATCGCCCACAACAGAGGAAAACTTCAAGTAAATTGTCTCCACGGCCACTGGCAAAAAAAATATAACGAGAAAGAGCACCCGGTCGAGATAAGTTTGCATCCGCTCCCACTTTCGCGGTGCACTTTTAGTGGTTGTGCAGTCTAACAGTTGGGTAGCCTCCAGCATCGGATACGGAAACTAGCCTTCCGTTCCCGCTTTTTTTGTGTTACATTCCCTGCGGTGAGTTGCTCGACAACTTCAAAAGCATCTACGATAATAAGTTCGATCACGAGGGAAAGCACAATGCCCAACAAATCGCATTTTAATAGCGGCCATATGACCCTTAATAAGCTGAATCGCCTGGGAAAAAGCCGGGATGCATTAGCCTCGCCTAGCCCTGTGGAGAAAACTGTTCACGCAATCTATATCGAAGATGCCGTGTCGTTCCTCAAAAGAGTTCCAGACTCATCAGTGCAGCTAGTGATTCTCGATCCACCATATAATCTAGAGATGGATGTGTGGGACGAGTTCGAAAACTATCTTGAGTGGGCAAAGACTTGGCTGGATCAGATTTACCGGATTCTTTCCGACACGGGTAATTGTGTGATATTTGGAGGTTTCCAGTACCAGGATTTAAAGAAGGGTGACCTTTTGGAAATAATGCACCACGCAAGGCACCGCACAGATCTTCTATTTGTAAACCTGGTCATTTGGTATTACAAGAACGGAATGAGCGCCCACCGCTTCTTTGCGAACCGCCACGAAGAGGCGATTTGGCTAGCAAAAACGAAGAAGTACTATTTCGACCTTGACGCCGTTCGAATCCCCTTCGATGAGGAGACGAAACAACTGTACAAAAGAGACAAGCGGCTTAATCCCGAGAGTATAGAGAAAGGAAGGAACCCGACAAATGTCTGGGAAATCGGTCGGCTAAACGGAAACTCAAAGGAACGTGTAGGCCACACAACACAGAAACCTCTTGAAGTCATCAGGCGCTTTGTACGGGGACTTTCTCACGAAGGCTCAGTCGTGCTGGACTTTTTCGCGGGCTCCGGCACAACCGGTCGGGTCTGCATAGAAGAGGGCCGACATTCGATAATGGTGGACTCCGACCAAAGCCTGTTTAATTACTTTAATGCGCACCTCGACAACTACGAGTCCTCATTCTTCCATAAGAAGTTCCAGATTTTCGAGAATCCGGATGTCACGGCTTTTCTTGACCTCGCGAGGGACATTGCCGGTCGCGACATGGATCACCCTCTCGCTGCGTCGGTGACAGGCGGGTCGCAGATATGAGTAAAGGACAAGCCAATCGCCTTTCGGCGCAACAAATCCTCGGCGGCGGCCCGAAGGAAATATTCGGAGAACTAGCAAAAGATCACGACACTTCCGTTGCCGACTGTAGCATTGCTACTCACGACCTTCTGGCCAAAGCGTATCCTGAACTCAACTTCAGATTAAGATGGGCGTTACCGAAAAGCGAGATTAACGAGAAATTGCAAGCGGTTGACAAAAGGCTGGGCCAAACTCTCTTTGTCAAACATGCAAGAATCAAGCCTGACGGCGGCCTGATTGAAGTTCAAGACAAATCTGGCAATTGGAGGATTATCTTAGTATCGGAAGCGAAATTCCAAGGGAAAGACATAGAAAATATACAGATGGGAGTACAGGTTGGTAAGGCCAAGAATCAGGACTTGATGGCAGCGGGAAATGCCATCGAACGAGTGCATAAGAATATTAACGAAATAAGAAACGCAATGCTTGGCGAGCTTCACTTCCCTTACGTCGTGTTTCTTCAGGGGTCGAACTTTCCAACCAGCACGTTAGAGGTGTTGCGGCCAGACGGTCGCGCAGTAACCATTCGCCATGATCAGGGAAACCGCATTGATCGGGTAACCGCAGCCAATTACTGCATGACCATAAATGAGAACCACTGCGCTAACATCGTTATTAAGTCGGAAGATAAAGATATTATGCTGCAAGCGGCATCCATCTACGCTCGCCATTTTGCATGGTCGCCTGAAGAGATGGGAGATGTGATGATCGCGATCACAGAAACATCTTTGTCCGTCTTAGGCCCCGAACTGAATTTGGAGCAATGACGAATATGGCCTGGCGATGGGCTGACAATTCTATAAATTTGGGCTATTATCAAATTCGGCGCTAAAGAAAGTTCCTAATAAAAACCTTTGTCTCAAGCGTCCAAGAAAGGCTGCTTAATCCCTACAGCCCTTTGGTCTTTCTACGGCTCGTTCGGTATTACGCACGTCGTAAATCGCAGATAAGCCCTTTCATAATCGTAAGAGTTTCTTCGCTCGGACAATTCGGGAATGAGATCACAAACATAACGCGGCCTTCGATCTCTAATTCATTCTCCGTGTCTTTTGGGACAATTACCCTGCGAGTTTTGGAAACGAGCGTAATAAGGCCGCCTGTGCGGGTAATGCGCCGGAATAATCTTTCGCCGCGCCCTTTTTACGCAAAACAGATCGCCGTCAACGTTGCACAGATAAAAAGTTGAACTTATTGTGCGATTTTTCGTATAATGGTTTTGTGATCTGTATTTAGTGGACGGATCGGTTATTTGACAATTGAGTCGAGAGTGGCGTGTCGAGAGTCGAGGTCTTGAGTTTTGAACTTTGAACTTAATTGTGTCCCAACGAAGATTGCCGCGTTCCAAGAGGCTGTTTTGATGTAACTACGCTATTAATTGGAGTTATCCGATTTGTAATACAATGTGGCGCCTTTTTTCAAAAAATCGCGGAACGCGGCCAAAATCCGCCTCCAAGCGTATTATTTGCAACAATTACACTGTCCCACGACAGTTTGGGACAGAATGGGACAAAGGCAGGGTCGCCCGCTTACGCAGGCGGGGCTGACCGCATTATGCGGAGAGGTTTTTCCACGAGCGGCCGTCGTGTTCGAGGAGCTCGTCGGATTCTTTTGGCCCCCAGCTTCCGGCGGGGTAGTTTGGGAAATCGCGGGCGGGCAGAGCGGCCCAGACATCCTGAACGGGTGCGACGATGTTCCAGCTTGCTTCGACCATGTCGGCACGTTGGAAAAGCGTCGCGTCGCCCGTCATGCAGTCGAAAAGCAGGCGTTCGTAACCGGTCGAGGCTTGTTCGCCGAAATAATCGGCGTAGTCGAAATCCATATCAACCGGGCCGATCTTGACGATAGGGCCGGGAATTTTGGCACCGAAATGCAGCGTGATGCCTTCGTCGGGCTGGATGTGGATGACGATACGGTTGGTGCGAAGCCGCTCGACCTCGGTCTCTCGGAACAGGATGAACGGAGCTTTCTTAAATTCGATGACAATACTCGAATGCCGCGTCGCCATCCGCTTGCCCGTGCGGATATAAAAGGGAACGTCGGCCCAACGCCAGTTGTCGATCGAGAGTTTCAAAGCGGCGAATGTTTCGGTGTTTGACGCGGGCGCGACCTGTGGTTCATCTCGGTAGGCTGGAAGAGACCCAGTCGCTACCGCTCCCGGTTCTGACGAGATCTTGCCCTCGCCGTATTGGCCGCGAACGGCAGAGTGAAGCACATCCTCCGGCGAGAACGGCTGTATCGCCTGCAGTATCTTTGCCTGCTCGTCGCGGACAGAATTAGCGTCGAACGAGACGGGCGGTTCCATCGCCGTCAGCGTGACAAGCTGCAAAATATGATTGGGGATCATGTCGCGCAGCGCACCCGCTGAATCGTAATAACCGCCGCGTTGCTCGACGCCGAGCTTTTCGGCGACGGTTATCTGAACGTGGTCAATAAAATTGCGGTTCCAGATCGGCTCAAAAATGCTGTTGCCAAATCGGAACACCAAAATGTTCTGCACCGTCTCTTTGCCGAGATAATGGTCTATGCGGTAGATCTGTCGCTCTTTGATAATTTTTAGCAAATCGGCGTTGAGTGCCTTTGCTGATTCGAGATCGTGGCCAAACGGTTTTTCATAAATAAACCGCCGCCAATTGCCATTTTCTTCTTTGCCGAGCCCATTCTTGACGATCTTTTGCGTGACGTTGGCAAACAGATTTGGCGGCGTGGCGAGATAGTAGAAAAAGTTGTCGGGAATCTGATGTTTGGCAGTGACTTCGCCGATCAGATCTTTTAGATCGCCGAACAGCTTTTTGTCGTCGTCAAAATCGCCGCCGGTGTAATATATGCGCTCCTCGAACCATTTCAGGACTTTTGCGTCAGGGCCGTTGGGTATGAATTCTCGCAGATGCTCAATCATCTGCTTTTTAAAAGCCTCGGAAGTCATTTCCTGTCGCCCGACGCCGATGATCGCAAACGAATGCGGTAGGAAATCTTCCTTTGCGAGATTATATAGAGCAGGGAAGAGTTTGCGTTTGGTCAGATCGCCCGTGGCGCCAAAGATCACCATCACGCACGGCTCGGCAGTTTTCTTATGTTCGGCCATATGAATAAGATTTCACCACAAAGGCACAAAGGCCACAAAGTAAAAAAAAAGAAATCCTTTGTGTTCTTCGTGTCTTTGTGGTGAATCAAATCCGAAGTTTATCACGCAATTCGAGTTCGCGCGCATTCATCTCGCCGTTGTCGGTTTCGTGATCGTAACCGCAAAGATGCAAAAGGCCGTGCAAGATAAGCTGCTTTATCTCGCCCTCAAGCGTCAGGCCGTTTTCATCGGCCTGTTTTTTGGCCTGTTCGGCGGAGATAACGATGTCACCGAGAAAGTCAGAACCACCTGCGGTAGCGGGTGGTTGAACGTCGAATTCGTCCGGCCCATTTGGAAAAGACAGCACGTCAGTTGTCGCATCTTTGCCGCGAAACATCTCGTTGAGTTGTTTCATGCGGCTGTCGGATATGAACGCGACAGAAAACGGATGGCCATTCGCTTCGGGCACGGCGGTCACAAGTTCGACAATAAATTCTCTAAAGACGGCAGTGTCGAGTTTGACCTTGCGTTGGACGTTAATTACATCTATCACTTATGCCGGAACCTCGACGTAATTAACCGCCGAATGTGGAAACGGGACAGGTTTATTATCTTCGCGCAGCCCTTCGATGTGAAATTCGACCGCTTCGTGGATGAGTTCGATCACTTCATTCTCGGTTTCGGCGACTGCGACGCAGCCGGGAAGGTCGGGTACGTAAGCTCCGTAACTTGTTTCGCCTTTTTCTACAATAACGAGATACTTCATAGCTGTCATTATTTTAATCCTGCCTGTTTCAAAATGCTATTCAGGGTGCCTGACGGAATTCTTTTGCCAGTCTCAAAAATGCATCCTTGTCCACATCGTTATCAAAGGCAGATTTTCTTACCGCTACCGCCCCGCCCCGAAAATGGAAAAAGATAGACTCAAGCCTTTCTTCAATTCCCAAAATATTCTTCCAAGCAACTATCGCCACATCACCATCATAAAAACGGGACACACCGTCCGACGTTAGCTCAACTTCGACCTCCTTAACTTCACTGCCTATCGTTCGCTCGTAATAGTGACGATAATGCCTGGCGTTCATTCCTGAGATACAAAAAAGATAAAACGCCAAGTTGAGTAAAAAGACTCCCAACGCTATGTAAATATGATTTGTTAGAAAGAGAAATGCGGGGAAACAAACTATATTGATCGACAGAAAAACTACAAAAGCATAACGATCTAACGATTTGCGGGAGTCAATCTCGTTTATTTTTGAAGCAATGTAAATATAGTCATCGACGGATGGAACAAATTTAACTTTCATTCGCGATTCTCTTCCTTTTCCGAATGAGCCTCGTACGCCTTAACGATCATCTGCACGAGCTTGTGCCGGACGACATCCTTTTCGGTGAAATAGACAAATTCTATGCCTTCGAGATTGGCTAGGATGTGTTCGGCTTCTTTGATGCCGCTTTTTTGGCCGCGAGGTAAATCAATTTGGGTTTTGTCGCCGGTGACGACTGCCTTTGAACCAAAGCCGATACGCGTGAGGAACATCTTCATCTGTTCGCTCGTGGTATTTTGGGCTTCGTCGAGTATGATAAAGGCGTCTGACAAAGTCCTTCCACGCATAAACGCAAGTGGTGCGATCTCGATGATGCGTTTTTCGAGCATCTTCGTTATCTTTTCCGAATCGACGAGATCGAACAGAGCGTCGTAAAGAGGCCTAAGATAAGGATCAACTTTATCCTGCAAATCGCCGGGCAAAAACCCAAGTCTTTCACCGGCCTCGACCGCCGGACGCGTCAGGATTATGCGGCTGACCTGTTTCTTAAACAACGCATCAACTGCCATCGCGACGGCGAGAAAACTCTTTCCCGTTCCCGCGACGCCGATGCCAAAGACAAGATCATGCTCGGCAATGGCATCGAGATATTTGCGTTGGTTGGCCGTCTTTGGCGCGACCTGCTTTTTGCCTGACGGATTAAATCTCGCTTTTAAGAAATGATCTTTGAGACTGTATGCTCGATCTTCGGCGATCTGTTTGAACGCGTCGCGAAGTTCTTTGTCGGTAAACGTATTGCCATCGGCAAAAAGATCGCCGAAATCGTGAAGTATCTGCTCGACGGTTTTTATGTCGCGTTCGTCGCCGTCAATGAGCAGCTCATTGCCGCGTGCGCCGATGTTCACATCGAGCAGCGATTCAAGATATTTAATATTCTGATCCTGAACGCCAAAAAGCGTGTTGAGACCCTGTGGCGGAAGTTCGAGTTTTCGTAAATTGCTCAATGTGAAAAGGCTACTAAAATGTCGCAGTGAATGTCAATTTTTTAAAATTTTTATCGAATGTAATTTGCCATACATACGTTAGAGCTTGCGAGCCAATAATATTATGAGTGAATAAAACAACTTTGCCGGGAGGTATCAATGAGGACAGTTAGAGACGACAGATTCGGGAGCATCAGGCAGGTGGAAATGATTTGGCCGGAAGCGAGCGTTGAAACGCGACCGTCTGAAAATATTTTGCTTGATGGTGAAAACGAAAAAAAGAAAAAGAATATTTTTACGCTTGCGCGGGCAATCGTAGATAAAGGTTATTCGCGACGGCGTTTGAGAAGGGCATCAAGCATCTTTTAAGTGAGGGTTATACAAATGCCGGGCAATAAATACACAGCAAAGCAGGAACGAAAAGCCGACCACATAGCCGAGAGCTATGAGGAAAAAGGCGTTTCAAAAAAAGAAGCCGAAAGCCGCGCTTGGGCGACGGTGAACAAACAGGACGGCGGCGGAAAAAATCCGGGCGGTTCGGGACGTAAAAAGTCGGGAAGCAAGAAAAAATCTTCGTAAAGTTACCCCGCAAACTTTTTTTTGAAACCTTGGGCTGCGTTGCTTAGTTAATCTTTTGTGGCCTTGAGCCATGACAGGAGAGTAAAAAGATGAAAACAGAAATGAAAAAAACAGAAGATCAATCTACCGGAACGGTGCGGCTACATCGTGTTTTTGGAGCAAAGCCGGATAAGGTTTTCCGTGCATTCACAGACGCGGATGCGATGGCGCGTTGGCTGCCGCCGGACGGTTTTATATGCACAGTTGACCATTTCGAAGCCAAAGTCGGCGGCACATACAGAATGTCATTTACCAATTTTACGACCGGGAAATCGCATGCCTTTGGCGGCAAGTTTCTTGAAATAGCGCCAAATGAGCTTATCCGTTACACGGACAAATTCGAAGACCCAAACCTGAGCGGGGAAATGATAACCACCGTCAATCTAAAAGAAGTATCGGTCGGCACCGAGGTCAGCATCACACAGGAAGGCATTCCCTCGGTGATTCCGGTTGAGGCTTGTTACATCGGCTGGCAGCAGTCACTAAACTATCTGGCAAGGTTGGTCGAACCGGACATTCGAGATGATATTTAAATGAAACCTGCAATCCCGCCCTCCGACCAAACGGGGGCTGCATAAATTACTCAATATTTGGCAACGAACAGATACCAGTTGTCTTTAATCGGGCGATAGGCAAAATGACCGTTGACGGCGGGGTCTTTGATAACGTAATTGTCCAGAGATGGTTGAGTCGTTTTTGGCGGTTCGGTCAGATGCGCGTAGCCTTTGCCGGAACCGCCGGCTTCCATTCCTTTTCCGGTGACAACCATCCATACAGTTGTCGGATAATATTGAATGACGCCGTTGCTGAGTCCCAGTTCTGAAAACAGATCGTTGTATCGTTGCCAACGCTCCGCGCTGATGCCCCATTCGGCTTCGGGCCGCGGCCAATTGCCGGCGGTCTCGCTCTGAAGAAAGTTATACGCAATGCGAGTCATGTGCGAGTCTTGCTGGCACATTTCCACGAGCCGGTTAAATTCTACCTCGTGCGCCGCAAAAGTTGCGAGCATGGCTTTGTCGGAATCGGGCGGAAGTGAATCTACCGTTTCGCGGCACGACGCGGCGAAAAAAATGGCTGCTGCGGCCAATGTGGACAAGAGGACAGACATCTGAAACGATTTCATTCTATTACTACTCATCTTCCGAAATTCTACTTTTTTCTGCCCGGTTTTGCACGAATATAGATGCTGTGGTATTCTCACTCCTTTGTAAATTGCACTGATTTATCTTAATTCTCAAGGAGCAACGTTAATTAATAATGGCTAATAATCAAGACGGACATGTCGGCAAAGTTGTGCAGATCATCGGTCCGGTCGTTGACGTGGAATTTTCTGACAATTATCTGCCGCCGATTTATCAGGCTTTGCGGATCACGAGCGAAGGCTTTGACGGCGAAAAGATTGATGTTGTCGCCGAGGTGCAGCAGCATCTGGGCGAAGGCCGCGTTCGTGCCGTGTCGATGCTGCCGACTGACGGCATGGTTCGCGGAATGAAGGTCATTGACCTCGGCGGCCCGATCATGGTGCCGGTTGGCAACGCGACTTTGGGGCGCGTGATGAATGTGATCGGCGATCCGGTGGATGAACTCGGGCCAGTCAATTCGGAAACAAAATCTTCGATACACAGACACGCCCCTTCGTTCGATGAGCAATCAACGCAACTCGAGATGTTCGAGACGGGGATCAAGGTCATTGACCTTGTGCAGCCGTTTCTTCGCGGCGGCAAGATCGGTTTGTTCGGCGGTGCTGGCGTCGGCAAGACGGTGTTGATTATGGAGTTGATCAACAACGTCGCCATTGGTTCGGAAGGTTTTTCGGTATTCGCAGGCGTCGGCGAACGCACACGCGAAGGCAACGATCTGCTCCGCGAAATGGTCGAATCGAAGGTTATTAAATACGGCGATAAATTCAACGAGAACATGGAGAAGACCGGCGAATTTGACCTCACGCTGGTTGATAAGAATGAAATCCCTGGATCGAAAGTGTCGCTTGTTTACGGACAAATGACCGAACCGCCGGGAGCACGTCTCCGCGTGGCGTTGTCGGGATTGACGGTTGCTGAGTATTTCCGCGATCAGGGTAACGACGTGCTTTTCTTCGTTGACAACATCTTTAGATTTACGCAAGCCGGTTCCGAGGTTTCGGCGCTGCTTGGCCGCATGCCGTCCGCTGTTGGTTATCAGCCGACGCTGGCGACCGAGATGGGAGAGATGCAGGAACGCATCACTTCGACCAAGACCGGTGCTATTACTTCTATTCAGGCAGTTTATGTGCCTGCTGACGATTACACCGATCCGGCTCCGGCTACCACTTTTGCTCACCTCGATGCTGTCACGGCTCTGTCGCGTCAGATCGTGGAACTGGGAATTTACCCGGCTGTTGATCCGCTCGCGTCGAACTCGCGTATTCTCGATCCGATGATCGTCGGCGAGGACCATTATAATACCGCTCAGGAAGTTAAACGCATTTTGCAGCGATACAAAGATCTACAGGACATCATCGCTATCCTTGGCCTCGACGAACTGTCCGAAGATGACAAACTGACCGTCGCCCGTGCCCGAAAGATCCAGCGTTTCTTCTCCCAGCCTTTCTTCGTCGGCGAACAGTTTACGGGTCTTAAAGGCGAATACGTAAAGGTCGAGGACACCATCAAAGGCTTCAAAGAAATCCTCGAAGGCAAATGCGACGATATGCCCGAACAGTCGTTCTACATGGTCGGCACGATCGAACAGGCGAGAGAAAAAGCCAAGAAGATGGCGGCGTCGGCTTAAGGGAAATATGACCCATAGGACCTATGTGTCCTATGGGTCTCATAAAGATTCATGTTGAAACTGGAAATTGTAACTCCTGAGAAAAGAGTATTGGATGCCGAGGTTGATTCCGTAACTGTTCCTACGGCGACGGGCGAGGCCGGCATATTGCAAAGTCATGCTCCGCTAATCTCTGCGCTCAAGCCGGGCGTTTTGACTTACGCTGTCAAAGGCAACACTGACAAATTAGCCATTTCCGGCGGGTTTGTCGAGGTTAATTCCGATATGGTTTCGGTGTTGGTTGACAGCGCCGAGGCTCCGAACGAGATCGATATAGCGGCGGCAAAGTCTGATATGGACGCTGCCGAAAAAGCGATAGCCGCTGCCGGAACCATGTCCGCCGATGAAGCTGCCGGTTCACGCGACGCTCTTGAGCACGCCGCCGCGCGGTTGCGGATCGCCGGCGGAAAATAAGTTTTTATTGCCTGTATTTAAGAAAACCAAGTTATTTAACCCCAAACCGTCTTGACATTGATTCAGAAAGTTTTATAATTTTAGAGAATCATTCTGTAATTGTTCGTTGAGAACTAATGACGCCTGCGTGAAAATACGCCGAATCTGACAATGAGGTGTCTTTTAGCGGAAAGCCTGAAAAACATTGGAGAGGAGATCTTTTGATTATGTTGAATAATATATTGTCGCACGAAAAGAATTTGAAAGTGCGAGTTACGTTTGCTTTGGCCTTCGCCTTTATGGCCGGTCTGGCGATGACTGCATTTTCTGTAAATGTAAACGCCGCAACATTTGCGGTGACTACGACCGCTGATACGCAGGACGCGGCTCCCGGCAACGGGACCTGTGCCGATGCCGCGGGAGCATGCTCTTTGAGGGCGGCAATTTCCGAGGCTAATGCTCTTGCCGGTGCGGATACGATTACGATTCCGGCCGGGACATATACACAGACTTTGGCAGGAGCAAATGAAGATGTGAATGCCGGCGGCGACCTTGATATCACGTCACCGATCACAATAAACGGAGCCGCTGCGGCGACAACTATAATTCAGGGCAATGCGGCGCAGAATGCTGGAACGGAAAGAGTGTTCCACGTCGTCGGAGCCGGAGCGACTGCGGTTACGATCAATGCCGTAACGATCGAGAACGGCAAAGCTCTCGATGCGACCGACGGCGGACGCGGCGGCGGCATCAAGATAGATGGCCAAACCATTAACTTTACACTTACCAACTCTACGGTTCGAAACAACAACGCTGATACCCGCGGAGGCGGACTTTCGATAAACAAGGGTAATCTGACCGTCACGGGCTGCACGTTTACAGGCAACCAGGCGGGAAGCGCGTTCGGCACCGGCGGAGCGGGCGGTGCTATTTTGGTTGACTCGCAGGACAACATGGCGGTTGCCGGCCAGGTTGCAACCATCTCCAACACGGTAATGAATGCCAACAAGGCTGAGTCAACCGTTGCCAATACGTTCGGCGGCGCCGTGATCGTCAGGGCGCTTAACGCGACCGTTACGATCACCGGCTGCACCGTAACTAACAACATTTCGAATGCAACCGGCGCATTCTCGGGATTCGCCGGCGGCCTTTACAACCAACAGGCAACCATGAATGTCATTGACACAGTGGTCAGTAACAACACGACGAGTTCTTTTCATGCCGGAATCCGAAACCTCGCTTCCACGGCTGCGCCCGCAACTTTGAATGTAACGAGGAGCACGATCAGCAACAACAGCTCTGCCTCTGCGACCGGAAACGGCGGCGGCATCACAAATATTCTGGGCGGTTCGTTCGATGCGGTTGTGAGCATTGACCACTCGACGATCAGCGGAAATACGCTCTCGGGCACTACGAGCATCGGCGGCGGGCTTGTAAACAACGTTGGAGCGTTCCCCGGCCTCGCATTGATGGCTGTCACGAATTCTACCGTGTCCGGAAACAGTGCTGCGGACATCGGCGGCATTTACTCCGACGGAGCGACGGCCACTACTATT
>JAYVFJ010000176.1:0-2178 GCA_043773225.1 Chloracidobacterium sp.
ACGGCAAGCGATTCGAGCTTCGCGCTCTCGGCGCGCCGTCAACTATCGGAGGAAATTAGGCATGGGATACAGGCTTATTCTGGCATTGATTTTGATGACATTATGCGTGAACGCGCAGGACACGCAATTGCCATCAGGCAAAACTCGCGAGTGCGGAACCGTCGTAACGCCGGTGCAGATAGCAGTCGAGCGAGCTCGGCTTTCGCAGGGCTATCCCGAGCTCGTCCCTCTAGCGAATCGGCCGTATCGCCTGCCGATTACTATTCATATTGTCCGTCTCGATGACGGCACCGGAGGCTTTACGCTCGCTGACCTCGACGACGCAATGCAGAACTTGAACGCAATGTGGGAGCAGGTGGGCGTGTATTTTTACCAGCGAGGGCCGGTCGATTTTATTGATAGCACGTATCACTCTAACGTGCCGGATAGCCAGTTCCGACGCGACCAACTACGGTTAGTAAACCCGGTTGCGAACACGATCAACGTGTATTTCACTCAACTCGCCGAGTTGTGCGGTCAATCTACATTTACCGATTCTTCACCCCAAGGCATCCTGATGGACAACGACTGCGCCGGAGTCGGTAATAGCCCCTCGACTTTCGCTCACGAGGTTGGGCATTATTTTGATCTATACCACACGCACGAGACGGCCTTCGGCGTTGAATGTCCGAGCGGCGAGAATTGCGGCGACACGGGCGATCTGCATTGCAGCACTGCCGCCGACCCGGAACTTGACTATGAGAACGACGTGACGACCGCTTGCATCTGGACTGGTTTCGCGTCAAATCCCGGTAAGTGTGATGATCCTGGGACATATGATCCGCCGACGCGGAACATAATGTCCTATTCCCGCAGAACTTGCCGCACACAATTTACCGCCCAGCAGGAAGGTAAGGCAATTTTTGTCCTGGTGGGCTCGAGCAACCGGGCGAACTTGATAAATGCATTCGCCAGGTTTGTCGCGCCGGACGGCAGCGCGTTAAGCTCCTGCACGTTTTCCAGCCCGTGCAGCACTTTGACACGCGCAGCACAACTCGCCGCATCTGGCGACAATATTTTTATGCTGTCGGGCAATTACGACGAAATGACAACGGTTGCCAAGCGTCTGTTTCTAAAGAAGTGGAACACCGACGCCGGCACGGTCGTGATCGGACGACCGTAGAGTCACCGGCATAGCCGTCGCACTGCAAACTTTGATTGACGAATTGAGGAGATTGGGCGTAGAATTGCAAAATCAAGTATAAGTAACGCAATGGAAACTCGATCAAACAGCGGGAAGATTGAAAAAGACAGTCTAGGAGAGTTAATATGTTCAGTAAAAAATTACGCTTTGCATTGGTCTCGTTTATCGCAATTTCGGTTCTAGCCTCTTTGTTGACCGTGGGGTTTTCCGGTCATGCTCAGTCGGGCGGGACGTTTTTGATTGAGAAGAGCGTCATTGCGGGCGGCGGTGGTTCCGCGGCGGGCGGGGCGTTTGCGCTTGACGGGACTATTGGGCAGAGCTTTGCGGGGACGATGTCTTCGGGCGGGACTTTTAGTCTTGATTCCGGTTTTTGGGCAAGCTCGGCTGCGCCGATCACGATCAGCGGAACCGTCACATACGGCAACGCGATGGGATCTCCCGCGCCGCCCCGTTTTATTTCAAACGTGCTGATAACCGGCACCGGTTCGCCAAACGTCATGACGACGACCGGGCCTTTGGGGGCGACTGCAGGACAATATGTCCTCAGCGGATTTGGAGCAAATGCCTATACGGTAACACCGACCAAAACCGGTGGCGTAAACGGCGCGGTCAGCTCATTCGACGCGGGCAGAATAGCTCTGCACGTCGCCGGGCCGCCAAATCCGCAACTCACTGCCACGCAGTTGATCGTCGCCGATGTCAGCGGAAACGGCGTTGTGTCGTCGTTTGACGCCGGACAGATCGCAAAATTCGTCGCCGGGCCGCCATACACGGCTCCGGGAATCGGCTTTACGGGAACCTGGAGATTTACTCCTGTCAATATAGCGTATTCATCGGTCACCACAAATGTCACGGGTCAAGATTACACTGCGCTGCTGATGGGCGAGGTTTCGGGCAACTGGGCAAACACCGGAGCGAGACCGGCGGGAACAGTTGAAACTGAACAGTGGGCAGTGGACAGTGAAGACGGCAGAGCGAAGCCGGACATTATTGTC
>JAYVFJ010000177.1:0-19414 GCA_043773225.1 Chloracidobacterium sp.
CACCCGCTACCGCAGGTGGTTCTGACTGTTGTAGCCTTTGCGGGTTCGGATCGTCAGATTTGGTTTTGACACACGCAGTTCGATCGAATGCCATTTGCCGTCCTTTTTTGTATTCGACGGCTGATAGGCGAGCGTGTATTGCGTACCTAGTTCTTCGACAATTCTTATGAACGCATCACGCATTGCGATACCGCCGGGCGTGGCGATATATTTGCCGCCGGTTTTCTCGGCAAAGTTTGTCAAGGCAGCGCGATTTTGTGATCGTTCGTTTGGTTTTAGGTCCGGCGACGACATATCGACTGCGTAAACGCTCGCATTGACCGCAAGAGCGGCTTTTAGTGCTTTGGCTTCGGAATTTTTGCTGAACGTGTCCGCGCCGTCTGAGAGCACGATTATTGCCCGACGTTTTTCTGGGCGTTTTGAAAGCGCCTCGGCGGCTTTGTAGATCGCGTCGTTGAGAACGGTCATGCCGTCGGCTTTGAGATCGAACGCCCGCTCGCGGATGTCGCGGCTATTGGAAAAATCCTGCACCAATTTAACTTTTGAACTGAAGTTATAAATCGCCGCGTTGTCGTGAGTCCGTAATTTGGCAAGAAAATGGATAGCTGCCGAGCGTGCGAGCGACACACGCTCTTCCATGCTGCCGGACGTGTCGAGCAGAATTACGGCAGCAAACGGCGTTTCTTCTGTCTCAAAAGTTTCGATCTTTTGCTCGACGCCGTCTTCAAAAATATGAAAAAGTTTCTTATTTAACCCGCCAACGGCCCTGCCTGATGCGTCAGTTATTGAGGCGTTCAGCACGACGATAGAAGTATCGACGATTATCAATGAATCGTCGTCCGTTTGCGCGGAAATCGCCAAGGTAAGGAGCAGACATGTCAGAACCGCCTGCGTAAGCGGGCGGAACGACGCTGCCGCCAAAAGTATTTTGCTGTTATGTTTTTGCCGCCCGCTTACGCAGGCGGTTTTGACATGTTTTATCATTTCCGAATACGCAAAAAACGCGCGACAGTGAGAACGGTGTTTGAACTTTGTATAGCAGTGGCCGAGATGCTGAATCTCGTTGTTTTCTTTAGCTCGTCCACAAGATTTGTCGCCGCAGTCTTGAGCTTTTCAACGGCATTGGCGAAAGTCGGCGTTTTGTTTGGCCCGAGAACTTTGTCGATCTTCTCGTCGTCGCCGTCGCCGCCTAATTCATCTCTGATCTTCTTGACGTTTTTCTCCAACGATTCCAATAAGTTGCGATCCTCGTCAGACAATCGGCCGTTGTGGGCAAACGCTCGTTCCAAACGCTCGGAAAGCCGGCGAACTTCTTCGCCGCGTTTTAGCATTTCGTCGTGATCTTTTTTTACCCTTTCGATCCGCATTTTCATGCACGTTTCGCGGATGCCCCCGAGCGTAGTGTCGCAGTCTTCAATCCTCGCGAACACGGCGCCGTTATCTGCTCCGCGTTGAGCATGTGCGATCACGCCTCCAACGGAGATAATTGAAAAAACAAACAAAATTTGAACAAAACGAGTCATCATGTAATTCAATTAATCTTGTCCTGAACGGGCTCGGGCGAATTGCCCGTAACGCGTTCGATCAGTTTGGAAAGAAGATCATCTTCGGCAACGCCGGAGCTTCTCACCGTCAGCCATTCGGACATAAGGCCGTTGCCGGCGCGGCCTTCGACCTTTGCGATGACGGCGACGTTATTTTGAATGCCGTCTATCGGCTGAATCTCGATCGTCAACGTGTAACGCGCCCGCGTCCATGCCGAATGGGACGAGTCAAGAACGGCGTATCGGGTAAGTTCGTTGAGCGTGATGACCGAGCCTTTTGCAAAAACATAAGGCTGCGTCACGATGATGCCGTCCTTCATCCGCGACGATGCGTCGTCAACAATGATATTTTTCTCACGCAGAACGTCAATGATGTTTGCGATCAAAACGTCGCGGCGAGAAGCGAGTTTATACGGATTTGGCAAACGGTCGCGAACCTTTGTTTTGCCCTTGCCCCAGTCAAACGAACGCGTCGCGTCGTTGCCGCGAGTGGTCACTTTGTTGCCGTCATCCTTGATCTTTTGAGTCTGCGTATCGACGCCTTTTTGAGCGGACGCCGCGATGCAGAGAAACAAAACAGCGGTTAACGACGCTGACCAGATTTTTATTGTGCCCGACAATGTCATACAAAGTAATATACCGCAGAATCCCGTTCCTTAAAAGAGTTTGATGAATCGAGCGGGTGAATAGTTGTAATTTTCGACAGCGACTTCAGTGTCAGCAGCCCGCGCGTTAGTAAGGGCTCAACGTTGATTCTCACTCACGTTGAGCCCTTACTAACGTGCGGGCTACTGACACGGCGCTGATTTCTGCAACTCCCATAAACACAGATGTTTCAAAAATGCGTGATGGCCGGCGAAACGGGCGATGCAAAAGCCGGGCAGGCCGTCTAGAAAACCCATTTTCAAGATATACGTCGAAAGAAAAGCGATTGCTCCTGCGGCTGCAATACGCAGCGGGGAAGTTCGCTTGCCGTCGTCAAACATCTGCCGGGCGGCAAGCGGAGCGTATCTTTTGCCGATCATTTCGTGATGATGCAATGCACCTTCGCCGGTGAAATGGAGAATATCGCCAGTCAGCTTTTCTATTTTTGCGTCCGTTGTCATTTCAACTGATTCGTGAACCAAAACATCCTTCCACTTTCCTTTTCGACGGTCAAATAAACGCAACTGCCAATCGGGATACCAGCCGCAATGACGGATCGCCCGATCCATATAATATGTCCGCCTCGGGATTTTGTAACCGTCGGCGTGTTGAGTCATTCGTATATTCTCAATTTCCTGTCGCAATTCGGGCGAAATTTGTTCATCGGCATCAAGGCTCAAGATCCAATCGAACGAAGCCGCCTCGACGCCAAACTGCTTCTGGGCCGAAAATCCCGGCCACGGCCTGTTTATAACTCGCGCCCCCAACCCTTCCGCGATTTCGGGTGTCATATCTATGCTTTCCGAATCTATCACCAACACCTCATCTGCCCAATCAACCGACCGGATCGCGTCGGCAATCTTCTCTTCCTCATTTCCGGCAATGATCACTGCTGAAATCTTCATTGCAAGGATTTTCGCAGAGTCGGTGGTAAATATAAAGACGCGATGCAAAACTAAATTCGCGTTCAAAAATAAGACCGTGCGATTTCAAGTGTCCCACGCTGTCCCAACCCCCAAGTGGGACACGCAACTTATTGCTTTTATTGGAGTTGCGTCGCTTTTTGGCCTCTGTTCCACGATTTTTGAAAAAAATAATACAATGTATTACAAAAATCCGTAATTTGTGTAAATACACAGGTTATGGCGTTTCAGATTTGCGCTGAGGAACGATCATGCCTGGGACATTTAAGTTAAAAGTTAAAAGTTAAAAGTTAAGAGTTAAAAGTTCAAGACATATCACTGCGACACACAACTCGATTTTTCAAATAACCCGATCGGTAAATACAGATCACAGACTATTATACGAAAAAATGCACGGAAAGTTCAAGTTATTATTGATGCAACAAGGATTTGCCACGAATGCACGAATGAAGAATTGTGCATTAGTGGCTAATTTCTTAGAAAAGATTATTATCCATATCGGCGAAAATCTTTATATTTGCCTTTTTCTGTGTCACAATGAATTTCAACCACAATTGAGTTTCTCTAAGGAGGTATTGGAAATGGCAAAGGTTTTGACTCTGGTGTTTCTGTTTTTAGCTCTGGTTGTTTGTTCTGCTCGGGAAAGCAGCGCACAGACGACGCAGTTTACGTTTCAGGGGAGCCTGAAGGATGGTGCGGCGGCGGCGAACGGGAATTATGATTTTGAGTTTGCGCTGTTTGAAGAGTTGGTGGCCGGGAAACAGATTGGGACAGATTTTTCAATAAATGGCGTAGCGGTTGCAAACGGCATTTTTTCTGTAAAGCTCGATTTTGGCTCGGTGTTTCGAGGAGCCAATCGCTTTTTGGAAGTGCGCGTCCGGCTAGCAGGGCAACCGGGTTTTACGACGCTTACGCCGCGTCAAATGGTGAACAGCGCTCCTTATTCTTTAAAAAGCCTGAATGCCGATATCGCCACCAGTGCCGAAACCGCGACAAACGCAACGACGGCAAATAACGCATTACAGCTCGGCGGCGTGGCCGCCAACCAATATGTCATAACGACCGACCCGCGAATGACAAACGCCCGCAATCCGCTGCCCAACAGCGCAAACTACATCTGGAATCAGAATGCAGTGCTGCAAACTTCGTCTAACTTTGTGATCAGCGGCAACGGATTTATCGGCGGAACCCTCGAGGCAAATGTGGTTGATGCGGCGACGCGATACAACATCGGCGGCAGCCGCGTGTTGAGCATTGCCGGAATCGGTAATGTCTTCGCGGGCGTGGGAGCAGGCCAGGGGAACACGACGGGCGATTCCAACTCGTTTTTCGGAAGCTCTGCGGGAATTAACAACCTGGGCGGCGATTCTAACTCGTTCTTCGGGCGAGATGCCGGACTAAACAACACGACAGGCGGCACGAACTCGTTTTTCGGGCGTTCTGCCGGACTTAATAACGTCGGAGGCGGTTCCAACTCGTTCTTTGGTTACTATGCCGGAGCGGCCAACACGGGTAGTTTCAACTCGTTTTTCGGAACTGATGCCGGACGTGGTAACACAGGCGTTTACAACTCGTTTTTCGGCGCCTACGCCGGAAGATTAAACACGACGGGCGATGAGAACTCATTTTTCGGAACTGATGCCGGAAATGCCAACGCGGAAGGGTATTACAATTCGTTCTTCGGCCGCTCTGCGGGAGTTGCCAACACGGAAGGCCATTCCAACTCGTTTTTCGGGCGTTATGCCGGACTAAACAACACGATGGGCGATGAGAACGCATTCTTCGGAAGTTCTGCCGGACGTGCGAACACGACAGGCAATGAGAACGCTTTTTTTGGAACTGATGCGGGGAGAGCCAACACGCAGGGCTTTGGCAATTCGTTTTTTGGGCAGAGTGCAGGGGATGCCAACACGTCGGGCTATGCCAACGTTTTTTTGGGGCGGCGTGCGGGGTTTTCCAATACGATCGGGAATAATAATACGATCATCGGCGACAACGCCAATGTCGCCTCCGGCGAACTCACCTACGCTACTGCGATCGGCGCCGGTTCAATTGTTTCTACCAGTAACACGCTTGTGATCGGCCGTTTTTTGGACGACGTTCGCGTGCCTGGCAATTTGGCTGTCACGACCCTCGGCGCCGGAGGTGCAACTGCGATCTGCCGAAACGTGTCACAACAGATCTCGACGTGCTCGTCTTCCATTCGCTATAAGGAAAATATTGATCAATTCAAGTCAGGCATGGGTCTGGTGAATAAACTGCGTCCGGTAGCATTCGATTGGAAAGACGGCGGAACGCGCGATGTTGGTTTTGTCGCCGAGGACGTTGCGGAGAGCGATTCGCGTTTTGTCACGTTTAACGACAAAGGCGAAGTCGAGGGCGTAAAATACGACCGGCTGAGCGTGGCATTTGTAAACGCATTTAAGGAACAGCAAAAGCAGATCGAGGATTTGCAGCAGCAGATCAAAGAGCAAAAAGCAGAGAACGACGCTTTTAAAGAGTTAGTATGCTTGCAAAACCCGACGGCAAAGCCGTGTTTGAGTAGGAAGTAGGCCCGTTGTTGTATTATAATTCAGGCTGCTATCGCAGGCAGTATTTTTTAGAAAAGACATCCGACGTTAATCCATGCTGGAGACGGTTCCAGATAAACAAGTCTTTTAGTTTAAGACTGCCGGGGGATCGCATTCGATGTCGAATAGAAACAATATCCATCAAAATTTTGTTGGCCGCATTGCGTCTTTTGGCGTGATCGCGGCTTTTGTTTTGATGTTCCTTGTTTCAGACGCGGCGGCCTATGCGTTTGAAGAGCAGGAGGACAGTGTTTGGGATACGCTGTTGGCTCCGGTTGTTGATTACGGCATTTTTAGCGAGCGTTATATTGAAGTGCGAAAGAAAGAAGTGCCGCAGGGCATTACGATGATGCAAACGCCGCCTGCGGTTGAAGAGGAAGGCGAGGAATTCGATCCTAAGCCTAGAAAACCGCCTGAACGTCCGGGTGTTCCGGTGGATCCCAGCTTTCTTGACCTGCCACTTGTATGCACCGCGTCTGTGGTCAATGCCAGTGCGACTTCCGGCAACGAAGACGAGTCGTTCATGAGCGTAAACCCAACGAACACCCAAAATATTGTTGTCTTTGCCAATCTAAACGCCAACAGCATTCACAGATCATATACCACCAACGGCGGCGCGAGTTGGACGCACGGCACGGTTGCGACGGGTGTTGCCTGCTGCGACGCGCAGGCGGCTTGGGACACTTTTGGCAATCTTTTTGTCGTTTACCTGAACACCGCTGCCAGTCAGGTCAACGTCATCCTCAGCACAAATGGCGGAGCGACTTTTAGCACTCCGGTCACTGCCGGCTCGGGCAGCGCGGGAAGCGTTGACCAGCCTTCCATTGCGGTCGGCAGCGGCAGCGTATGGGTTGACTGGAACCAGAGCGGCAGCATGGTTGCGCGCGGGGCTCCGGTAACCGCTCTTGGCGCATGGGGGCCTTTTAATGCACAACAGTCAATACCTTCTGCGGCAGGCAGCTACGGCGGTATTGCCGTCGGCCCGGGTGCTAACGGCGGCAAGGTGATCGTGACGTATCAAAACCCGACCGGCGGTGAAGGCCCGGCGACGATCTATTCTAATACCGATGCTGACGGTTTGGGCGCGGGAGGTTTTGGAGCGCGCGTGACCGTGACCGCGACCAACGTAGGCGGCTTTGACTATATCCCGGCGCAGAGTGGCAGATCCATTGATGCCGAACCCGGCGTCGTGTGGGATGCGACGGGCGGTGTGTTTAACAATCGCATTTATCTTGTTTACACCGATGAGACCGTGAACGAAAACAACGACACCGAGATATATGTGCGAACGTCCGATACCGACGGAGCAACATGGAGCGCTCCTGTTCGCGTCAACGACGACGCAACAACCCGCAGCCAGTTTCTGCCTTATATCGCTCTCGACCGCTCGACGGGAAACGTTGCGGTAGGCTTTCATGATTCGCGCAACGACAACGGCACAGTCGGCGCGGGCGGGACCAATACGACCGCAAATGACGACGCGGAATATTTTGCGACATACAGCACGAACGGTGGCGCGGCTTGGGCGGCGAATACACGCATAAGCGGCGGATGGTCAAACGCGGCGGCTGCCGGAGCCTCAACCGACTATGGCGATTATGAAGGAGAGTGGGCACACGGCGGAAAGTTTTACGCCATCTGGGCAGACAACTCAAACTGCGACGGAACGAACCCGAACGGCACAGCGCAGCAGTTCGATCTATACATGGGAACGCTCACGCTGCCGGGTGCTGCAACTCCGACGGCAACCAGCACGCCGACGAATACTCCGACAAATACAGCGACTCCGACGCCGACATTTACGCCGGCCAACACCGCAACCAACACCTCGACGCCGACGCCGACGCCGAACGGCGGTTTGCTGTTGGTAGCACTGCCCTTTGTAAGCGCAACGCCGGGTTCCGAAATCAGTATTCCGGTCACGGTCGAAAACACGACCGGCCTTAACATAACTTCATACGATCTTCAGATCACTTTTGATCCGGCGGTCGTGCTGCCGGCGGCCACGCCGTTTGATATTGCGGGGACATTGAGCAGCGCCATGGCGATAACTCCGAACACGGAGATTTCCGGCCACTTTATCATTTCGGCGTTTCAGACGACGGCTTTGGCAGGGGCCGGCACGTTGATCAATCTCAAGTTTGTGGTTGTCGGAGAAACTGAGGAATCAACGCAATTGATATTTGAGGATTACACCGATCCGGGCAATACATATCATCCCGGATTCATTTTTAACGAGGGCAAACCGCCCAGCATTACGGCGAACGGCAGCGTGTCGGTTGACGGAACAACGATCTCGGGCACCATCGCGTATGGCAATGCGATCGTCGCGCCGACGCCGCGTTATGTTTCAAACGTCACCGTCACGGGTGCCGGATCGCCGTCGGCAATGACTACGTCGGGCGGCATCGGGCCAGTTGAAGGACGGTATTGGCTCAGTGTATTTGGGGCCGGAGCATACACGGTTACGCCCACAAAATCCGGCGGCCAGAACGGAGCCATAAATTCATTCGACGCCGCCAGAATCGCACAGCATGTTGCCGGCATCACGCCGTTAACCGGCAGCCAGCTGCAAGTTGCCGACGTCAGCAACAATGGCTCGATCTCATCTTTTGATGCGGCTGAGATCGCAAATTATGTAGTCTCAGGCTCGCCCGCCGGTATAGCGGGGACGTGGAAATTCAGCCCGATTAGCCGAAACTACCCATCAATTAGCGGCAGCATTAGCGGCCAGGATTATTCCGCCTTTTTGATCGGCGAGGTTTCAGGAAACTGGAATAATACCGGAGCGAGGCCGGGGGGAAGTGACGGCAACAGCGAAATAGCGAGACCGATCACTGTTACGGTGCAGAATGTTTCGACGGTGGCGGACAAGGAGATTGTTGTTCCGATTAGTGTTCAGGACGTGGCCGATAAGAAAATCATCTCGTGTGAGTTCGATCTCAGATACAATCCTTTGGTGATACAGCCGTTGGTGAATCCTGTTGACGTCACCGGAACCGTCAGCCGTGGGCTTTCGGTTGTTACTAATGTGACTGAGCCGGGGCTTTTGAGAGTTGTTATGTATGGCGCGATGCCGATTGATGTTGACGGATTGCTCTTGAATCTCCGATTCATTGCAGTTGGAGTGCCGGGCGCTTTATCAACGCTGGCGTTCGAGCGCATTATGTTTAACGAAGGCGATGAGGGAACGATAGTAACCGACGGACAGGTCGAGCTTTCCGCAACCGCTTCGCCGTAGTGTTTTGATTACAAAAATCAATTTTTCAGGCAAACTTATGAAACATTTTAATTCCACAAATCAAAGATTTTTCCGCGCGTTTCTTGTCGGCCTCTCAGCATTGTTTGTAGCTGTCTTTACGATTTCGCAGACCGGGGAGCGAATTGTAGATGCTGCGGCTTTTGGCAATACGACCGTGACGTTTCAGGAAGGCGTGAGTGGTTACACCGGCACGAAAGACACTTATATTTATAACGTCAGTCCGGCGACGCCGCGCGGGGCAGAAAACCTGATTATTCAGGATAAGAATCCGGCGAATGACCCAGAGGACGAGCGAACCTCACTGCTTCGCTTTGACCTTTCCGCGATACCGTCGAATGTCACGATCGTCTCAGCCCAACTGGATTTTTATGTTGACAGCGAAGGCCAGGGGTTCAACATGTATCGCATCAAGTTGCCATGGGATGAGGCGACAGCGAGCTTTACTTCGATAGGCAACAAGCATTTTGTGACGGACGGCGTCGAGGCCGAGATCGCAAGAAGCGAATTTTGGCCGGGCGTGGACGGATACGTCGGGCCAATTACGGTTTCTGTCTCGCCCTCAACGATCAGTGACTGGGTGAACGGCGTGATGGTAAATAACGGCTGGCTGATGGTCTCGGCGCACGCCGACGACGGCGTGCAATTACGCTCAAGAGAACACGCCACGATCGCGAACCGTCCGAAGCTGACGGTTGTTTATAACGAAACGCCGCCCAATTTTGCACCTGCTCAGCCGGTCGTTGTTTCGCCGCTGGATGACGCGACAGGTGTTTCCACTTCTCCAAATCTCGAAGTCAGCGTTGCTGATCCGAATGCCGACGGCCTGACCGTCACATATTACGGACGCGCTCCTTCGACTGCTGTGCCGGGCGCGGATTTCACCATCATCGCAATGCCGGACACGCAGCATTACACTGACAACGGCGGAGCCAATGCGGCACAATTTGCCGCGCAAACACAGTGGATAGTTGATAACAAGGATGCTCTCAACATCAGGTTCGTCAGCGGTCTGGGCGACATCGTGCAGAACGGAAATTCGTTCGATTCGGAATGGCTGATAGCCAGTAACGCCTACGCCACGATTGAAAACCCGTTGACAACCATGCTGCTGGACGGCATTCCCTACGGGCTTGTTGTGGGCAACCACGACCAAACCCCGATCGGCGGCGGCAATACTGCGAACACCGACAAGTTTAACCAATACTTCGGCGTTAGCCGTTTTGCCGGGCGCGAATACTACGGAGGGAATTACGGATCGAATAATGACAACAATTTTGAGTTGTTCAGCGGGGGCGGCCACGATTATATTGCCCTTCATCTTGAATTTGATCCTGTGCCGCTTCCGGCAGTGGTGGCTTGGGCGGACAATTTATTGCAAACCTACAGCAATCGGCGCGCCATCGTTTCGACACATCATGCCGTCGGCATAGGTTTTCCGGCGGTTTTTAGCAGTCAGGCGACCACTATCTACAACACACTGAAAAACCGTCCTAACTTTTTCCTTTTCCTGGGCGGGCACATCCATGGCGAAGGCCGCAGGCAGGATACGTTTCAGGGAAGAACCGTCTGGTCGATCCTCTCCGACTATCAGTCTCGTCCCAACGGCGGCAACGGCCTGCTGAGGATCATGACATTTTCTCCGGCCAATAACACGATCTCGGTCAAGACCTATTCGCCCACGCTCGGACAATTTGAGACCGACTACGACAGTCAATTTACTATCAGTTACGACATGTCCGGCTCACCACCTTTTCAAGTGATCGGGACGAATACAGGCGTGCCATCGGGAACGAATACATCCGTCAACTGGCCCGGACTGGCAGGCGAAACGGAATACGAATGGTATGCAACCGTCAGCGACGGAAATATAACAACTACCGGGCCGGTATGGAGTTTTACAACCGAGCCCGCCGGGCCGACGCCGACAAATACTTCGACAAATACGCCGACGAATACACCGACACCAACCGAGACGGCGACTTATACGCCGACACCCGAAGATACGCCTTCAGTAAGCGGATTGATAACCTACGGAAACGCGATAGGTAACCCTGTTGCGCCGCGACCGGTTCAGAATGTTTCGGTCAGCGCGTCGGGAGTTCCTTCGGTCGGCCCGTCTGTTACCGATTCGTCAGGAATTTATACGTTGACGGGGTTTGGGCCGGGCGCATATGCCTTCTTCACATCAAAACCGGGTGGTGCAAATGGTGCTGTAACTTCAAACGACGCGGCCAGGATCGCGCAGGCGGTTGCCGGAACTGCGCCGTTCGTAAACAATAACCAGAGTTTTACAGCGGATGTGAGCGGTAACGGCGCAGTGTCATCAAATGACGCCGCGCGAATCGGTCGGTTTGTCGCCGGGCTGACCGACACGGGGAACGCCGGGCAATGGCAGTTCTATTGTCCTCCGGGCCCGGCTTCGACGCCGCCGTTAACGGGGACGCCAACAGCATCGCCGTCGCCTACGGCATCACCAACGTTAAGCTGCATGCCATCAACCATTCCCGGCCCTATTACGGATATTGATCTCGTCGGCATCTTAATAGGAGATGTTACGGGTAATTGGAATCCGGCAATTCATCAGCGGCAGAATGGCAGGCTTGATGCTGACCGCGACACGTTGTTAGCAGATAGCAGTGAGACGGAGGAAAACATTATTGTTGGTCTTCCGAAACTGGCATCGGCGACCGGCATCGACGTGATTATTCCTGTTCGCGTTCAAGGAGTTGCGGGCAAGAATGTGATCTCGTATGAATTTGATCTGAGATACGATCCAACGGTGCTGCAGCCTCATGTTGAACCGGTTGATGTTGCTGGAACGGTCAGCCGCGGACTTTTTGTTGTGGCTAATCCTTTTGAACCCGGACTGTTAAGAGTTGTGCTTTACGGCGCGATGCCGATAGAGGAAAACGGCCTGCTTCTCAATCTGAGATTTATCGCCGTCGGCAAGCCGGGCTCAGTCTCGCCATTGACCTGGGAACGAATAATGTTCAACGAAGGCGATACGGAAACGCTCGTCACCGACGGACAGCTTGAGTTATCTTTGTCGCCGCGAGAGGTTCGGGAAATGGATGAATACGGGGCGAGAAATCAAAGTCAAAAGTAAAAAGTCAAAAGTAAAAGAAAGTAGAATAAGACTATTTCAAGTTGGGGACGGGCGAATCAATTGTTATGTCATTTGCGCGGAAGGTGGTTGAGGTTACTCGTTGGAGGTCGGCAAGGGCTTTGTTGTAGTCGGTTTCGGCGCGGATCTCGGCGTTGCGGGCGTTGGTTAGGGAATTTTCCCGTTGGAAAAGCAGGAAGGTCGTTGATCGGCCTACGTCGTAGAGTTTCTGTTCGCCGGCGAGTTGGATTTCGGCGCTTTCGCGGGCACGTCTTGCGGTCAAGACGCGTTGCCGCGAAGTCTCGACTGCCTGGACTGCATTTCTCACTTCAACAATTACCGTCTGTTCCTGACTGCGCGTTTTCGCGTCGAGTTGCTGTTCCTGTATTCGCGCTCCATCGAGATTTGCTTTTGCCGTGCGGTTGCGAAGCGGGAATGAGAACGTCATGCCCAGCGAAAAATTCGGGGCGTCCGAACGAAAAATATTTCTGAGCGAGCGGTTAAATCCGCCGGCCAAGAACGCGGGCGTGCCGGGAATTTCGATCAGCGGATTTGGTATCTGGCTGCCCGGACCGAGAATCGTGTTGAGACTTTGCCGCAGAATTTCGTCATTGCCGATAAACTGCGGCGTGAAGATGGACTGAGTGTTTGCACCGCCGCGCGAAAGGCCGTCGAGCGAAAATGTCGAATTAAAATCTATCTGCGGTCTCGCCTGATTTTTGTAAAATTTAATGTCGGTCGCGTTGATCTCTTTGTCCAGCCGAAGCCGCCGCAGTTCAAAACGATTGTCCATCGCGTCCTTCATCGCGGCGTCGAGACTCGGCGCGTCGAGGCTGAATTTTGGAGCGTCGGTCGGGACAATTGACAGCGACCATTCGCTGGAAAGCGGATCTTTGAGGATCAATTGTTTTAGCGCATTTTCGGCAACTCCGACTTGCTGAGTAGCAAGAAGAAGGTCTCCTTCGCGGTTTGCAAGCTCGGTTTCGACCTCGGCTTTCGCAAGCGGAGCGGCGGCGCCGGCATCTATCTTTGCTTCGATCTGCCGCAGGTTTTCTCGTGCGAGATTTACATTCGCAACCTGATTTTGCTGATTCCGCATCGCAAATACATAATCCCAATACGCCCGTTGAACCTGCGTAATCGTGTCGGTCGCCCTCAGCCGAAAATCGGAATCTGTCTGCTCAAGACGCTTCCTCGCAATGATGATCTGATGGCGTTTGCTGTCTATGCGAAAATTTCGTGCGAGCGGCTGAGTATAGGAAAAACCCAGTTCCGAAGAATAGATCGCACTGCCGACACCGCTCGAAACGGAGCCTGACGACACCTGCGCCTGTGCAAAAGCATTTTCGGTGCGCTGGTTATCGAAAAATACTTGATAATTTCCGCCTCCGCGTTGGATAAATTGGCTGAAATTTGAATTCGCGCGGAAATCGTTTGTCGCCGCCGAGCCTGTCGTGCTGCTGCGTGTAAAATTTGGAGCGACGGTAAAGACGGGATCGTAAACCCCTAGGAGCGAGCGAACCTGCGTTTCCTGATAACGAACGTCGCCGCGCGAAACTTCGATATCGTTGTTGTTCTCAAGCGCCCGGCGAATCGCGTCCTGCAATGTCAGCGGCAAGGGCTGTGCGGTTTGAACTCCGACACGGGTAAGGCTGATCACCGCCGTACTGCGAAAATTTGCTTTGTCAGTTTTTACGTTATCTTTCTTTTCGGACGAAACAGGGGTAGCTATATTGGTGTTTGTATTCTGCGCGACTTGCGGATCGTTTTGCTCCTTCGCCGATATGCCAATCGAGGAGACCAAAATTATCAGTATTAAATTAATGCCTAATCGGGAAAGTTTCATTTTGTGTCAGCATCGGCACACGAGGGCCCGATCTATTTCGAAATCAAAAAAACTCAATCACATATTACGTCCGCAAAATTTGGTTTGTTTCAACAAATCAAAGCCGGTCACTCAGATAATAATTTACGTACCTTTTTTAAGTTCATAAACAGTTTCATCGGCTCGTCTTCCATTGGGGTAAATCCGCGTTTTATGTAAATCTTTTGTGCCTTTTCGTTAAGCGCGCGTATCTCGACGAGAAAAATACCGATGTCCTCAGCGACACGAGCCGAGCGTTTTAAGGCATCGAATAACAACGCAGTCCCCAAACCTTGATTCTGAGCCTGAATGTCAGTCGCCAGTTTGCCGATAAGCACCGCCGGAAGAGGGTAGCGCGGCAAATGAATATTTGACGAATGCTCAAACTTTACTGAACTGCTTGAAATCGTATAATAACCGAAAATACTTTTTTTATTCGGCGGTTTTACGGCCACATAAGTGCGGCCAAGCCCGCCCTTGGTGTTTTGAAGAGCAAACTTGCGCAAGAAATCATTTTTCTTTTCGTCACCGCAATCGAACGCCTCCGTTGCGTGTTCGCCTGTGAGCAACTCGATCTTATACACCGTTTTTATTCGAGGATCATTTCTTTATGTATTTTCGCGGCTTTTCTTAATCCTTCATTAGGCTTAACGTCGGCGTCGAGCATTTTTAAAAGCCGGTCGCGATCTCTGTCGGATAAAGTAGTGACATATTCGCGTTCCAATAATTCAGCCGCCGAATTTAAAAGCGAGCGCGTCGCAAAATCGGTCAGGCTTTGCCCGGATACCACGATGGCTTTCTCAATAATTTCTCTTGCATCCGGAGAAATTCTGATATGGATATTACCTTTTTTTGATTTTGTCGTTATTGCTGTGACCATATTATTTCCCTCATTAATAGACATATCAGAATGTGTTGCAATCTGCAACATATATCGCCATCTTCCTGAACACAGGCTTTGAATTAAATCCTTATTTGCGGTATCTTCAAGATTTTAATATACGCACTTTTTTGGAGGAAATTAAATCACAATGGCTGTAAAAGTAGGTATCAACGGTTTTGGACGCATCGGACGAGCGGTTGTGCGGACATGGCTTGGCGACGCTGACATCGATCTGGTCGCGGTAAATGACCTGACGGACACAAAAACGCTCGCTCATCTTCTTAAATACGATTCGGTGATGGGCAATCTTGAACATAACATCAGTGCCGGCGACGGCGAGATCACGGTCGAGGGCGACAGCTTTAAGGTATTTTCAGAAAAAGATCCGGCGCAGATACCGTGGGAAGACGTCGGTGCCGACATCGTTATCGAAGCGACGGGGCGATTTACAAAGGCTGAAGACGCCGCCAAACACCTTCGAGGCAGCGTGAAAAAAGTCATTATTTCTGCTCCGGCAAAAGGCGAGGACATCACCATCGTCCTCGGAGTCAATGAGAATATGTATGACGCAGGAAGTCATCATATTATTTCAAACGCTTCGTGCACGACGAATTGTCTTGCTCCGGTCGCCAAGGTCATCCACGAAAAATTTGGCATCAAAAGCGCTCTGATGAACACTATCCACAGCTACACGAATGACCAGCAGCTCCTCGATCTGCCGCACAAAGACCTTCGCCGCGCACGAGCTGCCGCTTTGTCAATGATACCGACCTCGACCGGTGCGGCAAAGGCCATTGCCCTCGTCATTCCGGAACTAAAAGGCAAATTTGATGGTATTTCCGTCCGAGTTCCGACGCCGAATGTGTCGCTTGTCGATGTGGTGATGAACGTCGAGAAAGAAACTTCGACGGAAGAGGTCAATCGCGTCTTGAAGGATGCCGCAAACGAAGAACTCAAGGGTATTCTCGCGTTCAGCGAGGAACCGCTTGTCTCGATTGATTTCAAGGGAAATTCTAATTCATCAATCGTTGACGCCGAAAACACAAAGGTCATTGACGGCACCTGCATAAAGATTCTCTCGTGGTATGACAACGAATGGGGCTATTCGTGCCGCGTCCGAGACCTGGTGAAATTTATTGCAGCGAAAGGCACATGGAGCTTTGACCAATAATCATTCGTGCATTCGTGGCAAAAAAAGATTAGCCACGAATGCACGAATAAGGAAAAGCAAACCAGCCTTTTTCAAAGAAATCTTAAAAGGAAGAACATTTTCTGAATAAAAAAAGCATCAAAGATTTGGATATTGCCGGAAAGCGGGTTTTTATCCGGGTTGATTTCAACGTGCCGATAAAAGACGGCGTGATCGCTGACGACACGCGCATTCGCGGGGCGATGCCGACTATCAAGTATGCGGTTGATCAACGAGCAAAAGTCATTCTGGCGTCTCATCTTGGCAGACCGTTAAAGGACAAAAAGAAGGCCGAGGAAAAGGGAATGCCGTATGATGCGGCGAAATACAGCCTTAAAACGGTGTTCGAGTATTTGTCGAAGTTAGACGAGCTAAGTGTTGCATTTACTGATGAGTGCGTCGGCGACGTTGTTGTTTCTAAGGTTGCTGAGATGAAAGACGGCGATGTCCTGCTGCTCGAAAACCTGCGGCTTCACGCCGAAGAAGAGAAGAACGATCCGGAGTTTGCCAAACAGCTCGCTTCACTGTGCGATGTCTATGTCAATGATGCTTTTGGCACGGCGCATCGGGCACACGCCTCGACAGAAGGGATCACGCATTATGTTGATGACTGTGTCGCCGGGCTGTTGATGGAGAAGGAACTGAATTTTCTCGGAAATGCGTTGCATGATCCTGCGCGTCCGTTTGTGGCTATCATCGGGGGTGCAAAGGTTTCGGACAAAATTCCGGTGATCGAGTCGCTCATCAAACGCAAGGTGGATAAACTCCTCATCGGCGGCGCGATGGCATACACTTTTTTTAAGGCACAAGGATTCACAGTCGGCAAATCGCTTGTCGAGGACGACATGATGTCAAAGGCGCTTGAGATCGAGCAGATGGCAAAAGACGCCGGAGTCGAACTTATCCTGCCGACCGATCATCAAGTCGTTGACTCTTACGATCCGCTCAATTCGCGCAAGACAATTCCGATCGCCTTCACAAACGCCGGACTGGTAGGCCTGGATATCGGCGTCGAAACGATTGAGATATTCAAACAAGCCCTCGAAGGCGCGAAAACTATTGTCTGGAACGGCCCGATGGGAATGTTCGAGGAGAAGCCGTTCGATGAAGGAACGGTAGCTATCGCCAAAGCCGTTGCCGCAGCCACGGAAAATGGAGCTACATCCATAGTCGGCGGCGGCGATTCGGTCTCAGCTGTCAATCAAGCGGGATTGAACGACAAGATATCACACATATCAACCGGCGGCGGAGCGACTTTGGAGTTTCTCGCCGGAGACGTGCTGCCGGGTGTCGCGGCTTTGGATGATAAATAAATCAGGCAGATTTTGATGAAAGGCTTTTACGGAACTCTTGTAAATATCTGCCTGATCGTTGCCGGTATATTTTCGGCGGCTTTTGGGTTGAAGGGGTTTTTGCTTTCGAGCCAGTTTATTGACGGCGGCGTGACGGGTGTTTCAATGCTCGTTTCTAACATTTTTGGAATTCCTCTGCCGCTGCTTTTAGTTGTTTTTAACTTGCCGTTTATCGCCTATGGTTATAAGCATCTTGGCCGCACGTTTGCGTTCAAGAGCGCGGCTGGCATTGTCGGCCTTGCGCTTTGTCTTGCCTTTGTGAGCTTTCCTGATGTGACGCCGGACAAGTTGCTTACGGCTGTTTTTGGCGGTTTGTTTATTGGAGCGGGCATTGGCCTAGCGATTCGCGGCGGCTCGGTGCTCGACGGGACCGAAATTGCAGCCTTGTTGATCAGCCGCCGCAGCTATCTGTTTCATGTAGGCGATGTTATTTTGATCGTCAATGTCATCATTTTCACGACGGCCGCTTTTTTCATCAGCGTCGAATCGGCAATGTATTCGATACTAACCTATGTTGCCGCGACCAAAGCGATCGAGTTTCTTATACACGGTGTTGAGGAATACACGGCGATTACGATAGTCTCATTAAAAAGCGCCGAAATTCGTGAGGCCATTACAAGCCGACTTCATCGCGGCGTTACCGTTCTAAAAGGACGCGGAGGCATGGGTTCGACAGGTGTCGTTGAAGCAGAACGCGACATACTTTACTGTGTTGTTACGCGTTTGGAAATTGGCGTTATAAAATCAGCGATCGGTGAAATTGACGAACAGGCTTTTGTGACGACACACACGCTTACGGATGTCGAAGGCGGACTTTTGAAGAGACAACTTTTGCATTGAACATTATGAGAAAACCCGTAATAGCCGGAAATTGGAAAATGTATAAGCTGCTCGGTGAAGCGGTTGATACGGCTTTGGCTTTAAAGTCGTTGGTGGCGAATGCGAATCACTGCGAGGTCGTAGTCGCTCCTGTGTTTACGGCATTGAAGACGGTTGCCGCGCGGCTTGAAGGCTCAAACATCAACGTTGCATCGCAGGATTGTGCGGTGCAGAACGATTTTGGCGCTCATACCGGCGAAATTGCTCCCGTGATGCTTAAAGACGTCGGTTGCTCACATGTCATTATCGGGCACAGTGAGCGGAGGCAGTTTTATGGCGAGACTGATTCGTCCGTCAATCAAAAGACGAAGGCCGCACTCTCGGCAGGTCTGACGGCGATAGTTTGCGTCGGCGAAATGCTCGCCGAAAGGGAAGCCGGACAGGCCGAAAGCATCGTCCAAAGACAATTGGTAAGCGGGCTGGACGGTTTGACAGTTGCCGACATGGAACGTATCATTATCGCTTACGAGCCTGTCTGGGCGATAGGAACGGGTAAAACCGCGGCGCCCGAACAGGCTCAAGAAATGCACGGCTTTATTCGCAAAACTGTCGCCGAGACACACGGCAGCGAGATCGCGGACAAGATGCGCATCTTATACGGCGGTTCGGTCAAACCGGACAACATCGCGACGCTGATGTCGCAGCCGGATGTTGACGGAGCACTAGTCGGCGGTGCGAGCCTCGAAGCGGAAAGTTTTGCACAGATCGTGAACTACAAGGATGAGTAAATCGTTAATAGTAAATCGTAAATAGGATAGATTTGTTCTGCCTATTTACGATTGACGATTTACTATTCACTAAAACAATGGTTTATTTTTTATACGGATTATTTTTTCTCTCCTGTTTTGTGCTTGTGGCGGCAGTGTTGCTGCAGCCCGGTAAAACGGACGCGGGCGCTTTGTTTACGAGCAATGTTTCAAGCTCGGCTTTGGCACCGCGTGGGACGGCGACTGTTTTGTCAAAGGTGACGATCTTCGCCGCGTCGATGTTTATGCTGTCGGCGTTGTTGCTGGCGATGCCTGCATTGACCGGCAATGTTTCGGTTTTGAGCAGCAACCCCGACGACCCGACGGAAACATCGGTTTCGACAGACGCAAATACCGCCGATGCAAATTCGAATACGGCTGCACCTGCGGATGCGAATTCTAATTCTTCGGCAGATGCAGATTCAAGCATTGCCGCTCCCGTGGAAGAGGAAGA
>JAYVFJ010000178.1:0-13782 GCA_043773225.1 Chloracidobacterium sp.
GTCAGCGAGATGGCATTGTCGGGTTTGACGGACTCAGGCACGGCAAATTTTCCTGCTTCGTCAACCTGTGAAACCGTCAAGCCCGAGAGGAAAATACGCAACTTTTTGAGATCGGGTATCTCGACCATCAGGCTTGAGGAACCGATCTGTTTTGTCTCGATGTCTTTTACGGCGACGCGGAAATTATAGGTGCCGGGGTTTTTGACGACCACGTCGGTTGAATAGATCAGTCCGTTTTGATTGATTACCGGCATAGCTGCGGGGTCGGCCTTAAAAGTGTGGCCGCGAGTGAACTCATCAACCACGCGGTTTTTTTCGTCGAGCGTTACGGCAACGACATCTAATGCGGCTTTTTTCATGCCTTTGTCGTCAAGGAAAGTGATTTCTTTGCCGTCAAGATGGAACAGCGCGCGGACGACATTTCCGCCTTCGGGAGAATTTACGAAATACGCCGTGAGTTGCACATTCAAACCGGCCTGCGGAAGCGGCGCGGCAATTGCCTCGTAGAGATCGCTGCTTTCGCTCTTGCGTTTTGGCTTGGAGGTTTCATTGACGGTGCCGAAAAATCCGGCGCGCGACACGACCTTGAGGCCGGGCTGATTCACCTTTACCTGGATCTTGTTGAATTTTTTCCCCTTAAAGGTCTCGTCCGACGGTTCATAGGCAATCAGATAGTAGCCGGTCTCGACCGCGAGGTCGCGCTTGATGGGGCCGTCAAGGTAGTTTTGGCTGTAGGTGAATTTTCCACCGGTTTCGCGAGCGAGGAAAGCCAGGCCGTCGCGCGAGTTGACGACCACATTGTAGCGCTCATTCCGGATATTGTTCGTGGCCAGAATATCATCTTGGGCATAAACCTCGTCGCTGGCTTCGATCATGCCTTCGTCAAATACTCCGCGGACGTCAATGACGTTGAACACAACGGAGGCGCGGTTTGAAAAATCGGTCAGATCCCTTAAAACGTCAACGGCGCTGAGCAACCTTCCGCTGCGCTCGCGAAGCGGAATGCCGTCAGACAGCAAAAATACGATCTTTCGACCGGGCACGCGCTGAAGCCCCTGCACGACGTAGCGAATCACGCCCAGCGTGCCGACTATCTGATTATTCGCTGCTGCATCTTCAAGGTGCTCGCGGGTCTTGCGGACCGAGTCGGATTCGATGGTTTGGGTCGAGGTGCCGCCGGCCGACTGTTTGATAATGGTGTTCGAGCGGGCGGCGGCGAAAAAACTGCCGTCGTTTCCCGAGCAGCTACCAATAGAAGGCCGCCAATTTATCTTGCCTGCGACTTTGAGCAAGCGTGTCTTGTCGTTAGTGTATTGCTGAAAGGTGCTGGTGCCCGAACGCGTTTGATAGATCGCGACCATGTCGGCCGGCTGCATCTGCTCACGGATAAATTTTTGGATTCCCTCCCGCGAAGCTCTCATGCCAATATTTGAAGCGTAACAATTGCCGTCATCAACGATGAAGGTGATTAAGCGACCCGCGTTTGCCGCTGTAACTTTTACCGGCGGAGGCGCGGGGACGTTTTTGTCCTTTGATATAACTTGCGTCGCGGCCTGGCGCGCTTCGGTATTGACGTAGGAAAAATTCGAGATCTTCTGCGGCTTGCCATCCTGCAAAACCTCGAAATCGTCAGCCTTTAGATCGCGCACCTGCTTTCCGTCCTTATCAACGACGATCGCGTCCACCTGAACCAATTTCGTCGTGATCTTTACGACATCATTTTCAGGATTTGGAGAAGCCTCCGGCGTCGGCGTTTGTTGACCGAAAGCGGAAAGGCAGAGAAGAAGTAAAACAATAAAGGGGCAGGTTTTTCTCATAACACCCTTATTAGACGTATTTTTTGCTTAAACGTCCAGATTTTTTACATCGAGGGCGTTGTCTTCGATAAATTTGCGGCGGGGTTCGACCTGGTCGCCCATCAGGACGGTGAAGATGCCGTCGGTTTCGATGGCGTCTTCGATGCGGACCTGGAGCATTGTTCGCTTTTCAGGGTCCATTGTGGTTTCCCAGAGTTGTTCGGGGTTCATCTCGCCGAGGCCCTTGTAACGCTGGATGGTAAGGTCTTTTTTGGCCATTGCCATTACCTTTTCGAGCAATTCTTCGCGTGAGTCGAGCGTTTCGCTTTTGCCGTTTTCGCCAAGCACGAATGGTGCGGGGAAATCCGTTTCGAGCGATTTTTTTAGCTCGATGGCTTTTTGAAACTCGACATAACTTGCGAGATTCCAGTCGATCTTGAGGCGTTGGCCGTTTGGATAGGCTATATCGACTTCCCACAGGCCGTGCTCTTCGTCGCTTGTAAGCTCGGTGTTGTAACCGGCGTTGGCAAGTTTGCCTTCGATCTCGGCCATCATTTCCTGCTCGCCGAAGATTTTTCGCAGCTTGACCTGATTTTTGGCGAGAACGCCGTCACGTCCGGCAAAAGCTTCTAACAAAAGAGAGACAAGCCGCGCGTCATTGAAAACGCGGCGGGCAACCCGTGCGGAGTAATTTCTTAACTCCTCGGTTTGTTCGAGCGCCTTTGAAAGCTCACGTCCCTCGACCGGTCGTGCATTCGAACTGATCTGCGAATCGCCGGTCGCCATACGCATCAGGTAGCGGAACATTGCCTTTTCGTCCTTAATGTATTCCTCTTTTTTGCCGCGTTTCACCTTATAAAGCGGCGGCTGGGCGATATACACAAAGCCGTTTTCGAGCAATTCCGGCATCTGCCGATAAAAGAATGTAAGAAGAAGCGTGCGGATATGGCTGCCGTCAACGTCGGCGTCGGTCATAAGACATATCTTGTGGTAGCGGAGTTTTGAAACGTCAAAATCCTCTTTGCCGATGCCTGTTCCGAGCGCGGTAATCAGAGCCTTGATCTCGCCGTGGCCTAGCATTTTGTCAAAACGCGCCTTTTCAACGTTGAGAATTTTACCCTTGAGCGGCAAAACGGCCTGATTTTTGCGGTCACGTCCCTGTTTTGCCGATCCGCCGGCGGAATCGCCCTCGACAATATAAATTTCCGACAATGCTGGATCCTTTTCCTGGCAGTCGGCCAATTTGCCCGGCAATGTCGAACTGCCTAGAGCACTCTTGCGGACAATCTCGCGGGCTTTACGGGCCGCATCGCGGGCACGTGCGGCATCGACGGCCTTGCCGACGATCTTCTTAGCGACGCCCGGGTTTTGCTCAAAAAACTCTCCAAGTTTTTCGTTAAGAAACGACTCGACCGGCCCTTTCACGGGCGAGTTAAGCTTACCTTTTGTCTGTCCCTCGAACTGCGGCTGCGGTATCTTGACGCTGATCACAGCAACCAAACCCTCGCGGACGTCGTCGCCGGTGAGCGTGACCTTGGCATTTTTAACCATGCCCGAGCTTTCGGCATAATTATTGATCGTACGGGTGATGGCACCGCGAAAGCCGGACAGATGTGTGCCGCCATCGACCGTATTGATGTTGTTGGCGAATGAAAAGATCTTTTCGTCGTAGCTGTCGTTATACTGCATCGACACCTCGATCGAGAGGTCGTCGGCGATCAACTCGAAATATAGCGGGTCGTCGTGCAGCGGGCTCTTGTTCTTGTTCAAATGCTTGACGAATTCGGCGATGCCTCCCTTATAGTAGAATTCGTGCGATTTCTCGGGCTCTTCGCGTTCGTCCTTGATAAAGATGCGTATGCCCTTATTCAAAAAAGCCTTTTCTCGCAATCGCTCAGAGAGTTTTTCAAAACTGTAAACAGTCGTCTCAAAGATACTCGAATCAGGGCGAAATGTGATCTTTGTGCCGCGTTTTGTGGTTGTGCCGGTCTGCTTGAGCGGAGCGACCGGTATTCCGGCCTCAAATTCCATTTCGTGCGTCGCACCGTCGCGCCAGATCTCAAGCCGCAGGTATTCGCTCAAAAAATTGACACACGACACGCCAACGCCGTGCAAACCGCCGGAAACTTTGTATGAATTCGAGTCGAACTTACCACCGGCATGCAAGATCGTCATCACGACCTCAGCCGCGCTCCGCCCTTCCTGCTTGTGAATGTCGGTTGGAATTCCGCGGCCGTTATCGATGACCGTAACGGAATTATCCATGTGGATAGCGACCTCGATCGTGTCGCAATAGCCCGCGAGCGCCTCGTCAACCGAGTTATCAACCACCTCGTAAACCAAATGATGCAGCCCGATCTCGCTCGTCGAGCCGATATACATCGCCGGACGCTTGCGCACCGCATCGCGTCCCTCTAAAACTGTTATCTGATCTGCCCCGTATTCCTGTTTTGCTTTAGCCAAGTGTTACCTCTTATTTAACTATATCTTTTAACTTTGTTTCTATTTCCAGAGCCTCAACGTGAGTGAGTTGTTTTCCGTTTAGAAAAACTGTGGGAGTAGAAGTTAATTTAAGTTCATTTGCATTAACAACATCCCCGACAATTTTGTGAAGAATCTCTTCATTTTCCAAGTCATCTCGGAAACGCTTCATGTCTAACCGTAATTTCCTTGCATAACTGAATAATATGGACTTAGCTTGCGGATTTGCCGTCCATTCTGTTTGATTTGCCAGCACCATATCCAGCATTTTTCTTCCTTTTCCCTGAACATGAGCGGCTTCAACAACTTTTGCAGCCAGAAATGATTTATCATGAGTCGGAATTCTCAATGGAAAATGCCGGAAAGTGATTAAGACATTATCTCTAAATTTGTTCTCAACATTTTTCAGGATAGAATGAAAGCTAACACACGGGCCGCATTGAAGATCATAAAAAACCTCAATCCTCGCAACAGCATTCGGGTTACCACTGCTCACAGAAGACCTGTTGTCGTTAGGTTTAACGTTTTGAGCAGAGATTGATTGATAAAAGACAACGATACTGAAAATCAGGAAAACCCCTGACAAAATCCTTGTCGATTTTTGATCTGCATTCGTCAAGTAGCAACCTCGCTTTCTCCAAGAAGCTTGACTTTACACAATTCTATAATCCCTACTGCTTGATCGTGTGATACTGTCGGAAAATGATCGAGAAAAACTTTTAAGCTATGGCCTCCTTCAAGGTAGTCGAAAAAATTTTGAATTGGCACACGCGTACCCCTAAACACCGGTGTGCCACTCATTTTTTCCGGGTCGATTTCTATGATTTCTTCTTGCTCGTCGCTCATATCCAATGCCTTCGCGAAGGCTTGAGTCAGATACAAATCCGACATCCAAATCAATACCTCATAATACCATTTTTTGCGCGCTTTTAGTAGTTACGAAACGCAATAAATATCATAATTTTATTGAATTTCCGCCCTGCCGTTTTCTATGCGGAAAACCGTTGCTTTTGAGCCGAATCTTTCTACCAAACTTTCCTTAGATGTGGTGACAAAAGTCTGGGTTTTTCCTTCGAGGAAATCGAGCAGTTTGCCGATGCGTTTGTAGTCGAGCTCGGCGTCGATGTCGTCGATCAAAAAGAGCGGATATTCGCCGCGCGTGGCGTGAAAGACTGAGATATTTGCAAGCTGAAGCAGGAGCAGTGCGCTCCGCTGCTGTCCGGCGGAGCCAAATTTGCGGATGTCGTGGCCGTCGAATTTTAGCTCCATATCGTCGCGGTGCGTGCCGATGAGAGCGTGGCCGGCGACGGTCTCGGCTTGCACACGCAGCGACAGACGTTCGGTTATTAGATGCTGGTAATCTGTCAAATCGCCTTTTCCTTCGAGCGATGAGAGATAGCGAATAGACAATTCCTCGCGGTTAAAGAGCTTTTTTTCGAGGACTTCGTTGATTCTTTCGATAAAACGGACACGAGCTTTGTGAATTTTGGCTGCCAAAGGCGCAAGTTGACTATTCCAGGGTTCAAGCCGTTCGGACGTTTTTCCAACTGTGTCGCCGCTGTCTCTCGCAGTCTGAAGCAATGCGTTCTTTTGCTTTATCACACGGTTATAATCGGCAAAAACCTGGACAAACGGCGGGTGGAGCGAGACAATTCCCGCATCCAAAAATCTTCTTCGAGAGTCCGGCAGCCCGCGAACAATCTCTAACTCATCAGCGTTGAAAACGACGGCGTGCAACTGGCCCAAATAACGATTGATTGATTCCTTTTTATCATTTATTGAGAGCGTTTTGGTATTTCCTTTGATCTCGACTCGCAGTTCTCTCAAAATCTCAGGCGACTCACGCACCTCGCCTAGGACCCACGCAAAATCTGAGTCAAAATTGACGGTTTCCTGCAGTTTTGCGGTTCTAAATGAGCGCGTCTGAGCAAGTACGCCTATGGCTTCAAGCCAGTTTGTCTTACCCTGACCGTTCTCGCCGGCGAGGATGTTCAGACCCTGGCCGCATGACATTTCCCCGCCTAGATTGCGAAAATTTTGAACCTCGATGGATTCGAGTCGCATCTAAAGATTTTAGCATTTGCGGAATGAGTCCACGAATGCGCGGAATGGCATCCGACGAAAAGGCTTAATTTAGCTGTCAGCCACTAGCTGCCGGCCGCTAGCCGGACAAAAAAACTATATTTGCTGGGTTTTCAAAATAAATCCGATTTGTATATTTCACGGCTTTTCAGTATATTTTTAGTTCGCCTCTTGCGATGCGGAGAGATAGCATAATTGGCTAATGCAGTAGTCTTGAAAACTACCGCCCTTACGGGCTTGCAGGTTCGAGTCCTGTTCTCTCCGCCATTTTTTAAGAAATAGCCACGAATGCACGAATGACTCTTTATTCGTGCATTCGTGGCTTATTTATTTCCAGGCTATTGAATAAAGATATATACTGAATGATGGTTCATTCATAACTATCTTTATGCCCAAATCTGTTTCAAATGGTTCTGCAAAAGCTGTTGTCGCCGATAAACGCGAGGCAATATTGCGGGCCGCGATCAATGTTTTCGCTCGGTCCGGCTATTTTAATTCAAAGGTCTCGGACATTGCGGGCGAGGCGGGTATTGCGGACGGGACTGTTTATCTTTATTTTAAGAGCAAAGACGAGATACTGCATTCGATATTCGACAGGGCGATGGTTGAATTTATTGCCGATGGAAAAAAAGAGCTTGCAACGATTGCCGAACCAAAATCAAAGCTCAAACGCATCGCCGAACTGCATCTGGAAAAACTCGGCGCAGACCGCGATCTGGCCATTGTCTTTCAAGTCGAGCTTCGCGGTTCGACCAAATTCATGCAGGAATTTTCGGCCGCAGGGTTTGGCGAGTATCTTGACATCATTCGCCAAACGATAGAAAGCGGACAGGCTGCGGGTGATTTTAGCAGCGACATCAAGCCGGTCGTGGCGGCAAAGATATTTTACGGAGCTCTCGACGAGATGGTTACCAATTGGGTGCTTTCCAAAAAATCTTATTCGCTCGCGCCGATGGCAGATGAAGTCCTCAAAATTTTCTTTGGAGGCGTTTTGGTTAAATGATCGAGACACTGCCCGAACTATTTGTGAGATCGGCGGCCGAGTTTGATCTGCCCGACGCGCTGAACTACAAAAGTGACGGCGAGTGGAAAACGATCTCGTCTGCCGAGATCATAGAACGGGCTGAGAATATAGCGCTTGGGTTGTATTCACTGGGGTTGAGAAAGGGCGACAGGGTTGCGATCCTTGCTCCAAATTCGCCTGATTGGACATTGGCAGATGCAGGCTGCCAGTTTGCGGGCGTGATAGACGTTCCGATATATACGACGCTCGCACCGGAATCTGTTAGATACATAATTGACGATTCCCAATCGCGAGTGCTTTTTCTCCAAGGTCAAGAGGCTTACGAGCGGCTAATACCTGCGCTCAAAGATTGCAAGTCGATAGAGAAATTTATCTTGTTCGATGAAGAAGAAAGCGCAAATGACCGTGTTATTTCTCTTCAGCAATTGGAGTCAACGGGCGCAGAACTTAAAACTGAAAATCCTGTCCTCAGCGAAGAATTAAGAGACGCAGTAAAGTCCAATGATATTGCAACTCTGATCTACACCAGCGGCACGACCGGCGAGCCAAAGGGCGTTATGCTCTCGCATCGAAATCTGATCTCAAACGCCATTGATGCCAGTGAGAAATACGCATTTGGCGGGCAGGATACATCGCTTTCCGTTTTGCCTCTGTCTCATGTTTTTGAGCGCACCGGCATGTATGTTTACATTCATTCCGGCATGCGTGTCTTTTATGCCGAGTCCATCGAAAAGGTGCCGGAAAATTTAAAAGAAGTTCGTCCGACGATCTTTATCGGAGTTCCTCGGATATTTGAAAAGGTGTTTGAACGCGCGCGTCTAAAAGCGGCACAGGCTGGCCGAGTTAACGAGATCGTTTTTGATTGGGCGATAGAAGTTGCAAAGGAATTTGCGACCCTAAAGGAAAACGGCGAGGCGATACCGATAGCTCTCTCGGCGCAGCATGCGGTCGCCGATAAAGTCGTGTATCAAAAGCTGCGCGAGTTTTTTGGCGGATGTTTGCGGTTATGCATTACCGGCGGAGCTGCATTGCCGGACGAGATATTTCTGATATTTACAGGTGCGGGCATTTCGATAATGCAGGGTTATGGTTTGACCGAAACATCGCCGGTCATCTCATCAAATAATCCGAGCGCAATTCGCGTGGGAACGGTCGGAAGGCCGGTTCGCAATGTAAAAGTGCGCATAGCCGATGATGGTGAAGTTGAGGTCACAGGCCCGGGCGTGATGCTCGGTTATTATCATAAAGAGGAAGCGACAAAAGCAGCTTTTACGGAAGACGGCTGGTTTAGGACGGGTGACATCGGCAGCATAGACGCCGATGGTTTTCTAAAAATAACCGATCGCAAAAAAGAGCTTTTCAAAACATCGGGCGGCAAATACATTGCCCCGTCGCCGATCGAGCAATTGCTCCGTTCGTCGCGTTTTGTAAATCAGGCTGTGCTTGTTGGAAATGAACGAAAATTCCCGGCCGCGTTGATCGTGCCTAATTTTCAAATGCTCGAAAGTTACGCAAAACTGAAAGAACTCGACATAAAAACGCCGCACGAATTTTGCTGCCACCCGCGAATACTTGATCTTTTTGCACGACAAATCGAAAGTCACACGCCCGGTCTGTCAAAGTTTGAAAAAGTAAAAAAATTCGTGCTGCTCGAGCACGAATTGACCGTCGAGAATGGCGAATTGACACCAACGCTAAAAGTAAAACGCCGAGTTATTGACGAAAAATACCGGCAGGTCATAGACGACATCTATAAGCGCGCTGAAATAAGCTAATCAATAAGCGATGCGGGCTGGGATGATGTTCGCTGTCGAATAGGCAAGGGTCTTTCCGGCATTGAGCGCGGTCTTAAGGATAGCAAGCCCGATCGGGTCCTTTGCCTTGTCAACTACTATAATATCGAAAGGCTGCAGCAATATATCTTTTTGTTTTCCTTCCTTGATAAGATCAAGATTTGCGGAAATTAGTTCACGATCTTTAGATTCGGCTGAGGCCCCCGGTTTTAGCCGCAAAATGTTTATCTTCGACTTTTTGGCTCCCTCGCGAACATTGCCGACCATCGCCAAACCTTCAGTGAGGGAAAGCCCGCGTTCTTTCAGAAAAACACCTTGCGGCGCGACGACTTCGCCGGTGATATAAACCGGGGCTGCACGCTGAACGGCGATCATGTCGCCCGGATAAATTATCGGGTTTGAATCTTCCCTGCCGGCGTTAATATCGGCGAGCCGGAATGTTCGGTTAGGCGAGTCCTTCCAATTGTCTTTGTCATTGCCTGCTACGCACAACGGCGTCCGGGGCCGGCGAACCTCAACGAGGCCGCTTGCCTCTTGATCCCTAGGGCCGCCGGCAGCCGCGAGGATCTCAACCAGAGTTGCCTTGCGCGTGAGCGTGATTTCGCTGGGTTTATTAATTTCGCCATAAACAGTGACCGGTGGAGGGTGCTTTTCGATAATGCGAAAGTTTAGGTGCGGCTCGCGAACATATTTCCTGATCTCGGATTCGATCTCGGCGCCAAGTTCGCTTTTGGTCTTGCATTGCGCAACGATGGGCTTTCGCGCAAAAGGCAGCTCGATCATGCCATTTTCATCGACGGTGGCAAGAAACTCGTATCCCACTTCACCATTCACATGTCCCCCTATCTGGTCGCCCGGCCCTAATCGATAGCCACTCGAAGCCGAGTCGTCACGAGGTGCTTTGGGTGGAGCAACGGTATTCTCCGTCGTTTGAGCATAAACAAAAATTCCCGAAAAAAGTAGAATGTTGAGTAGAAAAAAAGACTTCAGTTTCATAATAAACCTCGAAACAATGTTATATCGGCAAGTTTAACGCACCTGAGCCGTCAAAACAACCCATTTCGCGCGTCAATCTTTATAGTTTTTAGGATGTAACACCTGTAGTGTCGGTTGCCGACGGGAAGCAAACGAACTTTGACAGTTACACCGTGTCCGAGGTAATTTCAGGATATGACTCAACCCAGAACTTCAAAAAACAGAATTTCCCGAAAAGCCGCGAGTTTTACGGAATCGGTCATCCGCGAAATGACACGCGAGGCCGTCAAATATGGAGCCGTCAATCTCGGACAGGGCTTTCCTGATTTTGCGGCGCCCGAGGAGATCAAACAAAAGGCTATGGAGGCCATCGCGGCCGATCACAATCAATACGCGATCACGTGGGGTGTCAAGAGTTTTCGTGACGCGATAACAAAAAAGACTATGTGGTTTTTGGGTATGGACCTTGATCCTGAAACCGAGATCACCGTCACATGCGGTTCGACCGAGGGGATGATCGCCGCGATGATGGCGACGGTTGACCCGACCGAGGAGGTTGTCGTGTTTGAGCCTTTTTACGAGAATTACGCACCCGATGCAATTCTTTCGGATGCAACACCGAGACACGTTCCGTTATACAGGACCGACAACGGCTTTGTCTTTGACCGCGAAGAGCTTCGGGCAGCGTTTAACGAGAAAACAAAGGCGATAATTATCTGCAATCCTAATAATCCGACCGGAAAGGTTTTTACAAAGGACGAACTCGAATTTATCGCCGATCTCTGCAAGGAATTTGACGCACTCTGCTTCACTGACGAGATTTATGAGCACATCATATACGACGGCAGCGCAAATGACGACCCGCTGACCCACATCTCGATGGCAAATATTTCCGGTATGCGTGAGCGCACCGTTGTAGTTAATTCGCTTTCAAAAACATATTCGGTTACGGGTTGGCGCGTCGGTTATTGTATCGCGCCGCCGGATATTTCATCGGCTATTCGCAAGGTGCATGATTTTCTGACCGTCGGAGCAGCTAATCCGCTTCAACATGCCGGAGCTTATGCGCTGAGTCTGCCGTCGAGCTATTATGATGATCTGCAGCGCGAATACCAAAAGAAACGCGATTTTATCGTGCCGGTTTTGCAAAACGCCGGTTTCAAATGCGACTTTCCCGAGGGTGCATATTATGTGATGTGCGATATTTCGGAATTTGGTTTTTCCAATGACATCGAATTTACAAAACACCTCATCCGCGAAATCGGCGTCGCCGTCGTGCCGGGCTCGTCGTTCTATCACGATTCATCGCTAGGTTCGCAAATGGTGCGATTTTGCTTCTGTAAAAAGGACGAGACACTCGAGGCCGCTGCGGAAAGGCTGGAAAAACTTCGCGGCTAATACGGCCAGAAACGCGAGTGTAAACGAGCGTGCCGAATAATAAGCGGCTGCACACTCGTTTACACTCGCGTTTCTGCCCGCGAAGCAACCTTTTTCCACCTTCAACGCAACAAAACTAATATCTTCAGCGTAAAACGCTCAGAGACGGCTCCCTTTGTTATAAAATTCAACGCAAATATTGGAGGTTTTTTATGTTTATCAGACCGTTTATTTCTTCTGTTTTGATCGTAACTTCAAGTTTTATCCTTGCTTTTGGACAGGACGCACCAGAAGTCAAAAAAGAAAAAGAAAAAAAAATTGTAAAGTCGTTTGCATTTTCGTTTGACGGCGACGGCGGTTATCTCGGCGTCCAGACGCAGGAGGTCAGTAGGGAAAACTTTGCTAAATTCGGCCTGCGCGAGGTTCGCGGCGTTGCAGTCGAAAAAGTGATGGAAAATTCGCCCGCTTCCGTAGCCGGCATTCAGAGCAACGACGTTATCGTTCGCTTTAACGGCGACGAAGTTACCAGCACACGCAAACTGACGCGTTTAATCTCGGAGGTTGCTCCCGATCACAAAGTTTCGCTTACCGTGCTCCGTAACGGCCACGAAAAAGACATGAATGCAACGCTCGGCAAACGCCCGATGCCGCGTTTTGAGAACGGTAACTTTTCGGGCGAAATGCCCGGCATGATCGAGAAGGAACTTGAGATCGAACTGCCCGATATGAAAGACATGCCAAAGGGCGAAGGAATGAGAATTTTTACTATTCCGCCGGGCGGCGAAGGCAAGAGTTTTACATGGAAATCCGGCGAGAGCCGTCAGATCGGTATTTTAATTCATCCGCTCACCAAGCAAATGTCTGAAAATGGCGTTGATAGCGGCGTCCGAATAAGCAACATTCGCGAAGGTTCGCCGGCGTTTAAAGCTGGCCTAAAAGTGGGCGACATTATCGTCGAGGTTGACGGCAAAACGATTAACACCCATATGGACATGGTCCGCGCCTTAAACGAAAAGAAAGAAGGCGACGTTCAGCTCACTATAGTCCGCGATCGCAACCGTCAAACGATCTCCGTCACGCCCGAGGCATCAAAAAACGGCGGTTTTATCTTCCAAACCGACGACGATGACGAAGGCATGATGCCACCGCAGATGCCCGCTAAAATCAGAATTACAAAGCCGATTGGGCCAGCAGCGCCATTGGTCGCTCCCGGACGCGCAATTTGAAAAAGATTTCACCACAAAGACACAGAGAACACAAAGAAAAAATCCTTTGTGTTCATTGTGTCTTTGTGGTAAAAAAAATCCTAAAAAAGCCGAAAATCAGGATTGTTCTTTCGCCGCCAGATAAAACCGTCCAGAACGTAATGCGTCAATTGCGGCAAGGTCAGCAACGGGACAAGATACATCTTAATATTTCCCCATTCCCAATCGGCGCCAAAAAGCCACTGCTTTTCATGCCAGACGCCGCGATGCCAGAAAAGCTCCTCGACATAAGCAAGTGCCCATAGCGTTGCTAAAAAGATCAGCCAGTTTTGCGAAAGCGTTCGATAAACCCGGCCGGTCGTTTCGCGGCGAAATTGTGCATACACATAGATCAATGCAAAATACGGCACCCCGTGGATGATGACGTTCGTCACCGTGAATGCATAGTCCGAATTAAAGTAAACAATGCCTATATACCAACAAATTGCTGTTGTGGCGATAACGATGTCTTTGCCGATATTCAAAAAACCATTGGTTATGTAGAGATAGATTGATTTGGCAACATACGCGGACAAGGTCACGACATAAATTGGAAACAATATCGGCTCAACAATCGTCGGTAGTGAAATGAAATCATTTTGAACGAACCACTCAAATTTTCGCGGCAGCCGCGTCATCCAAAATGCCAATGGGTAAACACTCGCAAGATAAACCGCTACTGCGTCTATCCACCACGTCCATTTCTCAGTTTCATTAAGCTTTCGCCGATAAAGCGCGACCCAGCCATATTGCTGACGGACAAAATGAAAGACAGCGACTATTGCGAGAGCTTTCCAAAATACAAGTTCACCCTCTGAGTAGAGGGCGACGCCAATCGCATAACCAAAAACCGGCACTAGTACATACAGCCAAATTCGCCGTTTGAATTCTTCCTTATCAAAATAAACCCGAAAGCTTGTTGACCATACATGAGCAACATCTATGAGCAGCACCGCCGAAATCCATGTCCACTCGGGTGACTCGCCATTCAAAACCCCTAGCTGCCAACC
>JAYVFJ010000179.1:0-5252 GCA_043773225.1 Chloracidobacterium sp.
ATGTATGGCGAAGGCATCTCGCGCGAAGGCGACCTGCTCGACCTCGCCGTCGTCCACAACATCGTTGACAAAAGCGGCGCGTGGTTCTCATATAAAACCGAACGCCTCGGCCAAGGCCGTGACAACGTAAAAAACATGCTAAAAGAAAACACCGAGCTGCTGGAAAGAATCGAGGCCGACGTCAAAGAGGTGCTCGGATTTACCAAGGTAGAAGCAGCTGTGGGCTAAGAAGAATTTCACCACAAAGGCACAAAGAGCACAAAGGTTTTTTATTAAGTTTTTGCCGAAACGTAGTTGATGAAAAAGTAATGAAGCCTCTAGACAAAGAAAATAAAATCTTTGTGCCCTTAGTGCCTTTGTAGTGAATTCTTTTAGTGCCTTTGTGGTGAATTTCTTATGTTTGAAAAAATACCGGAACGTACAGATTTTCTCTCGAATCGGGTGATAAATGCCGCAATAAAAGTTCACAAAGAACTCGGCCCGGGATTGATAGAGAGTGTTTATGAGACGTGTCTGATCTATGAATTAAAGAAAGCTGGTTTTGAACCGGAACGGCAAGTAAAGCTGCCAATCATCTACGACGGTATCAAACTTGGCGCGGATTTATGTATCGACATCTGGCTCGAACGATGTCTAATCATAGAATTGAAAGCCGTGGAAACGGTTCTGGCGGTTCATCATGCACAGCTGATGACTTATCTAAAGCTGACAAAAAATCGGCTCGGACTTTTGATAAATTTCAACGTCCCGCTTCTAAAGAACGGCATAAAACGAATAGTTCTTTAGTCTTATTTTTCCTTTGTGCCCTTAGTGCCTTTGTGGTGAAAATCTTATTTCTTTGGCGGCGGATTGACATTGGTATTGGGCAGCCCCATTTGTTTCCGTATAGTTGCCTCGTCAGGAATGCCAGGAATCGGCGGCGTTTTGACGGGTTTGAAACCTTTCTTTAGCTGCTCGGCGGTTGGAATGCCCGGAATCGGTTTATTGCCGATCGGCATGTTAACCGCGTTTAACGAAATGCCCGCCGGCATGTTTGCCGATGACGGCAGCGGAATCGCCGAAAGTCCCGCCGGCATGTTTGCCGGATCGAGTTTTGTCTCTCTGTTTGCAGGAGCGTTTGCATTTGGCAGGGGATTTGATCCGCAGCCAAAACTAATGAAGATCGCACATATAAAAAAAACAGGTATGTTCCTAAACATTTTATAGTTCTTTGAAAATTTAAAAATAACTGTGCCGGTTCGAAGGTTGCGTCTCCAAGAGGACAGCGACGGCGTCCAAACCGGCACGGGTAGGCAATTAATTTACGTTTTTCAGAGCGGCATTGCACCGCCTAAAATCCGATTATAGCCATTCGGATTTTATTGTCAATGAAAACGTTGCTCAAGCCCGCGCGTAAGGCTGCACAAGCCCGCGCGTAAGCAAGGGCGATACACACACCGTTGGATATATGGCCCTTGCTTACGCGCAGCCGTGTGCATTGAAATTTGACAACCAAAGACCGCTTATTTACACTAACAAATTCGCCCTTTTTGAAAAGATCGGGCGAACGTGGCCAGATAGCTCAGTTGGTAGAGCAGCGGATTGAAAATCCGCGTGTCGGCGGTTCGACCCCGTCTCTGGCCACCACCTTTTCCCCTTTCCCCTTTTAGACTTTTATACGCAGCAGCTCGGCGACGCTCCATGCCTGAGCGGCGCAGCCGCGTGGTGAATGCGGAGCGTCGCCGTCGAAGATTTCCGAAACCTGCCCGATCAACGCTTCGGAAAGATGAGATTTGAAACCTGCGATAATTTCGTCAACGCGTCTGTTTGATTTTGCATCTTTCAAATGCACCTTTCGGTAAGCATCCACAAACGGCCCAATCAGCCAAGCCCAGACAGTTCCCTGATGATACGCCGCGTCACGATCAAGCGGTGAGCCGATATAAACCGGAACATAACGCGGATCATTTGGCGAAAGAGAACGAAGACCAAAGGGAGTAAGTAGTTCTGCTTCAACTTTGTCAACAACTTTGCGAGCCTTCGCGGATGAGAGCATTGTATTGGAAAGACTGACCGCAAATATCTGATTCGGCCTGATCGAGCCATCGCTTTCCTCACCGTTGACAACGTCAAACAAACATTGTTCGCCGTCATTCCAGAATTGCTGATTAAAACTCTTCTTAGCCATCGCTGCCATCGCCGCAAACCGCTTTTTGCCCTTCGCGTCGCCAAACTTCCCGGCAAGATCGGCCATTATGCAAAGCGCGTTGAACCACAAAGCCTGTATCTCGACAGCCTTTCCGGTTCGCGGCGTGACAACCCACTCACCGATCTTCGCGTCCATCCACGTCAACTGCACGCCCGGTTCGCCCGCATAGAGCAAGCCGTCCGCATCAACACGGATTTGATAACGAGTGCCGCGAACATGCCAGTCAACAATCCCCACGAGCTTTTCATAAAGCACATCGCGGACGAAGTCGTTGTCACCGGTCTTTTCGACGTAAGCGCGTATCGCCTCAAAAAACCAAAGCGTCGCGTCAACCGTGTTGTATTCGGGAATCGCGCCGGCGTCGGGAAAACGATTTGGCACCATGCCTTCGGAAATATGCCTGGAAAATTCGGTCAAAATGCTCTTTGCAATTTCCGCTCGATTGGTCGCAAGCGTCAGCCCGTTGAGCGCGATCATCGTGTCGCGGCCCCAGTCCGAAAACCAGTGATAACCGGCAATCACGGTTTTGCCGCTGCCGCGAGAAACTATAAATTGATCGGCCGCCAGAACGAGTTGATTGGCAAACTCATCTTTTGCACCGGCCGTTTTGATCAACGCATTGCGGCGTTTGATCTCTTCTTTTTGAAATGAATCGGCGTCTGCGATCTGCTTTGGCTCGGTCGACGCGATCACGATAGCGTCGTTTGAAAGATCAAATCGCAGACTGAACGGCTGGAACAGATCTTCGTGATAATCAAAGCCGCGTTCCCGTTCGATCGCATATTCAAAATCGCGATACCAATGATATTGAGGCTCGATCTCATTCGCATTGTGGGCAAAAAATAGCCGTGGCATTTCGGCATAAGGCTCGATAGAAACGAGATTATCTTCGACCTTATACGAACCGTCAAAACCGCCGTCTTCGTGTCTCAGATGATGATGATCGCGAAATGCGAGCAGCGGTTTTAATTCAATTTCAAATTTGAAATTTGAAATTTCAGATTCAGATTTCAGATTCTGAATCTCAGATTTGTGTATTATTCTCCATCGGCAAACTGTCGAATTTTCGCCGTGGATCATAAAGATAGATTTTTCGATTTCGACGCCGTTTATTTTATATGTCCAGATTGGAAAAGGATCAAGACGGAAACCGGTCAGAAATTTATGGCCTTCGGGGTGAAGGCTGTTCGGATATTGATTGCATGACAGCTCATGCCGCTCGCCGTCAATCAGAACTGTCTCCTCGAATTTGGAAAGCAGAACAAGACGGCCAAGCGGCGGCCTTGTCGAAGCCACTAATAGACCGTGATACCGTCGTGTATTTGCTCCGGCGATTGACGACGAGGAGTAGCCGCCGATGCCGTTAGTCTCAAGCCACTCGCGCGACGAAGCGGTTTTAAAATCAACGCATATGTCTTTGCTTATCTCGATCATAAGACTGGAACGCGGGCATCCTGCCTGCCACGACGCGAAGCGGCGTTACGCACTACTCGCCGCTTTGCTGAATCAGTTTTGCGACAAGGCCCGTCCATCCAGTCTGATGGCTCGCCCCGAGGCCGGCGCCGTTGTCGCCGTGAAAATACTCGTAAAACAAAATGTGGTCACGGAAATTTGGATCGTTTTGATACTTTTCCGACGCTCCAAAAACCGCCCGTTTTCCGTCGTCGCCGCGCAGAAAAATATGCGACATTCTCCGCGATATTTCCTCGGCCACCTGCCACAGGTTCATCATGTTGCCGGAACCGGTCGGACACTCGACTTTCAGATCGTCACCGTAATAGTGGTGAAACTTTTGCAGCGATTCGATGAGCAGGTAATTCACCGGAAACCAAACCGGGCCGCGCCAGTTCGAGTTGCCGCCGAACAAACCGCTCGTAGATTCGCCCGGCTCATAATCAACGCGGTGTTCGATGCCGTCCACATGCAGCACATACGGATCGTCTTTGTGGCGGAGCGACAAAGCTCGGATTCCGTATGGCGACAAAAACTCATTTTCGTCGAGCATTATTTGCAAAACGCGCTGCAAACGATCGCGATAGGCGACAGCCAGTAAAAACCGCTCGCCCAGGCCGGGCCGGCGAGCGCAGTTTATGTTGGCCGTGAGGTCCGCGCGGTTGTCGATAAACCACTGCATCCGGCGTCGAAACGCGGGCATCGCTTCCAATATCTGCGGCTCGATCGTTGCTACAGCAAAGAGCGGGATCAGACCGACCATGGAACGCACCTTGATCGGCGTGCTGTAATTGAGATCGTCCATGTGCAGCACGTCATAGTAAAAACCATCGCTCTCGTCCCACAGCGACAAACCGGCGTCGCCGATGTTGTTCATCGCGTTGGAAATATAAACGAAATGTTCCCAGAATTTGCTCGCAACGTCTTCGTAACTGTCATCCTCGATGGAGAGTTCGAGAGCGATGGCGAGCATGTTCAGGCAATACATAGCCATCCAGCTAGTGCCGTCCGACTGCACCAAAATGCCGCCCGTCGGCAAAGGCTGCGAACGGTCGAACACGCCGATGTTGTCGAGACCAAGAAAGCCGCCCTCGAAGACATTATGGCCCTCGGCGTCCTTTCGATTTACCCACCATGTAAAATTGAGCAAAAGCTTCTGGAAAATGCGCGCGAGAAATGCCCGGTCAGACTTTCCATGATGCTTTTTCTCGATCTGATAAACACGCAGCGCCGCCCACGCATGCACCGGCGGATTGACATCGCCGAACGCCCATTCGTATGCGGGAATCTGGCCGTTCGGGTGCATATACCATTCGCGGAGCATCAGCAGCAGTTGCTCTTTGGCAAATTCGGGATCGACGATCGCCAGCGGAATGCAGTGAAACGCCAAATCCCACGCCGCATACCACGGGTATTCCCATTTGTCCGGCATCGAGATCACGTCCGAGTTGTAAAGATGCTGCCAACTATGATTGCGGCCTTCGAGACGAGACGCCGGCGGCTTTGGCAAAGCCGGATCACCCTCAAGCCAATCCTTTACGACGTAATGGTAAAACTGCTTCGACCACAACATCCCGGCAAACGCCTGCCGCTGCACGTTCTTTGCATCTTC
>JAYVFJ010000180.1:0-7326 GCA_043773225.1 Chloracidobacterium sp.
AACGGTCGGCAGCCTGGACGTTAATGGCCCGGCTTCGTTTGCAGCGGTCGGCGCTCCTGCTGTGGCGCCCGCCGGACAAGGGCGAATCTACTTCGACAGTGGCTCCAATAAAGTCAAAGTATCCGAGAACGGCGGAGCTTTTGTAAATCTGGTAGGAGCGACCGGTGTCAGCGGCAGCGGCACGGTGAATACTATTCCACTTTTTAGCGCCGGAACAACGCTAGCGAATTCGTTGATTACCCAAAACGCCAATGGCGTTCAATTGCCAAACGGCGTTCAACTGGCTCTTGGAGCTCAGGGCAATCAGGTTGCGTTTGGCTCGCCCAATGGTGAGACAGGGATGTCGATATCGGGACCGGCGGCGGTGAACAGGGCTGATGTTAGGTTTGGCCCCAGCATCGGCAATGCCAGCATCAATAGTCTTAAACTTCTTATTGGTCCGTCGGGGGTGCCCCCATCCTTTGGAATAGAAGTAACCCCAACTCTTGTAAAGATGCCCAATGGCGTTTTGCTAGCCGCGGGGGCTCAGGGAAATCAGGTCTCATTTGGCTCGCCCAATGGAGAAACAGGTATGACTATCGCCGGAGCGACCGGCAGGGCCGATGTTAGATTCGACGGGATAACCCTTAAACTAAATGCCGGTCCCGCAGGCTCGCCACCGGCGAATGGAATAACTATCAACACAACAGGCGGCGCGACCGTTACGGGCCTTAACGGGGATGGGGCTGTGCTCACGGCCCGACACTCGTCGTTGGATTCGTATATCATTGTCGACGCAACGTCTGTAGCCCGAAACTCCGTCCTGGCATTCCGCAAGAACAATTTTAACCGCTGGCTCATGTTTGCCGATAATGTTTCTGAAACCGGTGGCAACGCGGGCTCCGATTTCAGGTTAGATGCCTACAGCAACACAGGTGGCATTGCGACACATTTGTTCGTCAAGCGGTCAACGGGCAATGTCGGCATCGGCACAACGAATCCGGTAGCAAAACTGCACGTTATCGGCACAACAAGGACGAGCGTCGTGGAAGTTACCGGCGGCTCGGACCTGGCGGAAAAATTTTCATTCTCCGAACCGGTCAAGCCAGGCATGGTCGTCGCCATTGACCCGAAAAATGCCGGCAAATTAACGCTTGCACGCGGTGCATATAACCGACGGGTGGCCGGCATCATCAGCGGAGCGAACAATCTCTCAGTTGGAATGCTTTTGCCTGATCTTGCAGACGGCAATACAGCCCAGCCTGTTGCTTTATCAGGACGCGTCTGGGTTTACGCTGACGCGGGCAAAGCAGGAATCAAACCCGGCGACTTGCTTACAAGCTCTCAAACACCCGGCCACGCAATGAAAGTGACGAATCACCGACGTGCAAACGGCTCAATTATTGGGAAAGCAATGACCGAACTAAAAACTGGCACAGGCTTGGTTTTAGTCCTCGTGTCCCTGCAATAGTCCGCAGCTGAATCGAAATAAGGGAGTAAAGGTCATGAACATAAAGAGCACCGTTTTTCTTGTCACGATAATTCTTGCGGGTCTTCCTCCCGCTTGGGCTCAGACTTATGATCGCCTGGCGTTCAAACAGGCGTATCCGCTCACGCTTAAAAAATCCGTCGTTGGTGATGATTCTTCAAGCGCGGCTCATACGATACAAGTCGCGTCGGCGCCGTGGCTTCGCCTACACATCACTGACCATAAGTTGGGATCGCAGGATTTTTTCACAATTACATCGCTTCTCGACGGCGGCATGCAGCGCCTTGATGCAAAGTCACTTCGCGCGTGGCGTTCAAACACTGCGTTCTTCAACGGTGATGCTGTAAGAGTTGAACTATTTACCGCCGGAAACTCCTCAGGGGCTTTTGTTCGGATCCATGAAATCACTGTCGGAGTTAACGCTCCACACTTAACCGAATCCCCAGATACCATCTGCGGAGCCAACGACGACCGAACCGCGATAAACGACGCGCCTGTGGGACGAATCAACACGCTAAACAACGGAACAAACGTTTCAAATCCGTTTTGCACCGGCTGGGCGGTTTCGAATGGAACATTCCTTACTGCGGGACATTGCGCGGATTTCGACGCTGACGGAACAGTCGATGCGAGATTCGCAAATGGCGTGCTGGAGTTCAATGTGCCCGCCTCGCAGGCGAACGGAACAACTGTTTTTGCCGTTCCGAATGATCAGTATCCAATCAATCAGGTCACTTGGCAATATACCGGTCCATCCGCGCCAACGGGTCTTGACTGGGCGGTTTTCTCGGTTTCTGCAAATTCAAACACAGGACTGCTTCCGCAGCCCTCGCGCGGCTATTACCGCATGACCGATCAAACGCCCACAGCCAACTCCGAAAATGTCAGGGTAACGGGTTATGGAATTGATAATACTCCGGCGGGAACAACAGGCGGCGAAAATGCACAAACTTACACTCTCCAGTCGCATACGAACACTTATCTAGGACAAACACAAGCCAGCGGCGGAACATTTCATACCTACTCGGTTGACACAACGCCTGCAAACTCCGGCAGTCCTATCGTTTGGTCAAATAATCCTAATTTCACGATAGGAATACATACCGATGGAGGATGTACGGCGACCGGCGGCTTCAACGCCGGCACAAGTTTCGGCCACGACGCTCTTGAAAATGCCTTGCAAAATTTCTGGGGCGCGAATACGGTCTTTGTCGATTCCGCGGCATATCCCAATCTCGCGGCGGGACAACGCGATGGCAGCATCTTTCGACCGCATTCCACGCTTGGAAATGGCCTGAATGCGACGCAGACCGGCGGTAATCTGGTCTTGACACCCAATAACTATACCGGTGTGACAACTTTTAACAGAGCAATGACGATCCGCGCGCCTGCCGGCACGGCAACGATTTCTCCATAACCGTGCATACCTGATAGGTAGAAAAATGATTTTAAGAAAGAAACTCAATCGTCAGATTTTTGCATGCGTGATCGTGGCGTTCTTGTGTGTCTCAGGTCTAATTGCTTACTCGGTGCTTAAACATGCCGTCTCGCAGGAAGAGCAAGAGAGTGAGCAAGAAGAACAGACAAGACGTCAAGAAGGCCTGACTTTTCGCCGATTGTCGCTCCAAGATGAAAATGGCGTGATTGATCCCAATGGCTTACGCAAAGCGCGGCAGCATATTGCCGAAATGAAAAAGGTGCAAAAGGTGCGCCAGTCGAAACGGCAGGGACAATTAGAAGAAGCCGGAATCGCCCCGGATTCGTGGACGTGGCTCGGCCCCGGCAACATCGGTGGGCGCATCCGATCGATTTCCATCAACCCCGGCGATGCTAACGATATGTTGGTTGGCAGCGTCTCGGGCGGTATTTGGCGCACCCTCAACGGCGCGGCTTCGTGGTTTCCGGTCAGCGATTTTATCGCAAATCTCGCCGTCTCGACATTGGCTCGAAGTCCGGCCAACCCAAACATCATTTACGCCGGAACGGGCGAAAGTTCTGCCGGTGACGGTATTCAAGGCGCGGGTATTTTTCGCTCATTCGACGGCGGCGGGCTGTGGTTCCGGGTGGACTCGACCAACAATGCCAACTTTAATTTCGTTAATCGGCTGTCGATCTCGCTTGACGGTGCGACGATCTTAGCCGGAACCGGCACGGGCATCTGGCGGTCAACCGATAGCGGTGGAACATGGAACCTCATACCTAGTTTTGGCGGGAACATTGAAGATGTTGATTTCGATCCGACCAACAGCCTGCGGGCGATCGCAGCCAGAGGCGGACAAACGGCCTATTCGATTGACGGAGGCGCAAACTGGATATTTTCTCGCTACTCGACGGATGGGGGCGTAACTTACACGGCCGCTATCACCGGACGAGTTGAGATCGCCTATGCGCCAAGCAATCCTTTAGTTGTTTACGCTTCTGTAGATCAAAACAATGGCGACGTTTTCTGGAGCGGAGATGGCGGACGAAATTATATTCGCGTTAATACCGGCAATAACTTAATGGGTGGCCAGGGTAGTTACGATAATATCATCTGGGTTAATCCGCTGGATCCGACTTTCGTTATTGTCGGCGGCGTCGCTCTCTATCGAAGCACGAATAGCGGAACAACTTTTAGTGACATCAGCAGCGGCTGCAACCCGATCCCAAATCACGCCGACCAGCATTTTATCGCGGCTCCTCCCACGTTCAACAATACCAGTAACCGGACTGTTTTTTTTGCCAACGACGGCGGTATGTATCGTGCAGATAATGTCGCTACGGTCTGCGTTTCGAGCGCATGGACCGAACTCAACAATAATCTCGGCATCACTCAGTTTTACGGCGTGGCGGGCAATTTAACCTCGGGCGTGATCATAGGCGGAACGCAGGACAACGGAACTCCCCGCTATACCGGAGGGACGGAAAACTGGACTCAAATTGATCGTAATGACGGCGGTTATGTTGCCGCGGATCAAACGGACCCAAATTATTTTTATGGTGAGATCCAAAATATGGGAGTCTTTCGCAGCTTTAATGGGGGACAAAGCGTTTCCATCATTTCCGGTTTAGAGGCAGAAAGAAACAACTTCAGAACTAATTTTATTGCACCGCTCGTAATAGACCCAAACGAACCGACCCGGCTTCTGGCGGGCGGATGGTCTCTATGGCGAACCAATGATGCGAGAGGTGCCGCTACATGGAACGCAATCAAAAATCCGAACAACGCTCCTACCCCGGGCGGAGGTGTCGGCGATCAGAAATCGATAAGCGCAATAGCAATTAATCCGAACAATTCCGATTTTGTCGTTGTGGGGCACAATAACGGTGACGTCTATCTCAACCTAAATGCCACCAACGCTAATCCGATCCCAAACTGGACAAAAATAGATACTGCCGGGCTTCCTGACCGTATGGTGACCCGATTAACTTGGGATCCTAACCGCGGCCCGAATTGGATCTATGCCACTTTTGGCGGATTCAACACTGATAATGTGTATGTCACGCGGAATCTCGGAACAGCGTGGATTGATGTCAGCGGTGCTACAGCAACATCCACTGATCTGCCGGCCGTTCCGGTGCGCAGTCTGGTTTTTCACCCTTCCAATGCCAATCTGTTATACGTCGGGACGGAAATGGGCATTTTTACTTCACCTGATGCCGGGGCAACGTGGGATCTGCCGCAGAACGGACCGGCAAACGTCTCGGTGGATGAATTGATCTGGATGGGCGGGGACTTGATTGCCGCCACGCACGGACGCGGCATCTATCGGGCATCCGGCGGGTTTTATGTGGACTGCAACTATCTCGGAGCTCAAACCGGCGCTTTCCTCCAGCCGTTTCGGACGGTCAACGCAGCCATCAACGCCCTGCCCGTTAACTCATACCGTGCGATTTGGCTTAAACCCAATTGTAATTTTTACGTCGAGCAAATTAACTCCACAAACAAGCGATTTGAATTCCGCAGTCTCGGCGGCACGATAAGAATCGGGCCGTAAAAAAGGAAGTGAGCTATGAAAAACATGAAAAAGATTTTTGAGGCAAAAGTGAAAAGGCAAAAGGCAAGTGGAAATGTGGTCAGTGGTCAGCGGTCGGTGGTTGGAATTTTGGTTGGCGCTTTGTTTTTACTGTTTACTGTCCACTGCGCACTGACCACTGTTCAGGCTCAGTCGGGCGGCATCTTTTCTATCATGCAAGCGACCATTGCGGGCGGTGGGGCGCAGAATGTGACGGCTGGGATATTTTCGCTCGACAATACTTTAGGACAACCGGTTGCCGGAGATATGGCAAGCGGGCCGCCGTATGACATAGCACCCGGTTTTTGGCCCGGCATCGCGCCCGTGATCGGCGGAACCGTCAGCTATGGCAACGTCCTGTCGGGGCCGCCGCGTTTTATTTCAAATGTGCTGATAAGCGGTGATGGAACAAACATGGTCTCTGTTTTAACCGGTTTCCCGGACGGAACTTACGCGCTGAGCGGATTTGGATCGGGTTCTTATACCGTCACCCCAACTAAAGTGGGCGGCGTCAACGGCGCCATAAGTTCTTTCGACGCGGGCCGAATAGCTCTCCACGTCGCCGGCCCGCCAAACCCGCAGCTCACCGCCACGCAGCTTCTCGTTGCCGACGTGAGCGGAAACGGCGTTGTAACGTCATTCGACGCGGGGATGATCGCAAAATTCGTCGCCGGGCCTCCATATTCAGCACCGGGAATCGGAGCAACAGGAACATGGAGATTCAGCCCTTTAAACAGAACATACGCGTCAGTCGGCTCCAATATCATCGGCGAGGACTATGTTGGATTGCTTATGGGCGACGTTTCGGGAAATTGGACAAATACCGCAGTGAGGCCGCTGACAAGTAACAAGTGACAGGATTAGAACCTGTCTCGGACTCATGTCTCAGGTCTTAATTTTCTCAAGCCGGACAACTTTCAAAATCCGTGATACAAAACGCGAAACGGGCACCAAATCGGTGCCCGTAACCTGTTAATTTAATTGGCTCCGCAGGTAAGACTCGAACTTACAACCCTTCGGTTAACAGCCGAATGCTCTGCCATTGAGCTACTGCGGAATATGGCTCGCCAAAAGGCGAACTACAAGATTAGGAATTTCGCCGGCCGTTGTCAAGTTTATTTACGGCCTTGTCAGGTTGACCGCAACTCGACTAGAATTGAGCAAAAATGGCAAACGCGAAAATTAAAACTACTCAAAATGATGCGAGTGTTGAGGCATTTTTAGACTCGATCACAGACGAACAGCAGCGTGCCGACAGTATTAAGATTGACGCAATAATGCAGCGCGTTTCCGGCGAAAAGCCCAAAATGTGGGGCTCGTCGCTCATCGGCTATGGCTTTCGGCATATCGTATCCGCCTCAGGCCGCGAGGTGGATTGGTTTATCATCGGGTTTTCGCCCCGCAAAGGAAATCTCTCGCTGTATATCAGCGTCGGTGACATGGGCCGTTACGATGAGTATCTCTCACGGCTCGGCAAACATAAGAGAGGAATGGGTTGTTTATATATCAATAAGCTGTCAAATGTAGATGAAACTGTTCTGGAAGAATTAATTTCTGCGTCGTTCGGTCAGAACCGGGAGCGATAGCGATCGGGTTCTTATATCGTTACACATAACCGGCCGCGCGGAACCCAGTCGCTATCGCTCCCGGTTCTGACAAGGAGAGATTTTTGCATCACGAAACCATAATAATCCTCGACTTCGGTTCGCAATACACGCAGTTGATCGCGCGGCGTATTCGTGAGCAGGGCGTTTATTGCGAGATACATCCGTTTCACTTTTCGGCTGATGAGATCGTTGCCAAACGTCCGAAAGGCGTGATCCTTTCGGGCGGGCCTTCAAGCGTAACGGACGAAGACGCCCC
>JAYVFJ010000181.1:0-5176 GCA_043773225.1 Chloracidobacterium sp.
TCGTTTACACTCGCGTTTCTGCCCTATCCCTTTTATAATATTAGTTTGACCAATACATCAAACCAATCAATATGACACACAATCTATTCAACACGCGACAGACTTTTCAAACCGGGCCGGGAACCGAGGGTGTTTTTTACTCGCTTCCGCAGCTTGAGAAAGAGGGTTTGGGCGCGATTTCGCGGCTGCCGGTTTCGATCCGGATTGTTTTGGAGAGCGTGCTACGCAATTTTGATGATGGGAAAAAAGTCGGCGAAAACCATATTCGCGAACTTGCGGCATGGGGAGCGAATGATGAGCGGACAAATGAGATACCGTTTGTCGTTGCTCGTGTCGTTTTGCAGGATTTTACGGGTGTGCCTCTGCTTGTTGATCTTGCTGCAATGCGTTCGGCGGTGCAGAAAATGGGGAAAGATGTCGGCGTGATTGAGCCGCTTGTGCCAGTCGATCTGGTGATAGATCATTCTGTACAGGTTGATTTTGCGGGCAGTGAATCTGCTTATACGCGAAACATGGAAATGGAGTTTAAACGCAACGACCAGCGTTACCGATTTTTGAAGTGGGGAACACAAGCGTTTAGCGGATTTAGCGTCGTGCCGCCGGGAATCGGCATTGTTCATCAGGTAAATCTTGAGTATCTCGCAAAGGGCGTATTTGAACGCGAAGGTGTTTACTTTCCTGATTCGCTTGTCGGCACCGATTCTCACACGACCATGATAAACGGCGTCGGCATTGTCGGTTGGGGCGTTGGCGGCATTGAGGCCGAGGCCGGAATGCTTGGCCAGCCCGTTTATTTTCTGACGCCGGATGTGGTCGGCGTTCACCTAACCGGCGAGTTGCCGCAAGGCGCAACGGCGACCGATCTTGTGCTGCGAATTACCGAAATGCTTCGAAAAGCCAGCGTCGTCGGTAAATTTGTCGAGTTCTTTGGCGAAGGAGCGGCGGCTCTGCATGCGACGGATCGAGCGACGATTGCGAACATGGCTCCTGAATATGGCGCGACGATGGGCTTTTTTCCGACGGACGAAAAAACGCTCGAATATTTTGCCAACACCGGTCGAAGCGCAGAACAAATCGACACGATCCGCAATTATTACAAAGCGCAGGACATGTTCGGAATTCCGAAGGACGGCGAAATTGATTATACGACGGTTCTCGAACTAAATCTCGAAACCATCACGCCGGCTGTCGCCGGGCCGAAGAGGCCGCAAGATCGCATCGAGCTTTCAAACCTGGACGACCGGTTTATCGAGCTTTTCTCAAAACCTCTTGCCGACGGCGGTTATGGCAAAGTGGCAGACGATCTTAACAAACGTTTTAGCGTTACGATGGGCTCGCATCCCACCAATGTCGTCGAGGGCGGCGGCGAGCAAAGTTCACAATCAATCCCGGAATCAATTCACGACACAGTTTCGCCTGACAACACGAATGTTCACACCGAGATAGAAATGGTTAACAATCGCCCGACGCCCGACAGAGTCGAGTTTAGCGATGATGAGTCGCCGACTGTGACCACAAACATCGGCAATGGCGATGTGCTTATTGCCGCGATAACTTCGTGCACGAATACGTCAAATCCTTCGGTAATGATTGCTGCCGGCATCGTTGCAAAGAAGGCATTTGAAAAGGGAATGAAGGTTCCGCCGTATGTTAAAACGTCGCTTGCTCCTGGTTCGCGCGTCGTCACAGAGTATCTTGAGAAAGCCGGCTTGCAAAAATATTTGAACGCCATCGGTTTTGATCTTGTCGGTTACGGCTGCACGACTTGCATCGGAAATTCCGGGCCGCTCGATCCGTCAATTGAAGAAGAGGTCGTTGAGAACGACATCATCGCGGCTTCGGTTTTGTCGGGAAACCGCAATTTTGAGGCGCGTGTTCACCAAAATATTAAAGCAAATTTCCTGATGTCGCCGCCGCTCGTGGTTTCTTATGCGCTTGCGGGAACCGTTTTGAAAGACGTGAATCTTGACCCGATCGGGCAGGACATGAATGGCAACGACGTTTTTTTGCGCGATATCTGGGCTTCGCTTGATGAGGTAAAAGAGTATCTGCAAACGGCGTTCGAGCCGGAAATATACAGGCGGCTCTACTCACAGTTTGCCGAGCACAATCCGTTGTGGAACAAAATAGAAACGAGCGTCGGCCAGATTTATGAATGGGACACAGAATCAACATATATTCAGGAACCACCTTATTTTGATAATTTTTCAATGGAAACCGGCAGCTTTTCAGATGTCCAAGGCGCGCGGGCGTTGGCGATCTTTGGTGATTCGGTGACGACCGACCATATTTCACCCGCCGGAGCGATCAAGCCGAACTCACCTGCGGGATTGTATCTACGCGAAAACGGCGTCGCTACTGAGGATTTTAACTCTTATGGTTCAAGACGCGGGAATGACCGCATTATGCTCCGCGGCACGTTTGCAAATGTGCGGATAAAAAACCTGATGGTCGCGCCGGTCGAAGGCGGCCTCACGAAACATCAACCCGACGGCGAAGACATGACCATCTATGACGCGGCGATGCAATACAAGGCGGAAAACACTCCGCTCGTCATTTTCGCCGGAACCGAATACGGCACAGGCAGTTCTCGCGACTGGGCCGCAAAGGGCACGTCACTGATGGGCGTGAAAGCAGTCATTGTTCAATCATTTGAGCGGATTCATCGTTCAAACCTAGTCGGAATGGGCGTTTTGCCGCTTCAGTTCAAGGAAGGCGAATCGGCCGCGACTTATAATTTAGATGGAACGGAGACTTTTGACCTCACAGGCCTTGAAGGCAATGACGTTCGCCCGCGACAAGACGTAACCCTCAAAATAACAAGGGCAAATGGAGACATGATTGATGTTACGCTGATTCTTAGAATAGATACGCCCATCGAGATCGAATATTACAAAAACGGCGGCATTTTGCCTTATGTTTTGCGGCAGCTTGTAAAGAATTAACACTGTAATATTTAATTCAAAATCAGGCCATGTTTCACACATAAAATTCTTGACAAATAATGAAAGTTTTGTTACGATTGCGTTATTAAATTTTGAGAATCAGGATAAGCCGTTTTTTTTCAAAAACAGTGGGACAGGCCACAAATATGACGATAACCTCAATAATAACAACAATTACCCTGTCCCAACATGAAAGAAACACGTTTGGGACACTGAGACAGTTGCCTCTGCGTGGCCTAAACCCAATATTTACAAGTGTTTGCAATAGATTTTCGACCGTTTTTGGATGTCAAAGTGTGACATTCTGTGACACAACCGCATTTTGTGAATTGTAGGAAAGTTGGAATTAGCGACGTATCTACAAACCTTTTTTTGGCTTGATAATGTCGAAAATGAAATTAGTATTTCGACTCTCATATTTGCTTGTAAAACAGGTTTATTAGTGTTAAATTGAGAAGTTAACGATTTTGAAAGGATTTGTCAGAACTATTCCGGTCATTTTTGGAGTAAATTATGAAGAAAACCGCTTTGCTATTGCTTGTTGTTATTTTTGTGTTATCTACATGCATTCCGTTGTTTGCTCAAAAGGCAAGATCGTTAGGAGATGCCACAATCCGCGGCTCAGTCGCTGAATACGAACGCATAGACGCTTACAGTGACGGGCAGGGCGTATTTCTGCGTTGGGAGATGAAAGCCGAGCTCGGCAACACGGGTTTTTTGGTTTACCGAACGGGAGAAGGAGCGCCTGAATTGGTTAGCCCGGGAATAATTATGAGCCGGAACGCCGGCGGCACCCTGAGAACCTTGCGTGGCGAAACGTATGAGTTTTACGATCCGGCAGGCACACTGGCGTCAAGCTATGTCATTTGGAATCAGTTTGCCAACGGCAACCGCGTTGCTTCAAAATCCTTCAGAGCAAATCTTGTCAGAAATTTTCAGGCGGCCACAGGTTATACGAAAGCCGAGCTTGAAGAACGGCTAAGGTCACAAAACGGCATTCTCAAAAGAGGCGATCTTTCGCTGCCGAGCAGTTTGCAGGCCGTAGTCAACGGTGCAATCCAACCGCCAGATCCGGCAATGCAGCGCATTGTCGTTACACAGCAAAGCGTAAGAATTGCCGTCAAGAAACAGGGAATGTATCGGGTCAGTCGGACCGAACTTCAGAATGCAGGTTTTGACGTTAACAGCGACTCTGCCAACTGGCGGCTATTTACTGACGGTGTCGAACAAGCAATTCTGGTAGGCGACGGCGCTCAGTATATTGATTTTTACGGCAAAGGTTTAGACACCAGAGACACCGACACGCGGATCTATTTCCTAATCGCCGACACCGTCCCCGGCAAGCGGATGATCTCAAAATTTCTTGGCAATATCGGCGGCAATGTAATATCAAACAACTTTAGATCCGTTGTAGAAACAAAAGAACGAATTAGTTATGCATCCAGTCTTAGAAACGGCGATCTTGAGAATTATTGGGGACGCGGCATAATTTCAGATTTCCCCGCCTGCACCAATCCAAGTGACTGCACTTTAGTCAACCTTACGCAGGTTGATCCTTCGGGGTTGAACGCAGTAGTTACGGTAAAGCTGCAGGGTATTAGCAATGGTGGGCATGAGGTTCTTGTCGTTTTAAATGGTCAAGAAATTGGCATGATTGACGGCTTTTCCTATGAAAGTTTTTCCGGTGAGTTTACTGTGCCAACGAGTTTCCTCGTCGAAGGAAACAACGTTTTCAAGTTTGCTACTACGACTTCTACAGATCAATGTTTGTTTGATTCGATTAAGGTCAATTATTCAAAAAAATACATTGCTGACCAGAACCGCGTTTTGTTCTTTACGCCGGGATATCGAAAGATGGATGTTGGCGGATTTTCTTCTCCTAACATTCGTGTTTTTGACACAACGCTTGACGCAAACCCGCAATTGATAACGGGTCTGCAGGTAACGCAAAACGGCGGCACCTACTCCGTTAAAATGCCTTCAAATCGTCCTGCGGTTTTCTATGGAATTGAAGATTCGGCGCTTTTGCAGTCGCCATCCATAACGCCCAACAGCCCGTCTTCGCTCGCATCGCCAAACAATGTCGCAGACACGATCATTATTTCCTATTCAGACCCGGGCTTTATGGCCGCGGCTGAAACATGGGCAAATTATCGCCGCAGTCAGACAGGCGGCAATTTTGCGGTAAAAGTTGTTGATGTTGCTGACATCTTTGACGAATTTAGTTACGG
>JAYVFJ010000182.1:0-3832 GCA_043773225.1 Chloracidobacterium sp.
GACAAGGTGATGATGGGCGCCGAGCGTAAGAGCATGGTGATCTCGGACGAGGAAAAACGCATCACAGCCTATCACGAAGCCGGGCATACCTTGGTCGGATTAAAGGTTCCACATGTCGATCCGGTTCACAAAGTGACGATCATTCCGCGCGGCATGGCGCTCGGCGTGACGATGTATCTACCGGAAAAAGACCGCTTGAGCGCGACCAAGGAATATTTGCTTGGAAATATCGCGATGTCGATGGGCGGCCGGATTGCCGAGGATGTTTTTATCGGCAGCATCACGACCGGTGCGGCGAACGACATCGAAAAGGCGACCGAGATCGCCCGGTCTATGGTCTGCGAATACGGCATGAGCGACCTCGGGCCGCTTACATTCGGCAAGAAGGAAGAACAGATTTTCCTCGGGCGTGAGATATCGCAGCACCGCGATTATTCTGAGGACACGGCGATCAAGATCGATCAGGAAGTGCAAAAGATCGTCCAGGAACAGTATAAGCGGGCCGAAAAGATCATTAATGAAAACAAGGACGCGATGGTCCGTTTGGCCGAGGCTCTGCTCGAATTCGAGACGCTCGACAGCGTAATGATCCGCCGTGTTGTCGCCGGTCTGCCTCTTGACAGCGACAGTTCGCCTGCAACCGACAATGACGAATCCGCGGAAAAAGAGGAAAAATCCACTAGTCCGTTCAAAAAACCAATCTTGCCGCCGATCACAGGAAATAATCCGGCTACGGCGTAAAGCAGAAACACGACCGGTAGGGAGTGTGCTTATTTCAGAACCGGGTATGTAAATGCCCGGTTTTTTTATTCCCTCTGTTACGCTCGATCGAGACACACTCCCTACCGGTCGTGTTTCCGCCTTATGTTGCACTGGCAAACATCTCGACGAAAAATTAGCCTCAACCGACCGCTGGTGATGGCGATTCTGAACGTCACGCCTGACAGTTTTTCGGACGGCGGCGAATTCTTGGCGGTAGACGTTGCGTTGCGTCATGCTGAAGCTATTATCGGTGAAGGGGCCGATATTATTGATGTTGGCGGCGAATCGACCCGACCAGGCAGCAGACGGGTTTCAATAGACGAAGAGGTGAAGCGAACGGCGCCGGTGATCGAGGCGATCGCGAATCGATTTGATACGCCGATCTCGATCGATACTACAAAATCCGAAGTTGCGCGCCGAGCCGTAGATGCCGGAGCCGAGATCATAAACGACATTTCGGGATTGAGGTTTGACGAGCGGTTAGCCGAAGTTGCGGCCGCGTCAAATGCAGCCCTCGTCCTCATGCATTCGCGAGGCACATTCGACACGATGCACTCGCAGCCCGCGGTCGAGGACATTCTGGCTGATGTCACAGCAGATTTTCGGCGGGCGATCTATACAGCGAAAGAACGGGGCGTCTCGGACGAGCAAATCGCGCTCGATGTCGGTATCGGGTTTGGCAAGACACAAAAGCAGAACTTAGAGTTGCTGGCTAAACTTGGTAATATTGTAAACGAATTCGCGAAATATCCTCTTCTCGTCGGGGCATCGCGAAAATCTTTCATTGGCAAACTGCTTGACGGTGTTGCGGCGGATCAAAGATTGAGCGGCAGCATTGCCAGCGTTGCGATTGCTGTTTTTAACGGGGCGTGGATTTTGCGCGTTCACGATGTCAAAGAAACGGCTGATGCGATAAAAATCGCTGACGCAATTAGACGAGAAATAAAACCATGACGCATTTGGCGCGCACCTTACGAACAGCAAGAATTTTTCCAATAGCGGTTTTGCTGCTGGTCAGCTCCGGCTTTACTGAATGCTACAAGGCGGTGACAAACTCCGGGCTGCCAAAAAATATCAAAACGATAGCCGTTCCGGCGTTTCAATTTGAAGCGAAAGGGCTTCGCTATCGAGTCGAATCGCGCTTTACTGAGGCCGTAAGCCGTGAGATCATCCGGCGCGGCAACGGCCTCAAAGTTCAAGGTTCTCTCAACGGCGCCGACGCCGTGCTCGAAGGCACGATACGAAATTTTAGCTTTTCCGGCGTTCTGCTCGACAGCGAAGGCCGCGCGCGCGTCTATGAGGTCACGGTGGTAACCGCCGTTACGATCCGTGATTTGCGGGAGAACAAAATACTTTACGACAACCAGAATTTCGTATTTCGCGACTCGTTCGAATTCACCTCCGACCCGCGATCGTTCTTTAACGAAGAAGACCCCGCAGTCGAACGCATGGCCCGCGCCTTCGCCGAAGCCGCCGTATCGGCCTTCGTAAATGGAATTGGCGTAAAAGAAGAAAAGAAATGAGATAGCCACAAAAGGCACAAGAAACACAAAGTATGGGAACGAATCCAATGACGGACGAACAAGTGAACAAACTTGCTGATTTAGTTCGCGAGACAGGTTTCGCCATACACAAATTTCATCGACACGGTCATCTTGAAAAGATCTATGAGAACGCTCTTGCCCACCGTCTGCGTAAACTTGGTCTTCATGTCGAACAGCAGTTTCCAATAAGGGTCTTTGATGAAGACGGAACATTACTTGGTGATTACTTTGCCGATCTCCTGATCGAGCGGTGCCTGATTGTTGAGATAAAAGCAGCCAATGGAATTGCCGACGAACACATAGCTCAATTACTCGGGTATTTACGTTCCTCTCGATTTGAGCACGGATTGTTGATAAATTTCGGCGCAAATCGATTTCAGATAAGGAAACTTAAGTTGCAGGCGCTGGATTGAGGCTTCTATTCTGTGACTTTTGTGCATTTTGTGGCTAACCTCTTATGGCCTTATCGCGTGAAGATTTACGAAATCAGTTAAGGCGGCGTGAGATCGCGCCGGTTTATGTTTTGTTTGGGCCGGAGACTCATCTTCGTGATCTGGCCGTTAAGACTATCGGCGATTTTGCGTTTGCCGAGGGCGATCTGCGCGATTTTAATGATACGAGCTTTAGCCTGAATACTGAGGGTAATCTTGACCGGGCTCTCGCCGCCGCCGAGCAATTGCCGATGATGGCTTCGCGGCGTGTGGTGCGAATTACTGACATCCGAATATCGGCAACGGGCTTTCGCGACACGATCACCGAGGCTCACGAGCCGATATTGTCGGCCTATTTCTCAAATCCATCTCCTCATGCGGTTGTGATATTTGTCGCGGATGAGTTGAATGGCGTCCGCAGGATGGGGAAGCTCTTGAGAGCGAGCGGTGTCGCAGTCGAGTTTGCCCCGCTCGATGAAAGGCAATTTACCGATTGGGCAAGGCGCGAAATAAAAGATGCCGACGCGGAGATAGACGAGCCGACGCTGCGACTTTTGTTGGGGCGCATCGGCCCGGATGTTCGCCGATTAACCAACGAGGTGAATAAACTCGCGACGGCGGTGCGGCCTGGAAAAGCGATAACCCACGAGCTTATCGAACAGCTTGTTCCGAATTCGCGTGAGCTTAGCAATTTTGACCTGACTGATCATCTTGTCGCCGGTCGAAAGGCGCAGGCGATCTCGGTTTTGCAAAAAATCCTCGACGACGGCGCCGAACCGCTCGCCCTGCTTGGACTCATTTCCTATAACTACCGGCGTCTGCTAATGGCAAAAGACATGATGTCGCGCGGCGCCGCGCGTGGCGATGTCGCGAGCGCGGTCAAGCTCCGATACAACGATCAGGAGCCGTTTCTCGCCGCCGCTCGCCGTGCCGACCTAAGCAGCCTCGCGCATGCGATAAAACGCCTTGCGGACACCGATCTCGCCATCAAAACGTCAAAAGGAGGCGGTGGACCGGCGGGAGCGCGGATGCAGATCGAAATGCTCGTTTGCGAATTGGCCGCCACTTGACTCCGTTCTCTTTTGAACGCATTCA
>JAYVFJ010000183.1:0-5676 GCA_043773225.1 Chloracidobacterium sp.
CTTTTCATAAGTTTATCTCCTCTCAAAAAGATGGATGCTGTTCTAGCGAGAATTCCGGCGGCCGCGCATCACAAAACAACCGCACACTCAATTATTAACTAGCTAAAATAACGGGTCTTACGAAATAACTTATACGCGCATTTACTTTGGTAGTCAAGAGTGCCCAAGCCCGCGCGTAAGCAAGGGCGATACATTCAACGTTGTGTGTTTCGCCCCTTGCTTACGCGCAGGCTTGTGCAACGGTTATTTGATCCTCTTCAAACTTCCCTCGCCGCTGATCTTCCTTGTGCCGATCTTTGCGACGCCTTCCATCTGCGACATTGCGCGGAGAAGATTTTCGCCGAGCACTTTGCGTATCTCAGTTTCCGTATAACCTCGTCTCAGCATTTCGTAAGTGATAAGAACGAGGTCTTCCGCTCCGTGCATTCCCTCGGGCAGCATCGGAACGCCGTCGAAATCCGAACCGATGCCGACGTGATCAATGCCCGCGACTTTCTTAATGTGATCTATGTGATCAACGATCCGCGTGTATGACGGCATGTAAATCGGATTTGCTTCGAGCAATTTTGCCTGAGCAATATTAAATTCTTTTGGATCGTCTTTATACTGTGCTTGTAGAGCGTCGATCTGCGGTTTAAGCCGTGCATCTCGTTCGTTGACTTCTTTATTGGTTCTCGCATCGAGAAATCCAGGGTAAAAATTAACCATCACCACGCCGCCGTTTTTGGCAACACGCTTGAGAACGTCATCCGGCACGTTGCGCGTATGATCGTTCAATGCCCGTGCCGATGAGTGCGAGGCAATGATCGGCGCCGTCGAAACATCGAGCGCGTCGTTCATCACCTTTACCGAAACATGCGAAATGTCAATGAACATTCCGAGACGGTTCATCTCACGCACGACTTCTTTTCCGAAATCCGACAGGCCGTTGTGCTTCGGCGTGTCACGATGAGCGTCTGCCCAATCGTGAGTCACATTATGAGTCAGCGTCATGTAACGGACGCCGAGACGGTAGAATTCACGCAATGCGGCAAGCGAATTCTCGATTACATATCCGCCTTCGATCCCCATCAGGACACACAATTTGCCGCTTTTCTTGGCTCTGCGTATGTCTGCTGCGGTCGTGCACATTGTCAGTTCCTTCGGGTGTTTTTCGACTTCGCGATAAACAGCGTCAACCATATCAATCGCTCTCGACATCGCACGTCCAGCCTTCCAGGTGTCGCCGCTGACATAAATCGCGAAAAATTCGCCTGTCATGCCGCCCGCCTTAAACCTTGTAATATCAGTATGATATGGAGTGCCGTCAGTTAAATGAATCTTGCCAAGGCCGGACGTTCCCAGATCGAAATCGTCGTCCGTCATAGGCGAAACGATGTCGTTGTGCCCGTCAACAATGATCGCTTTTCGATGAATAGCGAGGGCTTTTGCCCACATCTTAGCATCGGCGTCTTTCGGCATTGTCTGAGCATTCACGGCAATTGCGAACGCAAAACATAAGAATAACGAGATAAATTTCTTCATAAGTTTAATTTGCTCTGACCAGTTTATTATTTTTTACCCGGATGCGGAAACCCGTCAAAAAAAGATAGCCAAAGCAGGCCTATAAATGCTATTATCATCAATGGAGATGGTGCATCTACGCTCGGTCTCCGTTTAGCCGCCCCTGGGTCTTCCTGATTCGTCACCATAACACCACCCTCGTTTTCACCCGGTCATTAATTCGCAAACCGCCTCGCTATGGCAAAGAAATCGACTTCTGTCGAAGAAAAAGAACCGACCACGATAAACCGAAATAATCTTCGTTCGGCGTCTGATCTGCTGTCTGACAACAACGGCCAAACCGCGGGTGAAGGCATATTTCAAAGCTTTATCGAGAATCTGCCGGTGATGTTCTATGCCGTCGAACCGACGGCTCCGCACACTCCGATCTACATCAGCCCGACATTCGAAGCGTTCGGTTATCCATTGAACGACTGGCTCAACGACAGCGATATCTGGGATCGCGTCATCCACCCTGAAGACCGTAAAACCGTTCTTGACGGCACGCGTCTGGCGATGCAGCGGGGCGAAAACATTGATTACGAATACCGCGTTATCTGTGCCGACGGACGAGTGCTCTGGGTGCGTGACCGAAGTTGTTTTATCAAGGACAAAGACGGACGCTTTCTTTGCTGGCAAGGCGTGATAATAGACGTCACCGAACGGAAAGAAATAATCGATGCTCTGAAAGTGAGCGAATCCCGATACCGCCAGTTGTTTGAAAACGCGAACGACATTATCTACGTTCATGATCTAAAGGGAAATTACGTCTCAATAAATCAGGCCGCGCAAAGACTCTTTGGTTACACGCTCGAAGAAGCTCTTACCCTGAACATGAAGGACATCGCGGCACCCGAGCATCTAAATCTCGTCAAAGAGAAATTGTCCAAAAAGATCACCGGCACGTCCGGACAGACGGTTTACGAGATTGATTGCATAACCAAAAGCGGAGACCGTATCTCGCTTGAGGTCAACAGCAGCGTCATCATGAAGGACGGATCGCCGATTGCGGTTCAGGGCATCGCCCGCGATATAACCGAGCGCCGACAGGCGGAAACCTCGTTGCGCACCGCTCTTTCCCTATTTGAGTCAACTTTCGAATCAACCGCAGACGGCATAGTCGTAATGAGCCTTGATCGAGATGAGATCGTCACCTGCAACAAAAAATTCATCGAAATGTGGAATGTCGATAACGACATTATCGTCAGCAAAGACGGCAAGAGGCTAATTGCGCATGTCGTGGGCCAATTAAAAAATAGTGACCGCTTCGTTCAAAAACTCGACAAGATCTATCTCGATCCGCAAGCAACTGTCACCGAAATACTCGAGCTAATGGATGGCCGCATCATCGAGCGATATTCCCAGCCGCAGTTGCTGGAGGGCAAGCCGATCGGCCGCGTCGCGTGTTTCCGCGACATAACAGAACGCAACCTGGCCGAAGAAAAACTCCGCTATTACGCTCTCCATGACACGCTGACCGATCTTCCGAATCGCGTTCAGTTCATGAACCACCTGCGACAAGCCGTCGAACGTGCCGAGGGCAACACTTACGCCAAGTTCGCAGTTCTGTTCCTCGACCTTGACCGGTTTAAGGTTATCAACGACAGTCTAGGCCACGCGGTTGGCGACAAACTGCTGATCGCCATCGCCGAACGTCTGACAGCCTGCGTCCGTCCTGGCGATGTTGTCGCACGGCTCGGCGGCGACGAATTTGTCATACTGCTCAACCGCAGCGGTGACACGCCCGAAGTCGTAAATGTCGCCGAACGTTTGCAAGCCAAAATTTCCGAGCCGTTCAAGATCGACAATTACGAGGTCTTTACCACGGCCAGCATCGGCATCATCGTGTCCGGCAGCACGCAGCGAAAGGCTGAAGATTTCCTGCGAGACGCCGACGCGGCAATGTATCGCGCAAAGGAATCGGGCAAGGCCCGCTACGAGATATTCGACCGCAAGATGCACGTTCAAAACATGAACCTGCTCCAGGTCGAGACCGATCTTCGCCACGCTGTCGAACGCAACGAGTTCGAGGTCCTATATCAACCAATTGTAAATCTAACGACCGGCTTCGCGCACGAATTCGAGGCTCTGATCCGCTGGCGGCATCCCATTCACGGACTGGTCGAGCCGAATGAATTTGTGCACGTCGCGGAAGAAACCGGCCTTATCATCCAGATCGGCAAATGGATCCTGGATGAATCGTGCCGCCAAACAGCCGAATGGCAGCGACGATTCAATCTGCCGCTGTCGATCAGCGTAAATCTGTCCGCCAAGCAATTGATGCATCCGACACTTGCGGCTCAGGTCAAGCAGGTTTTATCCGAAACCGGCCTCGACTCCAATCAGCTAAAGCTCGAAGTGACCGAAAGCACCGTCATGGAGCACAGCGAAAAATCGCTTAAGATACTTTCCGAGCTCGACGCTCTCGGCGTCTCGCTTTCGACTGACGATTTTGGCACCGGCTATTCCAGCCTCAGCTATCTGCAGCGGTTCCCGTTTGACCGTTTAAAGATCGACCGTTCGTTTATCAACATAATGGACGAGAACGAAAAGAGCCGCTCGATCGTAAAGACCATTCTTATGCTTGGCGAAAACCTCGATATCGAGGTCGTCGCCGAAGGCATCGAAACGGCCGCACATCTCGAAAAGCTTCGCGCACTCGGCTGTAAAAGCGGTCAGGGCTACCTGTTCTCACGCCCGGTTGACTGCGAAGCCACCGAAGAATTTCTCGCAAACGGCGCAAACGTCTTCGCCAACCTACCCGATCTCGAATTCCGAAATCCCGGCCCGATCATCGAAGTATTTGACGTTCAATAAAACGTGTTCGTAGTTTGCACGTAAGTTAGGCTCAACATTGAACGGAAATCAACGTTTGAGTCTTTGCGCGCGCAACTGAACCGTTGACATCTAATACCGTGAAAAAATAAATTGTCTGCCACCAGACCGAACATAAATATCGAGCATCCTAAACTTCATAAGTAACGAACTTATAGGAGAAAAAAAATGGGAGCAGGCAAATTGGTTGGAGCGGGACTTATTACTTGGCTTTTGGGCGGCGGAGCTGTGATGTTTATTATCGTTCTATTGCTGCTAAAGGCGTGTTAACTAACACGGAAATCAAACCACGCATGCACGAATAATTCTATATTCGCGCATTCGTGGCAGCTATTTAAAAACGCCTTCGCCAAGAAAACTTACTCGAAGATAAGTAATCGTGTCCTGAAGCGTTTCCTGCGGATCGCGCGGTGCGAAGCCGAGTTCGTTCTTGGCTTTTGACGAGTCGAAATACCAGAAATACTCGGCCTGCTCGACCTCGTTGGGAGCGACCGGTGATGTTTTTCCCCAGTTTTTGTAAACCGAGCTGATAAAACTTGAGCCTGCCATGGCAAGCTTTTTCGGCACTTTGAGTGTTGGGGCAGAGACGCCGCTTAGCCTTTCCAATCTTCCAAAGAATTGTTTAAAAGTCATGTTCGCTGCACCGAGCAAGTATTTTTCCTGATGTTTGCCTTTTTCCAAAGCGGAAATGAACGCCGCCGCCGCATCGCGTGCATCAACGAAATTCAGGCCGCCGCTCGGGCTATATGGGATCTTGCGAGCGAGGAAATCGAGCACAGGTTTGGTCGAACTTAAACGCTCGTCGTCGGGGCCGAGAAGAAGCGACGGATTTAGGATCACCAGCCGCTGGCCTTTGCCGTTGAAATTCTCTATCGCCGTGCGTTCCTGATAATATTTCGAAGCGTAATACGCCCAACGCGAAAACACATCGACCGGCTGCGGAAAGGTCTCGTCAAATATTTGCTCGTCCTCGCTGACCGCGATCGTCCCGCTCGACGATGCGAGGATCATCGTCGCAAAGCCGGCTTCTTTCGCGGCTTCACAAAGCAGACGCGTGCCTTCGAGATGAATTTTATTCATCGCCGCCGCATCGTCGTTGTCACGCGAGACTCTGCCCGCGAGATGAAAGACCGACGAGACATTTTTGCACGCCTTTTCTATATCATCGCGGTTGGTGACCGAGCCTTCAACGGCCTCAACGCCCGCGTCCTTCATCCATTCCGGCACACGCGACGCCATCACTTTGAGATTCTTTTCACCGGCATCCAAAAAATGCCGGACGATATGAGCACCCAAAAA
>JAYVFJ010000184.1:0-2449 GCA_043773225.1 Chloracidobacterium sp.
AGCCAAACCGGCATTGCTTTTATAAACGATCTGAAACCACGCGGCGCAAAATCAATGTAGGTTTCGAGCAATCGCTCAAACGTCAACAACGGCTTATCGTAAAATGCGACATGATCAATCTCGTCTCGACTAATGCCGCCAAATTTCAAACAAAAATCTATCGCATTCTCAGGAAACCTTTCATCATGTTTCTTACGCGTAAAACGCTCTTCCTGAGCAGCGGCGATGATCTCGCCGTCGCGAACGAGACATGCTGCAGAGTCGTGATAAAAAGCAGATATGCCTATAATGTTCATTATTGATGCCTCGTGAGAGCCGCGCCGGACTGAATTTCCCTTGCAACAAATTTAACAGAAAATGCGCGAACTTTCATTTTGACTTATAATCCTTGCAAGATATTTTTTCGCCGGAGAAATCGCAAATGGAATGGCTTTCTGACCCGCAAATCTGGATCGCTTTTGGAACTCTGACGCTGCTCGAGTTGGTGCTCGGCATAGACAACGTCATTTTTATCTCAATCCTTTCTGGCAAACTGCCGCCGGAACAACAGGCAAAAGCCCGCTACATAGGCCTCGGCCTGGCACTCGGAATCCGCATTCTGCTGCTCCTCTCGCTGTCCTGGGTCATCGGGCTGGTCGAACCTTTGTTTACCGTTCTTGGCAAAGGATTTTCGGGCAAGGACCTTGTTTTGCTTATTGGCGGATTATTTTTAATCGCAAAAAGTACGCATGAGATCCACGGAAGTCTCGAAGGCGAGGATGGTGAAGGCTCGAAAAAGGTTTACGCGGGATTTGTTAGTGTGATCATTCAGATAGTGCTGCTCGACATTGTTTTCTCGCTCGACTCAGTAATTACTGCTGTCGGAATGATAAGCACGACGTATGGGCCGAACGGCATCTGGATAATGATCTCGGCAGTCGTTATCTCGATCGTCGCGATGATGCTGTTCTCAGGGCCGATCGGAACATTCGTGCAAAGGCATCCGACGATAAAAATGCTTGCACTTTCTTTTTTATTGCTGATCGGCGTGATGCTCGTTGCCGAAGGCTTTCACCAGACGATCCCGAAAGGTTACATTTACTTTGCCATGGCGTTTTCGGTCTTTGTTGAGATGCTGAACATTCGCCTGCGCAAAAGAGCCGCACCGGTGCATCTGCATAATCAGTTTTCAGATAGTGACGAAAATAAATCATAGAGGAATAGCGAAACGACTTCGCTTACAATTTTATGCAACGCTTATTTATCTTTATTTCACTTTCGATCTTGTTTGTTTCGTCCGCCTTTGCACAGGTAAAAGCCAAAATGCAATCTGACGAAACTTGGACGGTAGATTTTTCTATTGAAAAGCCCGATCTTGGGCCGACTGGTCGAAATCCGTATTTTATTCTCGAACCCGGCTACACGCTCACGCTCACGGATGGCGACGAACAGCTTGTCATCACCGTCAAAGAAGAAACGCGTCTGATTGACGGCGTTCAAACTCGCGTCGTCGAGGAACGCGAATCGAAAGACGGCAAGCTGGCGGAAATATCGCGAAATTTTTTTGCCATAAGCCGCCGCACAAACAGCGTCTATTATTTTGGCGAAGAGGTCGATATTTACGAGAACGACAAGATCGTAAGACACGACGGCGCGTGGCTGTCGGGCGAAAAAGGAGCGCGCTTTGGGCTTTACATGCCCGGTTTGCCATTGTTACGGGCAAGGTATTTACAGGAAATTGCTTCGGGCGTGGCAATGGACCGCGGCGAAATTTTTAGCCTCAGCGAAACGGTAAAAGTGCCGGCAGGCGAATTCAAAAACTGCCTCAAAACTGAAGACAGTTCGCAGATCGAACCTGCAAAAGAATTTAAGTTTTACGCTCCCGGCATCGGATTGGTGCAGGAAGAAAACTTAAAACTAGTCAAATACGGATTCGACAAAAACGCAAAATCAGTCGGCAAATCGCTTTGAAATTCCATTCGCTCGCCGTTCGAGGGATGAGGGAAACTTAGTTTATGGGCGTGCAGACAAAGTCTGCTGAATTCCCTGCCGCCGCGCGATGTGTCGCCGACTATCGGATGGCCGATGGCCTCGCAGTGAATGCGAAGCTGATTTGTGCGGCCTGTGACAGGTTCGAGTTCGAGCAGCGTCGTGTCGGCAAAACGTTCGCGAACGCGAAACCTTGTCTCAGACAATTTGCCGTCCTCTTTTACGCTCCAATGTTTTAGTTCTGGAAAACGGCCTATGGGAGCCTCGATCGTTCCCTCATCGGGTTCGACAACTCCGTCCACCAACGCCAGATAGAGCTTTCCAACACGTCTCCGCATAAAATGCTCGGTAAGCACGCGATGTGCGCGAGCGGTTTTTGCAACGACGATCAAGCCGGAAGTCTGCTTGTCAAGACGATGCGGCAAACCGGGCCTTATGAATGCGGAGTGCGGAGTGCGGAGTGCAGAGTTCTTAAATTCCG
>JAYVFJ010000185.1:0-2809 GCA_043773225.1 Chloracidobacterium sp.
TTCTTAGGCAATGCCGGATGTCTAAATGTTGGTCGAACGTAGGTCATAAGTCGGAACGCAGACAGCCTGCCTGCGAGAATTTAAACCGCTGACAACTCCTTTCGCAAAATTCCATCTAGCACCTTTCGCATCGGCTGATGAGACGATTCGGCTTGGTGCTGCAACTTCTCGAACATGTCTTCCTCAACGCGAACTTCGTAAACGCGCTTTGTAATCTCAAACGTCATCTCAACCGGTTCGAGAAACTCTTCGTAGTCCGCAAGGCTGTGCGTGTCCCAGAATTCGCCGGCCTCTTCTTCGGTGGCAAACGACTCCGGAATCGGATCAATAACTTTCTTTTTGTTTTGCATAATAATCTCTTTCGCCTCCGCCCATGTCGCGGGCCGAAATAGGCACAACGGCTCCCGACAGCTTTCTAATAAAATATATTATCAAATAGCGCCCGCCGGTTGTCTGCCCAAGAGCCGCATAAACATGCTCGCGTCTTGTCCTACCTTTCCCAACCTTCCGAACATGCGGCCCGGAATGAAGAACATCCTCCGCCTCCTCAACCGTCACACCATGCTTTGCCGCGAGCTTATCGACGAACTGTGGTTTCCAAATTATCTCACTAATTCTCATTCCGAGATCGAATCATGCCCGCACCCCGCACAAAGCGTCGAAAGCGAGCCCTCGTAATAATCAACCGTGTAGCCAAGATCGTTCTTGGGCAAAGCCGGATGTCGAAATTTCGATCTGATGTAATTCAGAAACTACGGTGTGAAACAAACGCCCGTGTCGTTGACACAACTGTAATTTGTCTTCACAGCAAGTTATGAATATTATGCGGCGTCAACCTTATATCCGCGTCCTCGCGGGAGGACGCTACGGTTGGCGACTAATTCCAAAAAGACGTCCCAGGCAGAGGTCTCCACCCGTTTTCCGTTTTCTCAAATTGGATTTTTCCGCTCCCCTTTACGATCTGACCCTTTTGCTGACATACTACATAGAACGCACCCGCAACAACGGTATTGGGCCTGTAATTCGATTTCAAGCACTCGATTTCGGCTTGATATTCCATGGTATAAGTCTTTTCATCTCCCATCCCGTTTATTTTTGTGAAGGACTTAACGGTGTACAAATCGATTCTTTGGTCCCAATCGTCAATGAATTTACGTCCCTCGGACTCGGACGGAGTTGACGAGCAAGCTGAGAATAATGAAGCCATTATTGAAAACAGAACGAACAGTGATCTCGAACGAATTAGCCGCGATATTGACATGGTCATTTGTTTACTCCTACTCTGGTGTTGAATCATCTGCGGTGCAACTTTCTTGCAAAAATATAGAAACTCTACAGAGGCTTTTACACCGAAACGTACAAAATGTAAAGGTCGCAGGCGGACGATAGAGCTGAGTAACCCAGTCGTAATTGCGAACAGTTATGACAATTCCTTTTTATCTGCGTGATGATATTATTTTAGGTGATTGGCGTACCCATTAAATTTAGGACTGTGATCGGTTTTTATGCACCGATGCCAAATTCGACTGCCAGGAAGCGGAGTTGGGCGTTAATTTGCTGCGACTTCGCTCTGATTATTCATGAGAGTCTTTTCAATCTTTGCCGGCAAATCAACTAAATGAAAACGATTTGCCGCAAAGGCGTAGTCTTCATCGCTTTCGTCGACCACGCGGATGTAACCTTCTGCGGCGGCATCGGCATCTTCGACAACTCGATATAGCTTGCCAACCTCAAACGATGCAGGGTAGCCGCTGTTATTCGGGCAAAGTGCAAAATGAGTTGCCGAGTCATTCATACGAGCTATAAATAGCCTCTACCTGACGGTCTCCATATCTTTCTTCAAGAGTCGATTGACGACCTTGTTCCGGTCAACCTTCTCTTTTATCGACAATTGCCGAACGAATTCCGAAATTTCCGGTTCGAGATAAATCGGCAGATTGAAGTCGCCGTCGGAGTTATGAAATTTGCCCCTTTCGCCCTTTGAGAAATCATATTCCTTTTTCATAATGTTCTGCCTCGGAAGCAGTGGCTTTTCTTGCTGAGATGATTCTGATTTGCGATACCTCAGCGTCAATGTCCGAGAATTTGTGCGAAATCACGAGTAATACCGCGTTTCCATCCAAACCCATTGTAATCCATCGTTCTTCAAACGCGCTATGCTCTTCGTCAGGGATCGTGAGCAAATTCAGATCGCGGAAAATACTTGCCGCTCGCTCAAAGCTGATCTTGTGTTTGCGGAGATTTTTGCTCGCCTTCTCCGGATCCCACTCGAAATCATAACGCATAGCCTTAGATGCCTGAACTTATCTGCCTAAAAATATTATCCGCCGTGATCGGCATGCCGTCGTAGTTCAAAACTGAGACCAATTTTGATGCATCGACGCCTAGTTCGATCATCATCAGGCTGCGGAATTGGGCGTCGCGGTTTTGCTCGATGACGAAGATGCGCTCGTGCTCCGTTATGAATTCGACGAACGATTTACCGAACGGGAAAGCTCGGACGCGCATGGCGTCCAGAATGATTCCTTCTTCTTTTAGCAATTCGATAGCCTCGACGGCAGCGTAGGTGGACGTGCCGAAGAAGATAATGCCCGGAACGCGGACACTTTTGTCCGCAGTCTCGACCCCGGTGGCGTCAACATTATGCGAGTCAATGCGGACAGGAGTGTCCGCGTTCCCATAAAACTCCGGCTGTGGGACGAGTTCCTTTGCGGTGTTCCATTTGCGGGCGAGGCGGTCCATGTTGCGACGGTAAACTTCGCCGTCCTCGGTGTAAACAGCGTATTCGTCGCGTGACGAGCCGCGTGTT
>JAYVFJ010000186.1:0-2332 GCA_043773225.1 Chloracidobacterium sp.
GGGCACTTACCAGGCGTTTCCAAAAGGAACCATCCTGCCAAAAGGCAGCAGCATCGGGGCAAAGGTCGGCGCGAAAGTCGGACGATTTTTGGAGTATGACGAACTTAGAGCGATGACCGAAGGCGTTCCCAATACTGAAGCCTATAGATTGGTAGCGGCCCGCGTTCAGCACGAGATCGAGAATATGCGCGATGGCAAACGCGACAAATTCGATGTTGAGGTCGTGCGAAAGGCATGGAAAGTCGAAAGGAGGAAAACGCGAAAACAGGAGCCAGTTATTAATGATTGAAATTGACTTTGTAGTAAAATCTAAATCATGAAAACACTTGAAGTTCGAGTATCTGATGAAGTCTACGGCGTTTTGAATACCCTTGCTAAACAAAGCGATAAGTTTGTCGCTGATGCGATCAGGGAGAAAATCGAACGTCGGAAGAGAGATCTACTTCTTGTTGAGGGTTACAAGGCAACTTTTCAGGAAGATTTGGCAATAGCGAAAGAATTTGAAACCGTCGATTTTGAGAATCTATGAGGCAAATTCGGAAAGGCGAAATTTATTGGGCAAGCTTGGATCCGACAATCGGAAGCGAAATCTCGAAAACCCGTCCCGTTTTGATAGTCTCCAACAATATCAATAATCGATATGCGGCAACTGTTTCGATTTTGCCGATTACCTCCACAACCTTGAAAATTTACCCATTCGAGGTTTTCTTACCGAAAAGCGACGGAAGTCTTTCAAACGATTCAAAGGCTAAGGCCAATCAAATTCGGACCATCGACAAACAGCGTCTCGGAAAGAAAATTGGAGTGATCAGCGAAGAAAAACTAGCCGAAATCGAAGTCGCAGTTCTGAACCACCTGGGGATCGAACGAAACGAATGGTGAGAATATATTAGCTAACCGGAAAACATTCATTAAAGAACGCCGTAAAACTGATTATGAAAATTACAAAAGTTGGATTTTTCGCTGTGTCGCTGTTGCTTTTTTGTTTGCTCGTTTCAGCTCAGAAACCGGGGCAAAAGGCAATCTTTAAGGTAGATTATGAAAAATTTGCACTTGCCAACGGATTGGAGGTTGTTTTCCATATCGACCGTTCCGATCCTGTTGTGGCTGTTGCGCTGACGGCACATGTTGGGTCGGCGCGGGAAAAGGCCGGGCGGACCGGGTTTGCCCATCTTTTTGAGCATCTGTTGTTTCTCGAATCGGAAAATCTGGGCAAGGGCGGGCTCGATGCCATGAGCGCGCGGATCGGGGGTTCAGGGGCGAACGGTTCAACCAATACAGACCGAACAAACTACTATCAAACCGTTCCAAAAGATTCGCTTGAAAAAATGATCTGGGCCGAGGCGGACAAGCTTGGCTGGTTTATCAATACGGTGACCGATCCGGTTCTGGCGAAGGAAAAACAGGTCGTGAAAAACGAAAAGCGACAGGGTGTGGATAACGCTCCGTATGGCCACACGTCATACGTGATCGACAAGGCGTTTTACCCTGAGGATCATCCTTATAATTGGCAGGTCATCGGCTCGCTTGAGGATGTGCAGAACGCGACGCTGCCCGACGTTAAAGAATTTTTCCGCCGTTGGTACGTCCCGAACAATGTGACGCTCGTGGTCGCGGGTGATTTTGATCCGGTGCAGGCTAAAAAATGGGTCGAGAAGTATTTTAATGAAATTAAACGAGGCGACGACATCAAGCCGATGGCGAAGCGGCCGGGAATGATAAAGGAAACGGTTAAATTTTATCACGAGGATAATTTCGCGAAACTGCCGGAACTGACCCTAAGTTGGGTTTCAGTCGAAGACTATCATCCGGACTCTTATGCTCTCGGCGTCTTGTCGGAATATTTGTCGCAGGGGAAAAAAGCTCCTTTTTATCAGGTTCTCGTTGAGGACAAAAAACTCACTTCGAGTGTTTCTATGTTCGATGCGAACGCTGAGATCGCCGGACAATTCCAACTGTCGGTGCGGGCCTTCGAGGACAAGGATTTGGATGACGTGGCAAAAGCGATCAACGAGGCATTTGCCAAATTTGAAAAAGACGGCATTTCCGACAAAGATTTGAATCGCATAAAGGCGGGTCAGGAAACGCAGTTTTACAACTCGCTTTCAAGTGTTCTCGGAAAGGGATTTCAGTTGGCGGAATACAATATTTTTGCAAACGATCCCGGGTTTATCGAAAAAGACATCAAAAACATTCTTGCCGTGACGCCGGCGGATGTGACGCGTGTTTATCAAAAATACATTAAGAACAAGAATTACGTGGCGACCAGTTTTGTGCCAAAGGGCAAGATTGCTTTAGCTCTCGACGGTTCAAAAAAAGCCGAAGTAGTTGA
>JAYVFJ010000187.1:0-2406 GCA_043773225.1 Chloracidobacterium sp.
CAGATCATCGAGCCACTTTTCACCGCGCTCGCCGCAGAGAGAGACCGTATTTTCAACAAAGTGGCGCGGCAGCGTCGATCTAAATTCGTTTTGCATTGAGTTAGATTCTAACCCAATGAGGCTCGCAGATGATAAAACTGATTTATAGATCAGCAATTTATATCCGATAATGGACAATTGACAGCATCTTCAAACGTTATGAAATCACTCATCGAGGCAATCAGGCCGACAACCTTTATCGAATCTTCAAAACTGCGCGACCATCTCGGTCTCGATATCACGATCGCGAGCGAGACGTTTCAGCACACGGGCAGCTTTAAGTTTCGCGCGGCTTATAATTTGGCATTGAATGTCGAGCAGGACGAGATATTGACCGCGTCATCCGGTAACTTTGGGCAGGCGCTGGCCTATGCGTGCAAATTGCTGGGGAAAAGATGCACGGTGGTGATGCCGGTGACTTCGGCCCAGGTCAAAATTGATGCAGTTCGTGGTTTTGGGGCCGTCGTCGATCTCGTCGATACTGCAAAAATCGGCCGCAACGAACGGGTAGCTCAGCTCGCCGCGGAAATGCCGGACGCTTATTTCGCGAGCCCTTACGATGACAAATTTGTGATCGAGGGCAATTCTTCGCTCGGCGATGAGCTGGCCGCCTACGATTTTGACGTCGTCATTACGGCGGTCGGAGGCGGCGGTTTAGTTTCGGGGCTAATAACGGCCTATAGACGAAACGAGAAGCACGCCGATATTTACGGAGCCGAGCCACAACTCGGCAACGACGACTCCCGTTCATTGCAGGCGGGAACGATCATTGCCAATGAATCCGAACCGATGACAATCGCCGACGGAGCGCGGACGATCTCGCTTGGCAACCTAAATTGGGACATTATTAAAGACGGCATCGCCGGCATAATTGAGGTGCCGGATTCGATCATCGGAGATGCGTTACGGCTGTATTTTAAATTGGCTAATCTAAAATGCGAGCCGACCGGCGCTCTGAGTCTGGGAGCGATTTTGGTTGATAAAGACAGATTTGCGGGAAAGAAAATATGTGTTGTCGTAAGCGGCGGAAATGTCGATCCGGCTGTGTATTCCCATCTCCTGACTGATGGCCGGCGAACGTAATATCTTTCGAGAAAACTGCCGGGAAATCATTTCCTGACGCTTTGAAAAGGTTTTATTGCGCGATGACAAGGTTTTATTGGGCGATGACAAGGTTTTATTGCGCGATAACTAGATTTCATTGCGCTTTGAAAAGATTTTATTGCGCGATAGCTAGGTTTTATTGCGCGATAACTAGGTTTTATTGCGCTTTGAAACGTTGGAAAACTACGTCGAACGCCAGGCTATGGCATTTCTGTCTCAGACCTTACCGATTTCCTCGACAAACGTTACGCGATTGATCTCGTGCAGAGTTGACACTCCCTGAAAGACCTTTTTCACGGCCGACTCTCGCAGCGACGAAAGCCCTTCTTTCTCAGCCTGACGCCGAATTTCCGAACCGGGCCGGCGTTCGATGATCATTTCGCGGATCGTGTCGGACATATCGAGCAGCTCGTGGATGGCGGTCCGGCCGCGATAGCCGGTGTGGTTACAGGCATCGCAGCCGATACTGCGGAAAAATATCTGACCGGCCTCGAGATCTTGGGACCGCATACCTGATTCCGTGAGCTCTTCCTCGGTCGGCTTGTATTCACGCTTGCAGATCGGGCACAGCAGGCGGACCAAACGCTGAGCGAGCACGCAGTTTAGCGACGATACGAAGTTATACGGCTCGACGCCCATGTTCAGGAAGCGGCCGATAACATCGATCACATTGTTCGCATGAACCGTCGTAAACACAAGGTGGCCGGTCAGCGCCGATTGGATGGCGATCTGTGCTGTTTCCTCGTCACGGATCTCGCCGACCATGATCTTGTCGGGATCGTGACGCAAAATAGAACGCAGGCCGCGGGCAAACGTGAGGCCTTTTTTCTCATTTACCGGAATCTGCACGATGCCGTGAAGCTGATACTCGACCGGGTCTTCGATCGTAATGATCTTGTCCTCGTCGTTGCGGATCTCATTCAGCGCGGCGTAAAGCGTCGTCGTTTTGCCCGATCCCGTCGGCCCCGTGACCAGGACCATGCCATACGGCTCCTTGATATAAATGCGAAACCTCGTCACATCCTCAGGATCGAACCCGACGACATCGAGGTCAAGATTTTTAAAGCTCTCGTTGATCTGTTCTTTATCCAGGATACGAATGACGGCGTCTTCGCCAAACACCGTCGGCATGATCGAGACACGAAAATCGACCGTGCGGCCTTTATACCGCACACGAAAACGCCCGTCCTGCGGTATGCGTCGTTCGGCGATGTCGAGCTCGGACATGACCTTGATACGCGAGATCAGCGTTTGGTGAAACGA
>JAYVFJ010000188.1:0-19499 GCA_043773225.1 Chloracidobacterium sp.
CTGCGGTCGCCGTCACGGCGGCGGTTGCGTTCCTATACGCGACGGTTCTCGCAAAACTCGGCCGCGACTGGTGGTCGGACGAGAACTACTCGCACGGCCTGCTCGTTCCATTTGTTATCGCATTCATCATCTGGAATGAATGGGATGCGCTCAAGAATACTGTCCAAAAAGGCTCGCTTTGGTTCGGCGGCGGCGTCTGTATTCTGGCTATTTTGCTGCTGTTTGCCGGAACGCTCGGAGCCGAACTTTTTACCACCCGTATTTCGTTTGTTTTGATGCTTGCCGGCATCATCTTTTATTTCTTCGGCACGAAAATACTCAGGCTTTTGACCGTGCCGTTTGCTCTGCTGCTGCTCGCGATTCCGATACCGCAAATTATTTTTAACCGCATCGCGTTTCCGCTGCAGATATGGGCGTCGCAGATGGCGGTGTGGGGAATTCGTCTGTTTGAAGTCCCGACCGTTCGCAAAGGCAACGTCATCGACATACTGCCTCGCGGTTCGACGCAGGCGATCTCGCTCGAAGTCGTCGAGGCTTGCAGCGGGATTCGAAGCATGATGACGCTGGTGACGCTGGCGCTGATTCTCGCTTACTTTACACGCCGGTCAAACAAAGCCGGGCTTTCGACAGCTGAATTTTGGCGTGCTGTTGTGCTAATGATCGCCGCGGTTCCGATCGCGGTATTGACGAATGCCGCCCGCGTTACGGCGACGGGCGTTTTCACTTATTCTTACGGCAAACAGGCGACCGACGGCACGTTTCACGATATGTCGGGCTGGCTCGTCTATGTAGCAGCTTTGGCGTTTCTCCTTCTCGCAAATCTTCTTTTGCAAAAGATATCTGGCTCAAGCGATGCAACGCTCAACGATCGTATCCCGGAATCTCGAATTTCAAATTTCAAATTTCAAATTTCACAGATTGTTATGCTAATCGTGATCCTCGTTATCGGCGGCGCTGCGGTCAATTGGTTTTCGCTGCGGGGCGAAAATGAAATTGCTCGAAGGCCGCTTGCGGAAATGCCTACAAATTTGGGCGAATGGCGGCAGAAGGGCGATGCGATAAAGTTCAACGAGTCGGTCGAAAACATTCTTCGTGCGACCGATTACACGATGCGCGAATACTCGCTGGCGGAAGGACGCGTCGCCAACGCTTATGTCGGCTACTACGCCTCGCAGCGGACGGGAGCGACCTACCACAGTCCGCAAAACTGTCTGCCGGGTGCCGGTTGGGTGATGAAAGACCCGCAGTCCATCGAGATCACAACGCCGGGTGGACGAACCTTCAGCGCAAACCGCTACATCGTCGAAAACGGCATTTACCGCGAAGCGATGATCTATTGGTATCAAGGCCGCGGCCGCTTCGAGTCAAGCGAATACAGCGACAAGATCAACACCGTTCTCGACAGCGTCACACGCCGCCGCAGCGACGGAGCGATGGTCCGCGTTCTGGTAAGCGTCGGAGCGGACGAAACAGCCGCAATAAAAGCCGCCGCCGACCTGTCCGCCCGCCTCGCCGAAAACCTGACGCCGTTTGTCCCCGAATAAGACTGTCCCAACTGTCCCACTTTGTCCCAAAAGGGTGTGGGACAGTGTAACTATTGTCATTATTAGGTTTATCGTCGTATTTTGGCCGTGTCCCACGAGTTTTGAAAAAAGTTTTCTAACGGGTCAAGAGGATTAATTTGTCAAATATCAGAGCAATCTTGAGTTGATTACTGTTGCAAACATAGCACATAATCGCATTATTGTCAAGTTTATTCGTCTCGGTATTTGGCGAGGGCAAATATCCCCAAAGTCGAGGCGAACGCTAGTCCGGCAGCGATTGTTACGCCGTAGAAGGCCTGGGTGTAGTCGCCGTTGTTTTGGTCGGCCAGGTGGCCGGTGATGCGGCCGCCGATGGCGGCGCCGGTCACTTCGATGAGGGTGATGAGGCCTAGGATTTTGCCGATCTCGCGGCGGCCGAAGAAGTCGGTGGCGAGGCGTTGGAGCAGGACGAACGTGCCGCCGTATCCAAGTGCGAACGGCAGCAGAAAGAGCAGCGAGTTGCTTGCGGTGAGGAAAAGCAGGACGCAGGAGGCGGCAAACATCAACCCGGCACACGCAACGATCACTCGGACGGCGCGAAATTTGTCGCTCAAGGTTCCGGCGAGGAATTTGCCCGCGATGCTGACGGCGAACAGAGCGGATTGGGCGAACGCGGCGGTTTCGGCAGAGACGCCGATCTTTGGCGTTTGCAGGTAGAGGATGAATTGCTGGCTGGTGGCGAAGATCGGGTAAAAAACGAGCGCCGCACACAGGCCGAAGACCCAGAAGAGTGGTGTGCGGATCGCGGCGGCGAAGCCGTCGGTGGCAGTAGGCGGTTGGCGGTTGGCAGTAGGCAGTGGGCGGTCGGCAGTGCCTTCGGTGTCAGTGTTGAGTGTATCGCCCTTGCTTACGCGCGGGCTTGCGCATTTGGGTGACTCGCGGACGAAAAATATGATCGCGGGCAGCAGCACAAGCCAGACGAGGGCGCTGACGGCGAGCATGGCGGTTCTCCAGCCGTGGGTTGCGATCATTGGGGCGGCGAAGAGCGGTATCAGAAAACCGCCGATGCTTGTGCCGGTGAGGACGATGCCCAATGCGGTGCCGCGGCCGGTGTCGAACCAGTTTGACACAAGCACGACACACGGAGCGACACCGATGAAACCAAGCGACGCTCCCATAAAAAATCTTGCAAAATAAACTGTCTCGGCGTCGTGCGCTAGAGCATGAATCACAAGCCCGCCGCCGAGCAGCACACAGCCGACGAGCATTATTGGCTTTAGAGCGAACTTTGTTATCAACCAACCGCCGATCAGCGAGAATACGCCCGACATCAGAAACGTGATATTGGCGCAGTTTGCGATAAAGCTCTCGGCTCGCGCTGCATCTACCGCGCCGATCGCGACGAACTCTTCTCTAATAGGTTTATAAAACGGCGGCAGCCCGCCGATAGCCAGCCCGTTGCTGACAACGAGAGAAAGTGTCGCGACAATGACTATGACCCAGCCGTTAGAGGGTCGAGAATTTTTCATAAGAATTAACCGCGAAAATCGCGAAAGAAGCTAAAAAAGAATTTTTAGTGTTTTTAGCGTCTTTCGCGGTTATCTCATTTTATTTCGCGTTCATCCAGTCGTCGCCGACGCCGATATCGACGATTACGGGAACGTCGAGTTTTGCGGCGGATTCCATTTCGCGTTTTATTAAGATTTTTGCGGCTTCGATTTCGGATTCTGGTGACTCGAACAGAAGTTCGTCGTGAACCTGCATTATCATTTTTGTTTCGAGCTTTTCATTTTTGAGCGCGTTGGCGACGCGGATCATTGCAATTTTTACGATGTCGCTGGCGGTGCCCTGGATCGGCATGTTTATTGCCTCGCGCTCGGCGCGTGAGCGGACGGCAAAGTTGCGGTCGCTTATTGATGGGAAATAGCGGCGGCGGCCAAACAGTGAAGTAATGTAGCCCTGTTTTCGCGCTTGTTCCGGTATGCGATCCATGTATTCGCGGATGCCTTTGTAGGTTGCGAAATAGTCGTCGATCACCTTGCGTGCTTCGGCTCGCGAGATGCCGACGCGTGTGCTGAGGCCGAAAGCCTCGACTGCGTAGGCGATGCCGAAATTTACGATCTTTGCCAGACGACGTTTTTCTTTCATTTCTTTTTCGTCTTTGGCGCCGAAAACGAGTCGCGCGGTTTGGGCGTGGATGTCCTCGTTATTTTTGAACGCTTCGAGCATTCGCGGATCTTGAGTGATGTGAGCGAGGATGCGAAGTTCGAGCTGCGAATAGTCGGCGGAGATCAGTTTGTTGCCTTTTTCCGGAATGAAAGCTTTGCGGATGCGCTGGCCGAGCTCGGTGCGGACAGGGATGTTTTGCAGATTCGGTTCGGTCGAACTGAGACGTCCCGTTGCGGCGACGGTTTGGTTTAGACAGCCGTGGATACGGCCGTCGGCAGCGATCATTTTTGGCAGAGCGTCGGCATAGGTCGCGCGGAGTTTGTCGAGTTCGCGGTAATCAATGATGTGCTGAGCGATCTCGTAAGTTTCGGCGAGTTCGACAAGAACGTCGTGGCTTGTCGAGATTTGACCGGTCGCGGTTTTGCGGCCGGTCTCAATATTTAGCTCACCGAAGATCTCACCGACCTGCTTTGGCGAGCCGATGTTAAACTCATGTCCGGCGATGCCGTAGATTTTGTCTTGCAGAGTTTTTAATTCTTTTGAAATAAATTCCGAAAATGTTGTGAGGCTTTCGCCGTCAACTTTCATTCCCGCAAGCTCAATGTCGGCGAGGACAGGAATAAGCGGCAGTTCGATCTCGTGATACACTTTTTCAAGATCGGTTTCTTTTATTTTTGCTCTCAAGATCGGTGCGAGACGGGCGATGAAGTCAGCATTTTCTGTTGTTCTAAAAGCGGCTTCATTAAAATTATTTGGCACGTCGTGTGCTGCGTCGAGGTCAGCGTAAATCTGCGCGAGGAAAGGCACAGGATATGCGGAACGAGTTGATTCGAGCAGATATGCGGCGATGAGAATGTCGTCTTTGACGGATTCAGGACGGATGCCCAGCCCAAGCAGCGGGCCGAGATTTCGCTTTTCGTCGTAGGCCGATTTTTCGAGGAAACCGTTTGTTAGGATGTCTTTTAAAGGTGTCTTTGCCGCGTCAATGCCGCCCTCGAAATTTTCGAGATCTATGTAAAACGCTTCGCCGTTGCCGAGGCCGATGGCGACGCCGAGCGGAGCGTTTTTGCTGAAACAGCTTGCTTTTTCATTTGTGTTCGCGTCATTGACCAGAAAACTCCAGCCTTCGACTTCGAATAATCGCCGGATCAATTTGTCTAGGCCTTCTCGGTCGTTTATGACGGTGTATTTTGTTTCGGCGGCAACTGCTGGAACAGGTTGCTGTGTGTCGAACAATCCGCCTGACGACGGAGGACCGCTGAATGAAACAGTCGCGGCTGCGGCTTCGCCGGCGAATTCTTTTGTCAGCGCGGTAAACTCAAGTTCGCGAAAAAGATCATAGGCCTTTTGACGGTCGGGCTCGCAATGTTCGACGTCTTTGAGATCGAGTTTTATCGGCACGGTGGTGTGAATCGTGGCAAGTTCGAGAGACTGCTTGATAATGTCCTGATTGTTTTGCAGGCTTTCGCGATAGGTTTTGTGAGTGATCTTTTCGGCGTTTTCCATTGCCGCGAGCGCCGAACCGTGTTCGAGGACAAGTTTTAGAGCACCTTTTGCACCGATGCCGGGCGCGCCGGGGATGTTATCAACCGAATCGCCCATCAAACCGAGCAGATCAACGATCTTATCGGGCGGCACGCCAAATTTGTTTTTGACCCATGCTTCGTCGCACCATTCGATGGGCGGAACTGGCACCTTGCGCTTCATATTTTGCGAGTTATTACGCATCGCGATGATGTGCGGATCGCGGACAAGTTGACAGAGGTCTTTGTCGTTCGAGACGATCACGGCCTGCATCTCTTTTGCCGCGATCTCTTGTGCGAGCGTGCCGATAACATCGTCGGCTTCAAAGCCGTCAACGCTTAATATCGGAATGCAAAATGCCTCGCAAACCTGCATGATGTATGGAATTTGGGTAGAAAGATCATCCGGCATTTCTGGCCTGTTTGCCTTGTATTCTGCAAAGGAATCGTGCCTGAACGTCGGAGCCGATGTGTCAAAAACCGCCGCGATATACTCCGGCCTTTCATCCTTGAGCAGCTTGCGGAGCATATTCGTAAAAACAAAAATTGCCTGCGTGACCTGCCCCTTGCTGTTTCGCAGCGGATCCTGCTTCATGCCCATCGGGGCAAAGAAAGCACGATATATATGCGACATAGCATCAATTAGAAAGACTCGTTTCATCCGTTTTTATCCGTTGATTGCAATGATAGATAAAGCTGTTTCGAGTTACAAGTTGCGGGTGATTCTGCGAGTAGATTTACTCATGCTATACTGCTTCTCGCGCACCCGTAGCTCAGTGGATAGAGCTCTTACTTCGCAAGTAGAAGGTCGTGGGTTCGAGTCCCACCGGGTGCGCCTCCCTGAAAGACAAGTCCTTTACAAATAGAAGGAAAGAAGATATAGTATTTGATGCGAAGTAAGAGCGTGTTTTTTCGTTTAATCGGAAAAGCAAACACGACCTTCTAAGATTAGGCTCGGTTAACGCCGGGTCTTTTCTTTTGGCAATTGGTTTGACAACAAAATAGTCGTCCGATATTCTTTACGTTCGCCTTTTGGCGGAAAATGCGAGTTTTATGTGTCCGGTTCGTCTAGGGGTTAGGACACCGCCCTTTCACGGCGGCAACACGGGTTCAAATCCCGTACCGGATACCATCCTTATTTGATAGTTTTGCATCATATAGTTAAATAGAATTCGCTCGCATAGAGCGAATTTTTTATTTTAGGGTCACAGTATGCTAAATAGAGCCGTTACAGTATTGCTTTTTATTCTCGTTCCGATTGGCGCGGCTGTTATGGCGCAGAAGCCGAACGAACCGGCCGATACGTTGATGGTGATGCCGTTTGAGAATAAGTCGGACAAGCCGGAATTCAATTGGGTCGGCGAGAGTTTTGCCGAGTCAGTTGGCGAACTATTAGTGAACAGACGCATTGGAATAGTAAGCAACCCTGAGCGCAAGCTTATCCAACAAGACCTTAAGGTGCCCTTGACCTCGATACCGTCATTGGCTACCTCGCTTTGGATCGCGACAAGGGCCAAGGCAAGCCTATTGATGGTTGGCAGCTACACGCTTCCTCCTACTGATTCCGAAGGTGTAAATACTATCAAGGTTCTCGCAAAAATTATCAGGGTTCGGGATGGAAAGATCCTGCGTGAGGATTTTCCTACCGGAGGGTATAAGGACAGCTTCGATTTAGGCGGCGCTTTGAGTAATTTGCAGACCATCCAGGGCGATCTTGCCTATCAGAGTTTGCTGCAAATCGGTAAGATTCTTTATAAGCAGGAGCCTCTTGAGGTGAAAAATGGGGATTTTGTTAGTGCGGCAAACAAGGTTCCTGCAAAGGCTTTTGAAGCCTATGTAAAGGGACTTCTTACCACAAATCTGACAGCTCGTGAGAACTACTACAAAAATGCTCTGCAGCTTTATGCAGGTGACAAAGATCATCCGGGTGAGGTTTTTAGCTCCGCCGCGCTGGAACTGGGACATCATTACCTTGCTCAAGGCAAGCGGGATGACGCGGTTGAACCATTCCGCAGCGTGATAAATGCGTTTGCAAGATGCCGGGATGCAGCAGTAAATAACCGAGTAGTGCCCCAATGCCGTGGTGATCAAAATGCCGAGGCTTCATACTATCTCGCGTGGATATATCTTCAAAATAAGAACTACGAACAGGCAATCTCGATCTTGTCGGAGGTTAAAGACCTCAAACTGGTAAGTATTTATAACTTGCTTGGCACGGTCGGAATCAAAGCCGCGCGGGCAGAAAAATCAGGCTCGCCTAAGGCTGCCAACTATTTGGTTGATGCGATCAAGGTGCTTGCCCGCACTGCCGAGACAGTGCCGGCCGATCGACAGATCGCGTTTAACCATGCTCTTGCTCTTTTCTTGAATGGAAATTATGAAGAGGCAGCCCCGCGTTTTCGAGACCTTCTTGTTCCGAATGTCGCAGACGGCGAGGCGGCATTTTTGGCAGCCAAAGCTTTTGAAACCGTGTCGGGACGGGAAAAAGAGGCCCTTGCCCACGATGATCTTGCGAGGCGGCTGCTGACCGGCCAGGATCGCTATGCAAAACTACAGCAAACCTGGAATCAGTCCAAATCAATTGATTCGATTGATGTTCGCATCACTCCGGCGTCACGAGACGATTTTGTTGAGGTGATATTTGTTTCAAGACGGTTACCGGTCAAAACTCCTCTCGATCCTACAGAGGAACTTTTATCGCAAGCCCGATCGTTCTTTAAAGAAGGAAAATATGATGAGGCGATCGAGAAGCTTCGCCGCGTGATAGCGAGCGAGCCGATGCAAGCCGAGAGTTATTTGATACTAGGCAAGATATACCTCAGCCGTGGAGAAATAGATCAGGCGATTAACCATTTCAAGACCGCGATATTCTGGGACAACAGACTTATTGACCCGCCTGTGGCATTGACTAAAATATACGTGCAAAAGGGCGAATGCCAATTCGCAAAAACGTATGAGGCATTGGCCCGGGAACTTGCTCCAAATAATCCTGATGTCGTAGGACTTCAGCGCATGGTTGAGCGATGTTCAAAGTAACGCAAAATGTAAGTTCAAAGTTCAAGGTTCAAAGTTCCAAGTTGTAAATCGTTTCCAATTCCAAATAATTATTCGATGAAAACGCCCGATTTATCGTGTGTTTTTTGTTTTATCCAACTTTGAACTTTGAACGTTGAACTCGTAACCCAAACTGTGGCACGGAACGTGCTTTATACATCTGCGGCCAGCTTGGTCATACGATCAAGACCCCGCCGCCATCACTACTCCGAGCGCGGTTTGCCACTGTGCTTGAACACCTTCCGAGCGTTCCTTCAGTTGTCCTTCCTATTAAAAGCCCGACCCAAAAGGTCGGGCTTTCCTTCGTTTTACGCCTGTATTTACCGTATTAACAGGAAAACAGCGAAAATCGTTCATTATGATTTAATTGGCTGTTGTTTATATTTTATATGTCGTGCAGTCTGACCGAATCCATGCCAACTAAGTGACAAAATGACAGAATTTGTCACAACGGAAATGACGTAAATTGTTTGTTCTGTCATTTCGACCCGAATTGCGTCAGGTAATCAAGAGCTGGCAAATTGAGACTTAAAAATTATGCATTGTTGTCCCGGAGGGGCATTGTGAAAATAGCCCAGCGATTCATCGCTGGGTATAGCAGTAACCACGTTCTAAGTTCTAAGTCCCGTAGGGATGATTGACTGCGGCAGCCAATCATATTCATTCGTCCCTAACGGGACTTCGGTCATATTTACGATCAATCCCAGCGATCAATCGCTGGGCTATTATCATAAAGTCCCTATGGGACAGATTGTATGATTCTTTTCCTGTTAGAATATCCGCATGACGTTCGGCTTTGCGAAGAAGATCTTGCCTTCATGGAAAAATCTGCTGCTGGCTATCTTCGCGGCCGCTCTGCTCATCCTCGCATTTCCCGATTTTGAATATTGGTTTCTCGCATGGATCGCGCTCGTGCCGTTGATGTGGGCGGTCGAGCGGGAAAAGGCTTCGACCGCGAAGTCATTCGTCCTCGGTTGGATCTTCGGCACCATATTCTTTTTCGGCACATGCTGGTGGCTCACCTACGCGCCGATCCACTTCGCTCTTTTTCCTCCTCTTCTTGCATATTCGCTGATAATGATCGCCTGCCTCGGCGCGGGCATTTTTCCGGGAATTTTTTCCGCCGTTTCTTCACTCCTCTTGCGAAGATTCAGGTCCTGGGCATATCTTGCAGTGCCCTTCGTTTGGGTCGCAACCGAGTTTTTGAGATATGGGGTTACAGGGAATAGCTGGAATGCGATCGGTTACTCTCAAGCGTTCACCAATAGTAGATTAGTCACGTTTGCGGGCGTGGGCGGAGTGGCATTCGTTAGTTTTCTTGTCGTTCTTCCACTATTCTTGCTTCAGACACCGTTGCTAGCTTTGATATTCCGCGGACCATCTAAGATCGGCCCATTCTACGAACAACCACCCGCAAACAGTAACGAGGAGTTCCGCCAGCCGATTAGGCGATCCGCAGCGATCTATTCGATAGCGGTTTCCATCCTTTTCTTCTCTGGGATCCTACTCACTGATTTCATTCTGTTCGGGCCGCCCACGGCCAAGCCGGGCAGAAAAAAAAGTGCATATTTGGTAGCAGTTCAACCTAATGTTCCGGCTTCCGGTCTTGACCAATTCAACTGGCAGCAACTCCGCGACAAGCAATTTGCGGCGGCACAAACGAAAGTCGACAACCTATCGACCGGCGACGTCATCCTCCCCACGGTCGTTGTCCTTCCAGAATCACCGATGAATTTTGCCTACAACGACGACCGTGAATTTCAGAACTTTGTCAACGATTTCGTTCGGAAAAATAATTTCAGTGTTCTGTTTAATTCATCCGAGCCCGAAAAAGGGGCGACGAAGTATTTTAACTCGGCGGTCATGGTTGGGCCTGACGGAAAGCAGGTCGGCCAATATGATAAACTCTACCTGCTGCCGTTTGGCGAGGCCGTGCCGTGGTTTCTCGAAGGGATCGTACCCGGTTTTGTCGGCAATTTTGCTTACGGCCGCGAATACGATCTATTTCCTGTCGGCGATGCAAAAGCGGGCGTGATGATCTGTTTTGAATCGCATTTTGGCCAGCTTTCGCGTGAATATGTCCGTAACGGCGCGGATGTGATAATTGAAATGACCAACGACGGCTATCTCGGCCCGACACCGGTGTTGCGTCAGCATCTTGCGAATGCCGTTTTCCGAGCAGTCGAGACAAACCGTCCCGTGCTCCGCGTCACAAATGTCGGAATTACTGCCTATATCTCCGAACGAGGCGAGGTTTTGGATGCTGCTCCGTCATATCAAGAAGACACACGAGTCTGGAGCGTGTCCAAATCCGACGGCTCGCAGACATTTTATGTAAAATACGGCGACTGGTTTGCGTGGTTGTGTTCGATTTTGACGATAGGTTTATTGATATTCGGAATCGCCACGGGACGAAGATCGTCGCCCACGGCGACAAACAATATAGCCTAGAGTGCAACAAGCGAAGCGAATGGAACAAAAACGCGACTGGTCTTGCGGAAATAATCGATTCCGTAAATCTAGTTGATTCGGGTGACGAGATTAACGATAGTGGAAGCGAAAACCTCATCGACGTGGGCGTTGCGGACTGAAGCGAGTCGTTAAAAAAACAGAATAAAAAAACCGCTTTTAAAAGTGGCTTTTTGGGGTCCAAAAGTGGCTTTTTGGGGTGTCAAAAGTGGCTTTTTGATGTTTCGAAATGGCCTTTTCTGTTTTCTCACTCTGCGTCTAGTCGTCTCTACTGTAAAATATTCTGAATGGAACTAACCGACCTACAAACAAAACACGAAGAGATCAGAGAAAAAGTTACCCAACTTGGGAGGTTTCTTTGACGCGCCCGCAAAACAAGTAGAACTGGAAAGATCGGAAAAATTGATCTCGGAGCCGGGTTTTTGGGACGATCAGGAGAATGCTCAAAAGGTCGTGCAGCAGCGAAGCCGGATCGAACGCGCTTTAAAGCAGCAGCAGGGATTTGAGACGGGTGTTTCGGATGCCGAGGTTTTGTTTGAGTTTGCGGCGGAAGATGCGGATTCTGAAAATGAACTGCGCTCCCTTGTCGCGCGGCTCGAAAGAGAAGTTGACGCGGCTCAGATCGAAAGCCTGCTCTCCGGCGAGACCGACTTTAACAACGCCATCTGCTCGATCCAGGCGGGTGCTGGCGGCACCGACGCGCAGGATTTTGCACAGATGCTGCTGCGGATGTATCTGCGTTGGTGCGAAAAGCGTGGGTTTAAGGTCGAGATCCTCGACGAACAGTCGGGCAGCGAAGCCGGTATTAAATCAGCGACTTTCCGCGTCGAGGGCGATTACGCTTACGGCCTGCTTTCGGCGGAGGCCGGCGTGCATCGGCTGGTGCGTATCTCGCCTTTTAACTCCGGCGGAAGCCGCGAAACTTCGTTTGCTTCGCTGTTCGTCTCGCCCGAGATAGACGAAAATATCGAGGTGAATATCGAGGACAAAGACCTTCGCGTTGACACTTACAGGTCGTCCGGGGCCGGCGGACAGCACGTCAATGTTACGGACAGCGCTGTAAGAATTACTCATCTTCCGAGCGGAATTGTGGTAACTTGTCAGAATCAGCGTTCGCAGATCCAGAATCGCGCCGTTGCGATGCAGGTCCTGCGGTCAAAGCTGTATGAACTTGAACTCGAAAAACGCCGCGAAGGCGCCGCCGAACTCGAGGCGACTAAGCAAGACATCGCGTTTGGCTCGCAGATCCGCAATTATGTTCTTCATCCATATAGATTGGTAAAGGACACGCGGACGAAACACGAAACTTCGGACGTGGATTCGGTGCTTGATGGTAATATTGATAATTTCATAAAGGAGTTCCTTGTTTTCAAGAAAGGAGCTGTTGCAGAAGCCCGCACGAAGTAAGGGCACTCACAGAATTGAGGTATGATGCACTTACTACGTGTGTGCTTCTGCAACAGCCCGCACGTAGTAAAGGCGCCTGCATAGGAATGACCATTATGACCCCCAAACACGAACAGCTAGATGAATATGGTTATGAGGTCTGGGAAGAAAATACTTTCCCGCTAGCTTATCTATTGACTTTTCGGACATACGGCACGTGGCTGCATGGCGACGAGCGTACGTCTGTAAAACGCGACGGATGGAACGGATACGGGCATCCGCGTTACCGACAAAACGAGACGCTCGAGAGATGGATGGCAGAAGAAATGAATCAGCCTGCTTTTCTCTTAAATGATCAAATGCGCACCGTTGTCGAGACGGCCATACGAGAACTCTGCGTCCGGCGACGGTTTTTACTCCAAGCGGCCAACGTCAGGACGAACCATGCCCATGTGGTGCTTTCGGCGGCGCAGAAACCTGAGAGGATAGTTGACGCGCTTAAAGCAAATGCGACCAAATTATTACGGGAGAGCGGACTGATCGGCGTCGATACAAAGGTTTGGTCGCGAGGCCGAAGTCGTCGCTATTTGTGGAAGCCTCGGCACGTTCAAGCGGCTATAGAATATACGTTATATGGCCAAGGTGACTTCGTTTTGTCTAATTGAGTGGTTATCGCGGGTGCCCTTACTTCGTGCGGGCTTCTGCAACAGTGCTGAGTTTTCATGAAAATTTGCCCGACATGCAATGAGGTTTACAAGGACGATGACATTAATTTTTGTCTCGCCGACGGGACCACTTTGCTCAAGAAAAAAAGTAAGTCCGCACAACATTCGCATTGGAATGATGTTGTCGCAATAATTCTCGCAGCGGTCGCCGTGCTTGTGTTTTTGTGTCTGGTTACGAGCAGCGCTGATGATCGTTCGTTGATCTCGACCGGCGGGGGACTGCCAAATACAAAGAACTGGATCGGCTTTGTCGGTGCGAATATTGCTGCCATTTTTTTTAGTGCCTTTGGCTGGACGGCGTATCTTATTCCGGTTTTGATCGGAATCATTGCGTGGCGCGTTTATCAGTCGGACACGCTTGTGCCGCGTGCGTCGCGTGCTGCGGGATTTATTTTCTTTGCGATTTCGCTTTCCGGTTTGATAGCTCTTTTTGGCGGCTACGGCGCGATTGTCGGCGAGGCAGCGGCGCAGACCACGGCGCACTTTATTGGGTCGATCGGCGCGGGCATTTTATTATTTGCGATATTTGTAAGCTCGATTCTCCTCATAACAAATTTCACGCTCGCCGGATTCTTGAGTCATTTTGATTTTGCCGGTGAGAATATCAAAATGCGTATTGACGGGTGGCGCGTAAAACGCCGCTTGGAGCGTTCCCCCGAAATATCAGCCGCCACAAAGAAACGCGTAGAGAAACGCAAAGGCAGACGCGAGCACACCGATGAAACGATCCCGCCTACTATTGCGGTTGCGGATGTGGAAGCGTTGGCCGCGGCCGCTGCCGTTGGGCGATCGGAGCCGCTTTTTGCCGACGATGACCGCGTTTCGATCCCGACGATTGATTCGCCGGATAAATCTTATGAGACACAAAAGGTCGTTGCGCCGGAGATCGAAAAGGAGCCGGTTGAAGCCAGATCTGAAACGAGTGAGCCTGACGATAAGCCGACCATCGACGACGAAGAATCCGACGAACTGTCGATACCAGCAAGCACGCAGAATTTTGACAGGTATAAACTGCCGGATTCGACCTTGCTGAGCGAAGTTCCAAAACCGCTTACGCACAAGGAATCAGAGCTGCGCGAAACAGCCGATCTGCTTGCGCAGAAAGCGGCAGAATTTAATGTTCCCGGCAAGGTCATGCATATTGCGCCGGGGCCGATCGTCACGACTTTTGAATTCAAGCCCGACGCCGGCGTCAAATATTCGCGTGTGACCGGACTCGTGGATGATCTCTGTTTGGCGCTGAAAGCGCCGTCAATACGCATCGACCGTATTCCCGGTAAAGCGCACGTCGGCATCGAGGTGCCGAATCAAAAACGCGAGGTCATCTTTCTTCGCGAGGTGATCGAATCGCCGATTTTTAAGAAATCTTCATCGCTGCTCACGCTTGGTCTCGGCAAGACGATCAACGGCGACAAATTTGTAGCCGATCTTACAAAAATGCCGCATCTTTTGATCGCCGGTGCGACCGGTGCGGGTAAATCGGTCGGCGTCAACACGCTCGTGATGTCTATCCTTTATAAGGCGAGGCCAGACGAAGTGAAATTCATCATGGTCGATCCGAAGCGACTCGAACTAGGACTTTATGCCGACATTCCGCACCTCGCGACGCCTATTATAACTGACCCGAAGCGCGCGGCGGTCTCGCTTCGCTGGGCGGTTGTCGAGATGGAACGCCGATACAAAGATCTCGCCGGTTACGGCGTTCGCAACATCGACGGCTATAACACAAAAGCCAAACAGTTGAATGCAGACGAGCAATGGGACGAGCAAGGTGAACCCCACCGCATTTTGCCATACATCGTTATCATCATTGACGAGCTTGCCGATTTGATGATGGTCAGCGGAAAGGAAGTCGAGGAATCAATCACGCGTCTCGCTCAAATGGCGCGAGCGGTCGGCATTCATCTTGTGCTTGCGACGCAGCGGCCGTCGGTCGATGTTATTACCGGCCTCATAAAAGCGAATTTCCCGTCGCGTATTAGTTTTAGAGTTTCAAGCAAAGTAGATTCGAGAACGATCATTGATGCGAACGGTGCCGAGAGTTTGCTCGGCAGCGGCGACATGCTCTTTTTGCCGCCGGGAAATTCGCAAGTGACGCGAGTTCATGGGGCATTCGTCAACGAGGCCGAGATCAAACAAGTTGTCGATCACGTCAAGGGCCATAATGGGCAAATTTTCCGTCCCGAATACGACACCACGATCACCAAAACCGAAGAGGAACTCGACGACAGCGGCGATCTGCCCGGACGCCGCGACCCGCTCTTTAATGATGCTCTCAAATGCGTCGTCCAAGCCAAACGCGGCTCGACGTCGCTGCTGCAACGTCACCTGCGTATCGGCTACGGCCGCGCCGCCGCCATCCTCGACGCAATGGTTCGCGAAGGCTACATCGGCGAAATGGACGGCTCAACCCGGGCACGTCCTGTGCTCGCAAAGGCTTATGAGGATCTACAGGACATCGAGGAAGGCGCAATGGGAGATGAGCAGTAAGCAGTCGGTATGTATCGCAGCATTTTCATATTGATTTTGTTTTCGTTGATAACGGCTTGCACATCTCGAATTGTTTATGAGCAACAAACTTCTGCTGCAGCAACACAAAACGCTATTAACATAAATACGGCGACAGCGGATGAACTTGAAAAGCTGCCGTATATTGGACGCAAGACTGCGGAAAAGATAATCCAGTTTCGTGAAGAAAACGGACCGTTTCGCCGCGTCGAACACCTAATGCAAATACGCGGCATAAGCGAAAAGCGCTTTCTTGAAATCCAACCATACCTAAAAACAGAATAACGCGAACGCGATGTCCGACGATCGTCCACGCCCAAACTTCAACCGCTACCCGATGCTATGGCTCGCCGCATCTCTTGCGTCGGGTATTTTGTTAGCCAATTTTATTTCATTGGGTGAAACGCTTTGGCCGGTTGTGGTTGCGGCTGGCTTGGCAGCGGCGGCATTTTTAGGTTGCAAACACGGGATTTCCACGATTTTTATCGCGCTCGCATTCATGTCCGCCGGAACTGTTTCATTTCAGTTTGAGGTGAAACGAAACAACGCTTACAACCGATTAAAGACTTTATACGACAACGGCACGATCCGCTCCGGCGATGCGGTTGAGGTCGAAGGCGTTCTCACCGGGCGGCCTGAACCGTCGGTTGATGGCGTATTTCTTAATCTCCGTTCTGAAACAATTACATATCGCGGCAATGAGCTTAAAGTCTCTGGCAATGTCCGACTTTTTCTGCCTGTGTACGAGCCTAAACCGAACACTGATCTCAAATTTCAAATTCCAGATTTGAAATATGGATCGCGCATTCGTGTCGCATGTAAATTGGAACGCGAGGACGAGTTTCTCAATCCGGGCGTCATGCCAAAAAGAGAAATTCTCGACCGTCTTGGCGTTGACGCGAGCGGCTCGATTAAGAGTCAATTGCTTGTAGAAAAGCTTGCCGACGAAAGCGTTTTCATGCCGCTAGCGTGGGTTTATGACCAACGTGCGCGGTTGATTGACGATCTTAAAAACAATCTCAGTCGTCCGACTGCGGGCATTATGATCGCGTCGCTGCTTGGTGATAAATATTTTCTTGATAAAGACACGGCTGATCTGTTTCGCGACGGCGGGACGTTTCATATTCTTGTAATTTCGGGACTGCACATAACATTTATCGGCGGCCTGCTGCTTTTATTTTTGCGGCAATTAACACGAAATCGGTGGACGCAGTTTATTGTCACGATGCTTATCTTGTGGGCTTATACATTAGCTGTCGGAGCCGATGTTCCGGTCGTGCGGGCGGCGATAATGTTCACGGTTGTTTCGTTTTCTTATGTTATCTATCGCCAGGGAGGTTTGCTGAACTCGCTCGGAGTCTGCGCATTTATCTTGCTTGTCTGGCGGCCATCCGATCTTTTTAATCCGTCATTTCAACTCACCTTTGTTAGCGTCGCAGCCATCATTGCATCCGTTTATCCGCTTATAGATAAACTGCAAAGAATCGGAAAATGGATGCCGTCAACCCAGACGCCGTTTCCGCCGAATGTGCCTGACTGGTTAAGGCGTTTTTGCGAGACGCTGTATTGGAATCCAGAAACATGGAAAGCTGAATCGAAGCGAAATATCTGGAAGGCAGCCCTTTTTAAATCGCTCTTTAGGATAAAACTTGCCACCGGCGGATTTCAAACATTCATTAGATTTGCTTTCGAGGGTGTCGTTGTATCCCTTATTGTTCAGATCTGGATGCTGCCGTTGCTGGTCGTCTATTTTCATCGTATTTCGGTCGCGTCTGTTTTGCTAAATCTTTGGGTCGGATTCTTTATTGCTCTTGAGAGTTTTGCGGCAGTGGTCGGCGCGGTTGTCAATCATTTCAGCACATTGCTTGCGGCTCCTTTGTTTATCTTTGCGGAAATATTTAATTGGCTGATGCTCGTCGTTCCGCGTTTGTTTTCGGATAATGGTTTGGCCAGTTTTCGTTTACCGGCGTATTCGGAATTTGGCAGAGCGATATATGTTTTGTATTTTCTGCCAGTCGTGTTTCTTGCTTTTGCGGTGAATCGCTGGAAGCCTTTCGACTTGAAGCAAAGCACATGGCCGATGCAAAAGAACGTGCTTTATCCTGTCATTTCAGCGTTGCTCTTGCTGGTCTCAATCATTGCCTTTCATCCCTTTAGCGCTCCGCATCCCGATGGACGGCTGCATTTTGATTTTCTGGATGTCGGGCAGGGTGATTCGGCGCTTGTAACATTTCCCGATGGCAAAACGCTGCTCATCGACGGCGGTGGACGATTCAGGTATAAGAAAAAAGATGATGAAGATGCCGAGCCTTTTGAGCTTGACCATCGAGGCATCGGCGAGGCGGTTGTGTCCGAGTTTTTATGGCATCGAGGATATTCGCACATTGACCATATCTTAGCTACGCACGCTGACGCCGATCATATGCAAGGGTTGACGGATGTAGCAAAAAATTTCAGTATCGGCTCGGCAGTGTTTGGTCGAACGCCAATGAACGATCCTGACTTTGCGTCGCTTGCAGAAGTATTGCGGCGTCGCGGAATCCCGACAGAGTTGATCGCTCGCGGTGATCGTCTGCAATTTGGCGACGTGACCGTCGAGGTGCTTTATCCGACATCTGCAGAAGATCCAAACGCCATTTCCGACAACGATCATTCTGTAGTTTTGCGATTCATTTACGGAAGCCGAGCGTTTCTGCTGACCGGTGACATCGAGCGTCAGGCCGAATCATCGCTCATAAACAACGGCGGCACGCTCACGGCCGATCTGATAAAGGTTCCGCATCACGGCAGCCGCACTTCATCCACGCAAGAATTTATCAATGCAACGCAGGCAAAATACGCGGTGATCTCAGTCGGCAGAAACTCTCCATTTGGTCATCCTCACCCGGAGGTTGTAAAGCGATGGCAGGACAGCGGTGCTGACGTGATTACAACCGGCGAGAACGGAACTATTTCGGTATCGACGGACGGACGTGATCTGCGCGTCATCGGCTTTGCTGAGTGAGCAGTAGAGATTTAAAAGCGACAACTACATTGCGGGCATGTTCATGGTAAACGCCAGCTTCCATGCGCGGCCTTCTTTTACATAAACAGAGTTTCCGTAAATCGGCCCAAGTTTCTCGCCGTAGCATGTGCCGTTGGCGGTTCCGATGTGCGTCAGCAATGCGACAGTCGGCGAAAGAGAGAAAGAAACTGCGTCGGAAATAATTACGCTCTTGACCTTGCAAACATTGCTCGACCACGTCTTCAAAATTGTAGCTCTGTCGTCGTAATCATTGCCAAAAATATCAATGAACGAAAGGCCTTTGGCAGTTAGCCTGTCCATTTTTCTGAGGTCGTGATCTTTCCAAGCTTCCCACGCGGCTTTTTCCAACGCTGCCAAAGTTTTTGTTTTAACGTCGCCGCGTTTGGCTTTCGAAGACCGAGCAATCGCGGATAACGAAACATTTTTGGGATCAACGATCAAATTCTCGCCGTGAAACGCCGCCTGCCATTTGTCGCCGCTACGGATCCAGACGGTTGCCACCCGCGTAGGACTCGGAATCTGCATAGATTTGCCGTCAGGCCCGGGACAGGTTGCGTCGTAGGTTCCACGATAGCTAAGCACATAAGTGTCGGCGTTGATCTTTACCAACCAAGGCTCTTCGAGATCCCATGTTTTAATCGCGCATTTCGTGTCAGCGATCATTTTTACAAGGGCGGCTTTATCAAGTCGCTTCTCGTCTTCGCGGGCGACAAACTTTTCACTCAAAAGGCCGTCAAAGAATTTTGAATCGCCCTTGTGCCAGGCTTCATTTGCCTTTTTCTCAAGGGCCATTAAGGTGTCAATAGTTGGATCATTTTGGGCGGGCACTTCGGATACAACAATGAAAAAGGCAGCAAAGAAAGTGAATATCGTTAGACTTGTCTGCTTCATAATTTCTTATTATATCTAACCAAAAAAAGGCCGCGACCTGTTTTAGATCGCGGCCTTTAATTAGCCATTAAAGTTACAAAATTTACATCGCAGGCGATTCGAAGAGAAACGCCAGTTTCCAGTCGCTGCCTTCTTTCACATACACGGCGGTGCCCCAGAGAGCGCCGTTCTTTTGCCCGTCACATGTGCCGTCGGCCGTGCCTTTGTGGTCGAATATCTCGATGGT
>JAYVFJ010000189.1:0-16331 GCA_043773225.1 Chloracidobacterium sp.
TTCAGCCGGCCAAACAACGGCGATGAGGTATTGTATCCAAACCAGATCGCCAGCTATTCCAAAGCTCTTCCGCATCAGGCAAACGGTGAAGTCGTGCCTGCGGCATACGAGGCTTTGCTAAAAGCTTTGCGGATAGGAAACCCGGCATTATTTGAGCAAATTCCTATGGGCGGCGTGCGTAAACTTACCAGTCCGCAGAGCGGCTATGCTTTCGATCTGGAAGGAAAAGATGCATTCGCGTTCCTTCAGCCGCCTGCTCCGAAATTTGCCAGCAAAGAGATCGCCGCCGAAATCGCTGAGAATTACTGGATGGCTTTGCTGCGTGACGTTCCGTTTACGGACTACTCGTCAAATGGAATCGCAAATGCCGCGGCTGCCGATCTGACCGCTTTTGGCGCAGATTTTAAGGGGCCAAAAAACGGCAGCGGAGAGGTCACGCCGGAACTTCTTTTCCGTGGTCTGACAACCGGCGACAGGACCGGCCCGTTGTTGTCGCAGTTTTTCTATCATCCGTGCCATTTTGGCTCAAACGAGATCAATCAGCGCATCACGACAACCGTTCCTAACGTGGATTACATGACCGATTTTGCCACTTGGCTGGCGATCCAGAACGGAGCCGCTCCGGCAAGCGGAGAGGTTTTTGACCCGACGCTTAGATACATGCGAAACGGCCGCGATATTGGAGCATGGGTTCATATAGACGTGCTTTTTCAGGGGTATTTTCAGGCATTTTTGATCATTGCCGGCATGGGCGTTCCGTTTGATGATGGAAATCCTTACAACGACTCCGCGACCCAAGCAGGATTTGCGACATTTGGCGGGCCGCATATTGCGACGCTATTGTGCGAGGTTTCGACACGGGCTCTCAAAGCGGTGTGGAATCAAAAATGGTTAGTGCATCGCCGTTTGCGTCCTGAGGTTTTTGCTGCACGGGTTGATCGAACGGCATATCACGGAGCAGGTTATCCGGTGCATCCTGAGATTCTGACATCCTTGAATACGGTTTCGCGTCTCGGCGGTTACTTGCCTGCCGGTAACGCGCTGTTGCCGATGGCTTTTCCCGAGGGTTCGCCAACGCATCCGGCCTACGGAGCAGGCCACGCGACCGTCGCCGGAGCATGTGTAACAATTCTCAAGGCCTGGTTTAACGAGTCGTTCGTCATTCCAAACCCGGTTGTTCCAAATACTGCCGGAACGGCGCTTGTGCCATATGTGGGCGATTCTCTGACGGTTGGCGGCGAGCTTAACAAGATCGCCTCGAACGTGGCGAACGGCCGCAACATCGCCGGCGTCCATTGGCGTTCGGATGCTGCCGAGTCACTTAAACTCGGCGAGGCACTTGCGATCAGCGTTCTAAAAGATCAGAAACGCTGTTACAACGAACCATTCGGCGGATTCAGCCTGACAAAGTTTGACGGAACGACCGTTACAGTCTGATAAAATAACAGTTGAATCGAAAAGCAGAAACCGCGGTTCGAGAGAGCCGCGTTTTTTTGATGTATTAGTATTCTTATTTCTTAGCGGGCTTTAGGGCTTCCTTCAAAAACACATCGTAATCGGTCTTTAGGCTTAGGTCAATCTCGAAGGCTTTTTTCAAGTCGCTTACAGCTTCCGCTTTTCTTTTTAAATCCAAATACATGATTCCGCGGCGGGCGTAGGCGTCTGCATTGTCAGGTTTTAGCTCAATTACTTTTGAGTAATCGGCGATCGCGGCATTTTTATCAACTTCTTCATTTGCACTTGCGCGATTTAGTAAAACCACAATGCTTTTTGGCGCTAATTCCAAGGCTTTTGTATAGTCGGCGACCGCTCCGGCAAAGTCGCTCAATTCCTGCTTTGCGGCGCCTCGGCCTGTGAAAGCCTCGTAACTTTTTGGCATTATTTCAAGCGCGCGGTTGTAATCAGCCAGCGCGGCCGTGAATTCTTTTTTGGCAACTAGAGCATTTCCGCGGTTGTTATACGACATCTCGTGGGCTTTTTTGTCGTATTTATCCGTCAGGCCGTTGAAGATGTCGATGGCCTTTGAAAAATCTGCTATCGCCGCGTCAAAAGTGTTTTGGTCGAGGTAAATACAGCCACGATTGTAATAGCTCAGCGGATGCTTAGGCGTGAGTTCGACGATCTTGGAGAGGTCGGCGATGGCTCCACTAATATCGCCCGCGGCAAGTTTTAAAGTTGCTCGGTTGTTATAGGCATCGACGAGTTTGGGATCTAACGCGATCGCCCGGTCATACGAGAGCATTGCATTCACCTTGTCGCCTTTATCCTGAAACGCTAATCCCCGGTTATATTCCTCAGCCGCCTTTTGAGCGTTCGCGGAGGCCGCGAAAACAAACAGGCCGATAATGAGAACGATTGATAATTTCATCTTATTTCCTATCCGTTTTGTCGAAGAAATGCAGTCTATAATACAATCATACTTACCGCGAACACAAGAAAAACCTAAATGCCCAAACGCACTGACATCAACAAGATACTGATCATCGGTTCAGGCCCAATCGTGATCGGGCAGGCCTGCGAGTTTGATTATTCGGGAACGCAGGCTTGCCGAGCTCTCAAACAGGAAGGTTTTGAGGTCGTATTGGTAAATTCCAATCCGGCGACGATCATGACCGACCCTGAGATTGCAGATCATACTTACATCGAACCGCTTACACTCGAAACTGTTACGGCGATAATTGAAAAAGAACGCCCGGACGCGCTCTTGCCGACTGTCGGCGGGCAAACGGGACTTAATCTATCTGTCGAGCTTTACGAGAAAGGAATTCTCGATAAATATGGCGTCAAACTTATCGGTGCAAACATTAACGCGATAAAGGTCGGAGAAGACCGCGAGCTTTTCAAAGCGGCGATGGATGAGATCGGCATCCAGAGTCCGAAGGGCGGCTTTGCGCACACTTGGGAAGAGGCGGCAACCCTAGTCGAAGAGATAGGTTATCCGGCGATCGTGCGGCCGAGCTATACGCTTGGCGGAACAGGCGGCGGCACGGCGTTTAATCCTGACGAGTTTGAAGAAATTGCAAAGGGTGGATTGGCAGCTTCGCCGAACTCGCAGATCCTTGTCGAAGAATCAATTCTCGGTTGGAAAGAATATGAGCTTGAGGTCATGCGTGACCTCAATGACAACGTCGTCATTATCTGCTCAATCGAGAATTTCGATCCGATGGGCGTACATACAGGCGATTCGATCACGGTCGCACCCGCGCAGACGCTCACCGACCGGGAATATCAGAACCTGCGTGATATGTCGAAGGCTTGCATACGCAAGGTCGGCGTCGAGACCGGTGGCTCGAACATTCAGTTTGCCGTAAATCCCGAAAACGGCGATGTGCGGATCATCGAAATGAACCCGCGCGTCTCGCGTTCTTCTGCATTGGCGTCAAAAGCGACGGGCTTTCCCATCGCCAAGATTGCAGCCAAACTCGCCGTCGGTTACACGCTTGACGAGATACCAAATGACATCACGAAAAAGACTCCGGCATCGTTTGAACCGACGATAGATTATGTCGTCACCAAAATACCGAAATGGGCGTTCGAGAAATTTCCCGGAGCCGAAGATGTGCTTGGAACGCAGATGAAATCGGTCGGTGAAGTGATGGCGATAGGCCGCACATTTAAGGAATCTCTGTTCAAGGGACTACGTTCGCTTGAGGCAGTTAAACCGCTTCGTCTGCAAAATGTTCCCGATGCAGAGTTGCAGCGAAAACTCGCCCGCCCAAACTCTCAGCGATTTTCATACATCACCTACGCTTTGCAGAATGGATACTCAATAGATGAAATACATCGGTTGACGATGATCGATCCGTGGTTTCTCGATCAGCTTGCACAGGTGATGGAGTTTCAGGCAGGCCTCGACGCAAAACCGATCCGGGAATATTCAATTGATGAGATTCGTGTCGCTAAGGAATGCGGTTTGTCTGACCGGCGGCTTTTTTATCTGACGGGCGACTCCGAAACCGACATTCGTCAGCATCGCAAAAAACTAGGCATCACTCCGGTTTACAAACGTGTCGATACGTGCGGGGCCGAGTTTGAATCTTACACGCCATATTTTTATTCGACATACGAAGAAGAGTGCGAAGCCGCGCCGACCGACAGACGCAAAATAATGATCCTCGGCTCGGGGCCGAATCGAATCGGGCAGGGAATCGAATTTGACTACTGTTGCTGTCATGCGAGTTTTGCTTTGCGTGATGCGGATTTTGAAACGATCATGGTCAACTGCAATCCTGAAACAGTTTCGACTGATTACGACACTTCAGATCGTTTGTATTTTGAGCCGCTGACTTTTGAAGATGTGATGAACATCGTTGATGTCGAAAAACCTGATGGCGTGATCGTCCAATTCGGCGGTCAAACACCGCTGAATTTGGCTGATAGGCTGCATGAAGCGGGTGTCCCGATCATCGGAACATCGCCGGATTCGATAGACCTGGCGGAGGACAGAAAACGCTTTGGAGCGTTGCTTGAAAAGCTAAAAATCCCCTGCCCTGATAATTCCAGCGTTACATCAGCTAAACAAGCTAAAACCGTTGCAAACAAAATAGGTTATCCGATTGTTGTGCGTCCGAGTTTTGTGCTTGGCGGGCGCGCGATGGCGATAGTTTATGATGACCAGTCGCTGGACGAATATATGCGTTCCGCGGTCGATGCTTCGCCGGAAAAACCGATCCTTATAGACAAATTTCTCGAACGCGCAGCCGAGATAGATGTCGATGCGTTGGCAGACGAAGGCACAGTCGTTATAGCTGGCATTCAAGAACACATCGAAGAAGCGGGTATTCATTCGGGCGATTCGTCCAGTGTTCTCCCGGCGCAAAAGATCGCTGCCGAGCATCTCGAAACAATTCAACATTACACGAAACTTCTCGCGCAGGCATTAAAGGTCAAAGGCTTAATGAACATTCAATACGCAATCAAGGACGACCGCGTCTATGTGCTTGAGGTAAATCCGCGTGCATCGCGGACTGTGCCGTTCGTTGCAAAAGCGACCGGAGTCCCAATCGCAAAGATCGCTTCATTAGTTATGGCTGGTGAAAAGACTTTGGCGGAGTTCAATCTGCCCGATGTTTTGCCGGTGCCAAAGATCTTTGTAAAATCGCCGGTGTTCCCGTTTAAGAAATTTGCCGGCGTCGATCCGATCCTCGGCCCCGAAATGCACTCGACCGGCGAGGTCATGGGCGTCGGCGCAAATTTCGGTGAGGCATACGGCAAAGCGATGGAAGGTGCAGGCCTGACGCTGCCTTTAAAAGGTAAAGCCTTTATCTCGGTCAATGATTCAGACAAAGGGCAAGCTGTAGTTCTCGCGCGACGGCTCAACAAACTCGGCTTCGATCTCGTGGCAACCTACGGCACGGCAAATCGCTTAAGAGAAGTCGGTTTGGAATGCGAGTCAGTCTTTAAGGTAAACGAAGGCCGTCCAAACATCGCCGATCTCATTATGCAGGGCGAGATCGCCCTAATCATAAACACGCCGCTCGGTAAAATTTCGTTCTACGACGAACAGGCAATTCGCAAAGCCGCCCTGCAATTCAACACGCCGTGCGTAACAACGATAACCGGCGCCGAAGCTCTTGTCGAAGCCATCGGGACAAAAATGTCTGAGAAACATGTGATCGTAAGAAGCTTGCAGGAAATTCATTCAGCTGGGTCACGGAAAGCCGAACTTAGTGCATAACAAAAAATTTGATTGATTCAGTGTATATTGCTATAATATACCATAGATGTCATCGATACTTGACCAATGCGAAGGATTTGATTGGGACGAAAGTAATTCCAACAAGAACTGGTGTCTTCATCGCGTAACCGATAAAGAAAGTGAAGATGTTTTTGCCAATCAGCCGATTGCCATTGTGCGAGACGCCACTCACTCGACGGCGGAGACGCGCTACGCCGCTCGCGGCACTACCGACGTTGGGCGAAGGTTAACCGTGATCTTTACTATACGAGAAAAAATAATTCGTGTTATTTCTGCAAGAGACATGACGCGGCGAGAACAGAGGATATATGAAGAAAAAGTTAAAGGAGATTCCTAAATTTAAAACAGAAGACGAGGAACGCAAGTTTTGGACGACTCATGACAGCACGGATTATTTCGATTGGGACAAAGCCGAACGAGTAGTCTTTCCGAATCTGAAAATGACCACGCGAACGATCTCGCTGCGGTTAACTGCGTCAATGCTTGACCGCCTTAAGCTCGCTGCAAACAAACGTGATGTTCCGTATCAGTCACTAATAAAGATGTTTCTAAAAGAACGGCTCGATGCGGAAATTAAGACATAATGACGGTCGTTCCAAATTAAGCGTGATTCTTAGTGCTCTCTGTGAACTCTGTGGTGAATTCTTCTGTTTCCAAATCTTGACCAATCACGCGCTTTACAATAACTTTAAGTAAAGTTTTCTGAAATTTAGCAGTTACAAAAATTACAAATGAGTGAATCGCATGACCGCGAGATCATCGGCGGGCATCTGCTCGTGATTGGCGGGGCAGAGGACAAATATAACGAACGGCGGATCTTGAAAAAGTTTCTTGAGCTGGCTGGTGGCGAAAAAGCGGAAGTTTTGATCGTGCCGGTGGCGTCTGACTATCCTGAATTTGCGGCGGACGTTTACACGCAGGCTTTTCGGAATCTCGGCGTCACGAACCCGCGCGTATTGCGGGCCACTTCGCGGCAGGATGTAGTCAATGCGGATATCGATAAACTTACCAACGGCCTTACCGGGGCGATCATAACGGGCGGCGATCAGATGCGTCTTGTTAGTCTGCTTGGCGGGACTAAACTGGCTGAAAAACTCCGAAACATGGTCCGCGACACCGACCTGGTTTTGGCCGGAACAAGCGCCGGTGCCGCGGCAATGAGTACGTCAATGATCGTTCGCGGCGAGCCGAGCTCACATCCGCACAAGAATGCCGTGAAACTTTCTCCGGGGCTTGGTTTCTTGAAAAACATCATCATTGATCAGCATTTTACCGAGCGGGGCCGCATCAGTCGTCTGATTACCGCAGTTTCATATAACCCGTATAATCTGGGTATCGGTGTTGATGAGAATACTGCGATAATTCTGAATGGTAATGGAGTGCTTGAGGTGTTCGGACAAGGCTCGGCGACTATTGTTGACGGTTCACAGATTACTTTCAATGAGATAGCGGAAGTCGCTGAAAATGATAGCTTTAGCGTGTGCGGTGTGCAGCTTCACATACTGCGTGATGGTTTAGTTTATAACTACCTCGAAAGACATCCGATGCAGCCGACAAATGAGTTTCTGTTACCAGATCTTGGATAAGACACATAGGACATATAGGACCTATACGACCTATTTCATAACATGGACATTCTAGAGATACGTACCTTACGGGGCCCTAATTACTGGAGCGGTTATTGGAAAAAGCTCATCATCCTGCGCCTTGATATAGGCGAATATGAAGTGAGGCCGACCGGCAAGATCAAAGATTTTTATGAACGGATGACGGAAGTTATGCCTTCTCTCGTCACGCACGGGTGCAGTTATCAGGAAGAAGGCGGGTTTCTCAGGCGTGTCGAAGAAGGAACATGGGCCGGGCATGTGATCGAGCATTTCGCACTTGAGTTACAAACGCTCGCGGGCATGGACACCGGCTACGGCAGGACGCGTGAGACTGACGAAAAGGGTGTTTACAATGTTGTTTACAGCTACCTCGAAGAAGAAGTAGGCCGATTTGCGGGGCGTACGGCTGTTCGTATTTTTCTCGATCTCGCCGAAGGAAAGGCTGTAAAGGACATCAAAGGCGATCTCGCAAAAGACATCCAGGAAATGCGCGAGATCCGCGAGAATGTGCGGTTCGGCCCATCAACCGGATCGCTTATCGAAGAGGCGGACAATCGTGATATTCCGTTTATTCGGCTGAACGACCAATCGCTGGTGCAGCTTGGCTATGGCGTTCATCAAAAGCGCATACAGGCTACGACGACTGTTAATACAAATATGATCTCGGTTGACATCGCTGGCAACAAGCACGCGACCAAGAAGCTGCTCGGCGATATGGGCGTTCCTGTTCCAAAGGGTTATAAGATTCGGGACATCGAGGAACTCGAAGAAACCGTTAATAGAGTTGGCTATCCGGTCGTGATAAAACCGCTCGACGGCAATCACGGCAAAGGCGCGACCGTGGGAATAAGAACGATGGACGACGCCAACGTCGCGTTTGAAAAGGCGAAAGAATATTCGCGTTATATTATTGTCGAACAACAACTCGTCGGTGCTGATTTCCGGGCGCTCGTTGTGAATAATCGCCTGATCGCTGTTGCCGAGCGCGTTCCGGCACACGTTGTTGGCGATGGCAAAAGCACAATTCAGAAACTGATCGATAAGACAAACGCAGACCCACGCCGCGGTTACGGCCACGAAAATGTTCTGACGCAGATCGACATAGACAATCAAACAACGAGATGTATTCGCAAAGCCGGGTATGAGCTCGGCACCATCTTGCCAAAAGGCGAGACACTGCATCTCAAAACTACCGCGAATATCTCGACCGGGGGCACGGCGATCGACTGCACCGACGAAGTTCATCCTGAAAACGTCTTTCTTTTTGAACGCATCGCACGGATCATCGGCCTCGACGTGGCAGGCGTCGATGTTATAGCGCCAAATGTCAGCGAGCCACTCAGCGAAAACGGCGGCGGCATTATCGAGGTCAACGCGGCTCCGGGCTTCCGGATGCACCTTGCACCGAGCGAAGGCATCGGCCGCAATGTCGCCGAGCATGTGATCGACATGCTTTTTCCCACCGGAACTCCGTCACGCATACCGATCTTTGCGATCACGGGCACAAACGGTAAAACGACGACGACACGTCTGATAGCGCACATCTTAAAAAATGCAGGCCGCACTGTTGGCTTTACTACGACTGACGGCACGTATATCGGCAATCAGCAGATCGTGGCTGGCGACAACACCGGGCCGGTTTCCGCACAGTTGGTTCTGAAAGATCCGACGGTTGACGTGGCTGTTTTGGAAACTGCCCGCGGCGGCATTATCCGTTCGGGTTTGGGATTTGATCATTGTGACATAGGTATTGTCACAAACATCGCGGCCGATCATTTGGGTTTGAAAGATGTAAACACCCTCGAAGACCTCGCCCGCGTAAAATCGGTCGTGCCGCGCGCCGTTTCGAAAAAAGGTTTTGCGGTACTCAACGCCGAGGACGATCTCGTTTACAAAATGAAGGAACTGACCGACGGGCAAGTCGTCTGTTTTTCGATGGACGAGAACAATCCGAACATTAAGCGTCGAGCAGAACGCGGACGCGTTTCCTGTGTTTATGAGAACGGCTACGTAACGATCCTCAAAGGCAAATGGAAGGTGCGGATTGAGAAGGCGACCAACATCCCGCTGACCTACGGCGGTCGTGCGGAATTTATGGTTCAAAATGTGCTCGCGGCAACGCTGGCGTGTTTTGTTCACGGCGTTTCGCTTGAGGATCTGCGTGTAGGGCTGACAACATTTAATGCGGGAACAGCTCAGACGCCCGGACGATTGAATTTTGTCGAGGTCGGTGAAGTGACGGTCTTGATGGATTACGCGCATAATCCTGCGGGTCTTCGCGGCCTTGCAGCATTTATTGCGAAACTGCCCAATAAATACCGCACCTGCGTTATCAATGGCACGGGCGACCGGCGCGACGATGACATCCGTGAATTCGGCCAGATCGCGGGCGAGACCTTTGACCGTATCGTAATTCGTCGCGGACATTACCTTCGCGGCCGTGACGAAAAAGACATGTATGCGTTGCTGCAGGAAGGCATCGCCCGCAGCAGCGGCGAACCAACCGTCCGCATCATCCCCGAAAGCCGCGACGCCATTCACCACGCGATAAAATACGGCCGCAAGAAAGAACTGGTCGTAACCCTCGCCGATCTCGTCCCCAAAGATATCGGTTATGTGCAGGAATACCGCGATATGGTGAACGACAAGAAAGCGGAAGGGTAAGCGTTATCGAAAAATTTCGGTGTTGAAGTCGCCATTTGAAGTGACGAATCCACGATACATTCCTTCGGAATTGAACGGCAGTGTGACATTGCCGTGAGTATCGACTGCGATCAGGCCGCCGTCGCCTTTGAGCTCGGTGAGGCGGGCGATGGTTTCGCGGGCGGCATCCTCAAGACTCAAACCTTTGTATTTCAATCGAGCAGCAACGTCGAATGCCGTGACGCCGAGCATGAAGTATTCGCCGTGGCCGGTGCATGAGACAGCACAGGTGTCGTCTGCATAAGTTCCGGCACCGATCAATGGAGTGTCACCGACGCGGCCGTATTTTTTGTTGGTCATGCCGCCGGTCGAGGTTGCGGCGGCGAGATGGCCATTACTGTCGCAAGCTACTGCACCAACGGTGCCGAGGGATTTGCGATTTGCGATTTGCGATTTGCGATTGGAAGACACAACCGTCTCCTCTTCTCCGCCACTCCTCTTCTCCCCTTCTTCTTTCGCATGATCCAGTTGAACACGGCCTTCAGCCATTGCTTCCTGGAGCTGCAGCCAGCGGTGCTCGGTGAAGAAATATTCGTCGGGTTCGAGATGAACGCCGATCTGTTCGGCGAATTGATTAGCACCATCGCCGGCGAGCAGTATGTGATCGGTGCGTTCCTTCACAAGGCGGGCAAGGTTGACGGGATTTTTGATATTTTTTACGAAGGCGACTGCACCTGCTTTGATCGTGCGGCCGTCCATTATCGAAGCGTCCATTTCCTGTTTGCCTTCGTGCGTGAAGACCGAGCCGCGACCGGCGTTGAAAAGAGGGAAATCTTCAAGCGAACAAACGGCAGCCTCGACCGCATCGAGTGAACTGCCCCCCTTTTCCAGAATTTCCCAGCCTGCTTTCAAAGCAGATTCGAGACCACTGCGATATTCGGCTTCGAGAGCCGGCGTCATCTGTGATCTGAGGATCGTTCCTGCTCCGCCGTGAATTGCCAACGCTATCTTTTGCATAAATCAATTTTCACCACAAAGGCACTAAGAACACAAAGAAGCATAGTGAATTTTCTTTGTGACCTTGGTGTCTTTATGGATTAAAACTACAGCTTGATATTTCGAAGCCGTAAAGCATTTAGGATCACTGAAACCGAGCTGAACGTCATAGCCGCGCTGGCGATGATCGGCGAAAGAAGTATGCCGAAGACCGGATACAACACGCCCGCCGCTATTGGCACTCCCAACACGTTGTAAAAAAAGGCAAAGAATAGATTTTGCCGAATGTTTGACATTGTCGCGTGACTAAGCTTTTTGGCACGGACGATGCCTAGCAGATCGCCCTTTAGAAGCGTTACCCCCGCGCTTTCTATGGCTACATCCGTTCCCGTTCCCATCGCGATACCGACTTGGGCTTGAGCCAGAGCCGGAGCATCATTTACGCCGTCACCGGCCATCGCGACGATCTTTCCGCTTGCCTGATATTGTTTAACGATCTCGCCTTTTTGTTCGGGCAGAACCTCCGCCTGAACTTTATCGAGCCCAAGCTTCTTCGCGACGGCATTAGCCGTGACCGGGTTATCACCTGTCAGCATCACGATCTCGACGCCGGCTTCATGCAGCATCCGGATCGCCTCCGCCGCAGATCCTTTTATGGGATCGGAAACACCGACGATACCCACATGTTGACCTTCAACCGCTACAAACATAACGGTTTGACCTTCGGTTCTGAGTTTGTCGGCTTGCGATTCCAGATCCGCGTCGGCTTTGACGGAAATATGCTCCAGTAGTTTTAGATTTCCCAATGCCACGTGCTTGCCGCCGACCTGACCGGTCACGCCCTTTCCCGTGATCGATTCAAAATTCTCGACAGGTTGGAATTCGACTTTTCGATCTTCGGCACCTGAGACGATTGACTCGGCAAGCGGATGTTCGCTGTTTCGTTCGAGACTCGCCGCAAGGCGCAGAAATTCCTGTTCACCGATACCTTTTGCGATCACCGAAACAAGTTTTGGCTTGCCCTCGGTCAGCGTTCCGGTTTTGTCCACTATTAGGACATTTACTTTTTCAAGGATCTCGAGTGCCTCGGCGTTCTTGACCAAAACTCCGGCTGTTGCGCCGCGTCCGGTTCCGACCATGATTGACATCGGCGTGGCAAGTCCCAACGCACAAGGACAGGCTATGATGAGGACGGCGATCGCATTTGCCAAAGCGTAAATAAACCACGGCTCGGGCCCGAAGAACATCCAAACCACAAATGTTACGACGGCAACCAATATTACGGCTGGCACGAAATAAGCCGATACCAGATCGGCCAGCCGTTGGATCGGTGCGCGGCTGCGTTGAGCTTCGCTGACCATTCGGACGATCTGCGCCAATAGTGTTTCGCTGCCGACTCGTTCCGCCCGCATTATAAAGCTTCCAGTGCCATTTACTGTTCCGCCGACAACGCTGTCGCTTGCTTCTTTTTGGACCGGAATAGACTCGCCGGTGACCATTGATTCGTCAACGGAACTTCGGCCTTCGGTCAAAACGCCGTCAACCGGAATTTTCTCGCCCGGACGGACGCGCAACAGATCGCCTATCTTTACCGTTTCGAGCGGAACATCGGTTTCGTTTCCGCTCGCGTCGATCAAACGCGCGGTTTTGGGAGCCAGGCCGAGTAATTCCTTTATAGCGCTCGACGTTTGGCTACGCGCCCTCAGTTCGAGAACCTGGCCAAGCAAAACCAACGTTGTTATGACCGCGGCGGCCTCAAAGTAAAGCGGCACTTCACCGCTATGGTCTCGGAAGGACACCGGAAAACTCTGCGGAAAAAACAATGCGAATGTGCTGTATATCCATGCCGCTCCCGTGCCCATCGCGATAAGCGTGAACATATTAGGACTGACATTTTTTATTGACGAAAGCGCACGTTGAAAGAATGGAAAGCCGCCCCAAAGAACAACAATTGAGCCAAGTGCAAATTGAATCCAGGAACTTATATTTGGCGGAACAAAATGCTCGATAGAAAAAAACATTCCGGCAGACGCCAGGAGAAAAACCGGTATGGAAAACGCTACGCTTATCCAGAATCTCCGGCTCATGCTGCGCAGCTCAACATTGTCCTCAACCGTGTCGAGCGAAACGACTCTCGGCTCCAGGGCCATTCCGCAAATAGGACACGAACCCGGCCCGATCTGCACGATCTGCGGGTGCATCGGGCAGGTGTATTCGACATCTTTCGGGACATCGACGGTTTTTTCTTTTGGTTTCAAAAATGAGGCGGGATCGGTTTTGAATTTGTTCAGGCAACCGACGCCGCAAAAGTAGTAAGTCGTGCCCTCATATTCAAATTCACCCGCCGCAGTTTCAGGCGAAACCGTCATTCCGCAGATCGGGTCTAAAGTCTCTTCCATAATAATTATTAGGTTAAAATGACAGATTCATGCCTTCCACTGAGCATAAATCCTTCAGTTTAACCAAAACAAGTCCCGATGAGCTAAATTCAGACCACCTCGCCTTTTTCCTCAAGCATTACGTGATGGACGGTGTTCACTGCGAGCCAGATAGCGATGAGTATAAGAACGCCTGAACATAGAAGAAGATGTTCTCGCGTAAGCCCCCACACCAGACTATTATTAGCCAGAACTCCGGTGATCGCCGTTGCAACGCCTGCAAATCCTACAAGGACATTAAGTATATGTATCAGTTTTGATAGTTTCATATTGCTCCATTTAGGCCGTTACCGCCGTGCTATTCTCGCGAACGTCGTGTAGGCTCACGGTGCCGCAGCAACTGCCGGCCTGATCTATAACTGGCAGGCTCGTTGTTTGGTGTTCGTTAAGTTTGCTAGCCGTTTCTTCGAGAGAATCATCCGTACCGCAACAAGAAGAAGCGGGCCGCATGATCTTTTCGACGCTCACTTCTGACGCCTTAACGTCCTCAGCCGCTACATGGTGACAGACATCCCGTTCGGTGACGACGCCGACAAGTTTCAGATTTTCGGTATTTTCAACCACAGGTGCACACCCGCAGCCTGAATGTTTCATTGCCTGTGCCGCACTTGCCGCCGTGTCCTGCGGCGTACAGCATGACGACGCTTCGATTGGTTTCATTACATCACTACAACAACTCATTTTTTTCTCCTTCAAGTCGATAAAATATTGAACCGGCTGCCCACGAGTCAGGCTGTTTTAGTATTGCTATCCTCCAGTTCTACTTAGTCTCTATTGGTTCGCGGTGTCACTTTCAAGAATTCTCTTTTTCTCCTGATACTCCTCGTTTGTAATCTCACCCGACGCAAATCTTTTTTGCAGAATGTCGAGCGGTGAGTCTCTCCTGAGTCGTTTTTTTGGCACAGGTTCAAACCATCCAAACATCAGGAACATAATAAGTATCCAAAAGAACCACCATAACAGGTGCATTCCAAAGAAATGATAATCGCCATACATCATGATTTTGACCTCCTAATTGTTATCAACACAGACCGACCTATAGCTTTACAATACGTCTAATGCCCGCTATGCCCGCGGTGCATAAACAGATGCATTAACGGGCAGGCCAGTAAAAGTAAAATAAGCAATCCGTTATTTGAATCTAATGTTTTTTGAAAAAAGAAAAAATATGCTGCCACGCCGAGGCTTAAAACCAAGATGACTAACATGCTTGGGCTTAAGTTTCTGCCTGTCGATTCGTGATGCTCGGTTTTCATTGCTCCTCCCTTTTATTGCTTATTTATTCGGATCTTTTGCTTACATCGGTTTTTTATCCGACATATCCATTTTCTTTCCCGGCGGCATCATTTTTTCAAATGCCATGACCAACTCAGACGAATGCTTTTGAATTTCGGCAGCATCAGGCATTTCCATCTGAAAAGCCCTTTCGAGAGCGGCGACATGCTCATTTATCGCTGCTTTTTCGGCGTTCATTTTTGTTTTCATCTCGGCCATCATGGGCTTCATCTTGGCGGCCATTTCCTTGCTCATACCGCTCATATGCATCCGATGGATCATTCCCAACTGGTCCATACAGTGCTTTATCTCTGCAAAAGCGTTTCGGGCAACCTCAACGTCGGCGATCTTCCCGTCCTTTGTCATATCCCTAAGCAAAGTCGCGAACGTCATTGCGCTGTGATGATGAGCCATCATCAGTAAGTGATGCGGGCTTTTGTGCATCGCGTCCATCTCCATTTCACCTTTCGTCATCTTTTTATCGCCCTGCGCTGTAGCACTCGCGGCGGTAAAGAGACTAATTGCAATTACTGCACATACCAACATTATTTGTTTTTTCATTATTTTTTCCTCTGTGTTTTGTCTTTGTAAATTAGATAGAATGTCCTGTGTTCGGGCTGTTTAGTTCCAATCGCGGCGGTGATCGCACCCGCCAAACCAAAGTTTATCGCATTGATTTTCATAATATCCTCCTATCAGAATGCATATTGCCAGCCCAGCGTCACCGCCCATTGTCTTTGTAACTGCGGGCCGTCGAGTGATTGAAAGATCGGTTTATCGAAATGGATAAAAAATTCCTGACCCTTTAATCGGGATGGGTGAATGTTTGGCCCAAGTATAATGTCGAGGCGCCTGCCGCCTTGAAGCGTCGGGTCTTTAGTGGGTTCGTCCATGATGTCCAGCATCGGATCGGCGCCTCTGATATTTCGCCATACATCGCCATTAAGCCGGGCAGACAAACTTACCCACCGATTCAACGTTCGCGCACCCCAAACGCTCGGCTGGTAACGATTTCCAAGCCTGTAGCCGTTACCGTTCCGGCCTATCCGCAGCGTAGGAATGAATTCGGCTCCCCAACCCCAAGGCTTTGCCTGACCGAGATAAGTAAAGCCTGGAACGATGGAAAAAGTCCCCGATCCCAATTGCATCGGATACTCCAATCTATGAGGGCCCATCTTCTGATCGATTGAGCCGGAAGGCAGTCCGACCCCGGCATTTAACAGAAAACGATGTCTAAGGTCTTTCTTCGCGTACAGGACATAAAGGGCTCGTAGTTCAACGTCACCGACTCCTTTGGTCAGCTCGTTGAACCTAGTGCCGTCGCTCGTGACATGGTTCATAGACTTCCGGATAAAGGGAACCATTGCCATTAGTGTGAGCTTATCGGTCGGCGAATACATGACCATTCCCATGTGCATTTGCATGGCCATATCGGTTGGGGACGCCATAAACCGACTGAGAACAAATGCATTGCTAACATTGTGGGTTCCTACGCGATTGCCATCCATCTTATCGAACATCACCTGATAGCCGACCATCCACCGTTTGGCCATGCCGACCATAATCCCTGGAGGCACAAGGCCGGGTGCGCCCATTTTTTCGCTGTCCATGTCCGTCATATCCGGCGTTGGAGTCGCGGTCGGACTCTTTCCCACTGACTTTGGAGACGGCATC
>JAYVFJ010000190.1:0-2672 GCA_043773225.1 Chloracidobacterium sp.
CACGAGCAAATTTCGCAAACCGTCTTTTTTCTCGACATCGATAGCGATTCCGAGATTTACATTCTCGTGTTCGAGCCGGGAAGGCGCGCCGTTTACGACGCCGTAGCCAAAATTCAATTGCGGATAAGCCTTTACAGATTGGACGATTGCCCACGCGATTATGTGCGTGAACGAAACCTTGCCGCGACCTTGAGAGGCGAGATGTTCATTGATGATGCGGCGATTTTCTTCGAGAACCTTGACCGGAATATTGCGAAAGCTCGTCGCCGTCGGAACCGTCAGGCTCTGTTCCATGTTCTCAACGATCTTTTTAGCAACGCCTGTGATCGGTTTTGGCTCAGTGTCTGGCGCAAGCGGTACGGCAACGGGCGGCTTTGCGGGAGTTGAGACTTCCGTAGTAGGCGGAACGGAAACAGATGCGGGCTCCTGGCCGTTTGTGGATGGAGTGCCGCCGCCGAGCAGATCAGCGAAATACGTCTGCCACGATTCGTCAACCAGTTTCGGGTCGGATTTGTAACGCTCTAAAAGCCCCTCAACATACGTTGCGTTGGAACCAAAAGCCTCACTTATGTGTTTGGATAAATTAGTTGTATTTTCGCTCACTTTATTTTTAAGACGCCTCGACTGAACTTGAATTTTAACGCAAAACGGCCAGAAAAAGTAGCTCGAAATGCCTTCAGGAACGAAGCGGATTGCTTATTGCTAATTCGATCTTTATGGGAACCACTCTTTCAAAACTAAACCAAAACTTCTTAAACTTACCAAAGACAAACGCAGTTCCCGTCACCTTTAATCTATCTTTGCTCTGGAACAATTCGCGGTATGCGGCCTTTGGTAAGCTCATTAGGCCCACCGAGATACGGATGGGTTTGGAAAGTGTGACGGATTTTCCACTCTTAAAGACAAACGAATAATTATATTCTTCGATCTCGATCGCGATGTTATTGATGCGAATGTCGCGGAATGTGACAAATTGCACTTGTCCATTTTGTTTAGCTGAAATTATCTCGGCACCGATCTCGATGACCACGCCGGAGAAACCGATGCTTGCGATCTTTGGCTCACCGAGTTTTATGAGAGCATCCACGTTTTCATTGTTTGAGGCCTGATCGGTGGAATTAACAACAGAGATTTTGGCGGTGTAGATTTTATATCCGCGAATTTTCTTTGGCAGGTCTTGAGAGTTAACGGTTGTCCACAAAATCAAAACACCGACAGTTAGAGCCGCGAATTTCATCGTTAAAAGAGTGATCTATATTGACGAGGAGTGTGATTTTCCGGCCACGTAGCTGTTTGATGCCGTTTCGATATCTTGTTTAATGGCATCGAGAATGCCGTTAATAAATTGTGTGGCCTCGTAGGTTGAAAAACGACGGGCGATCTCGAGAGCTTCATTAATGGCGACAGTGTCGGGTGTATCCTGATAGATAAACTCGTACACAGCAAGGCGTAGCACGTTGCGGTCAACGATGGCCATTCGTTCGATCCGCCAATGCTCTGCACGTGTGCGGATCACATCGTCTATGGAGTCGAGTTTTTCGAGCGTTCCGGAGACAAGACCATTAGCAAACGCCCGCGTCTTGTCATCAATCGCGGTGTCGCCGAGCTCGTTCCAATAGTCCTGAGTCAGTGCCTCGGAATCGCGGCTGACGAGATCAGACGCAAAAAGCATCTGCAGAGCACATTCGCGTGCTTTGTGCCTCGTGCCGGAACTCTTCTCTGCTTTGTCAAACGACATTAAAAAGACTCTCTTTTCGTACTTCCCAAAGCGATTCGGTTCGAACTCTAATTTCGCTTAGCACATTGGCAGTTTCAATTGCCGAAAGTGCCGCTTCATAACCCTTGTTCTCTTCCTTTTCACCACAACGCGCTATGACCTGCTCAATGTTATCCGCCGTGATGACGCCAAACATCACGGGGACGCCCGTTTGCATAGATGCCTGCATCAAACCCGCGGCTGTCTGTCCGGCGACGTAATCGAAATGCGGCGTATCTCCCCGGATAACGACCCCAAGCGCGATCACGGCGCTGTATTCGTCGCTTTCTGCGGCTTTTAGAGAAGCCACCGGCAGCTCGAACGCACCCGGAACGCGAAAAATATCTATCGCTTCCTCATCTGCTCCAGCTCCTTTGAGAGCTTCGACCGCGCCAATTGCCAGTTTCGACGTGTATTCGACGTTCCAGCGGCTGACGATGATCGCAAAGCTACGGCCCACTGCCGATGTGTTGCCTCGATTTAATTCAGTTTTCAATCTTCTCACCTGCCTGTCGCGTGTTCGCGCCATACATAAGTATAAAGAACGCGCATCAATATTGACAAGCAAAAGCCTGTTTTTTGCTTGTTTCATGTAAATCTCCGATAATGGGCGTACACAAGTGGTTTTTGAATCTATTTCGAATTAACGCAACTTTCACCGCAGATGCAGATGACTCAGATGACGCGATAGGGATAAATCAAATTTTCTTAAGATCTGCGTTTATCTGCGGTCAAATTCCGTTATACTTCATATTTTTATGAGGAATATATTAGTCACCGGCGGTGCCGGGTTTATAGGGTCACATCTGGTTGACCGGCTGCTCGCCGAAGGCGGCTGGCAGATCACGGTCGTGGACGATTTTAATGATTTTTACCAGCCTGAGATCAAACGGGATAATGTTGCCGGACATTTAAC
>JAYVFJ010000191.1:0-7779 GCA_043773225.1 Chloracidobacterium sp.
AAACCGGAGTAAGACGATCTTCGGCGAGGCAGTTGGTAGATTGAATATATTTTTTTGGGTTTCACCCGAGGAAGGATTTAGATGAAAACGATTTTTAGACATACAAACGCGGCACTTTTACTGGTCGCATTTATTGCTCTTGGGGCTGTAGCGAGTTTGGCGCAGGACGCTACGTCCTCTCCAAACCCGTGCGAGGATTCAGCAGGACTTAATGCGTTGGATACGAAGATTAGGGACCTACTCTCTAAGACTGATCTCGAAAGCAGGAAGGCGAAGATAGAAAACACCAAACAGTTTTTGGTAAAATACGGCAGTTGTGAACCTGCAAAAGAATTTGCGAATTATCTCACGCCGCTTCTTCCTAAATGGGAAGATTCCTATCGATTAGCCGTTAAAGCTCAGGAGGCACAGGCTCGCTACAAACGTTTTGATGCTGCCGTAAAGACTTCAAACTGGGACGATGTATATGCCGTCGGAAAAGAAATTCTTGTGGTTGAACCGGATCAGGTTGATCTAATGATCACGCTCGGATCGATCGGCTACGACGAGCTTTACGCCGGCAGGACCAATTTCAAATATAACGACGATACGATCAAGTTTGCAAAACAGGCAATTGCCGCGTTAGAAGCGGGCAAAACTACTGAAAAATACGGCTTGTTCGGGTGGGCGTTCAAAACAAAAGAAAAGGCACTTGCGGAACTGAATGTGACCATCGGCTATCTGACTCAGGTTGCCATGAAGAACAAGAAAGACGCCGCACCTTATTTCTTTAAGGCGACACAGAATTCAACCGAGACGTCAAAAAGCCCTCTTCCATATGCTTTGATCGGAGATTATTATTTCGATGAACTTAATAAGCTGAACGCCGAGATCAAGACGATGGCTGCCGATCAGAAAGATACGGACACGCCTGAGGTTGCAAAGGAAAAAGCCGACGCCATCAAAGCAAAAGTTGCTCTCTCGAATGGAATGGCGGAGCGGGCGATGGATGCTTTTTCCCGTGCTTATAAATTTGCGCCCGATACGACGGCTGCGGGAAAGACCTACAAAGAAAAAATGAAGAAGAATGTTGCCGACGCGTATAATCTGCGTTTTGGCAAAACAGAAGGCGTTGACGCGTGGATCAATGCGACGATTGCAAAACCGTTTACGAATCCGACGACGCCGGTTACACCGATCGTTGATCCGGAACCGGGTGCTGCGCCAACTACAACAACTACAACCACAATCACGCCTCCGGCTACTGTTAAGCCTGCACCGCCTGCGACAAAACCGCCGACGGCGCCGACCAAACCGTCCGCAACGCCTGTTGCGAAACCTATGAATGGAACAAAACCTCAGGCGACAGTCAAAAAGCGTGTTGTGAAGAAAAGGACAACCTAGGCCACTGGCAAAATGATCTAAAAATCGGCCGGGCACTCGTATTATGACGTGCCCGGCTTTCTTTTTTGCTACAATTACCGTCAATGCGTGTTGCACTTGGACCCCTTGAGGCCATAATCGGCCACAAGTTTAAGAATGTGAAATTGCTCGAACGTGCCGTCACGCATCGTTCGTGGGCGTATGAAAATTTGCCCGGCGAGACAGAGGAAAACGTGCGCAGCGCCGAGAATGAGTCAATGGAGTTCATCGGCGATTCCGTTCTCGGCCTCGTCATCGCCGAACAGCTTTACTTAAGAAACCCGACGCTTAGCGAAGGCGGCTTGACGCTGATGAAACACAATCTGGTCAGCGGCTCGGCGTTGGCGACGCTGTCAGAAACAATCGGTTTGGGCGAATTCTTGCGTCTCGGCGGCAGCGAGGTCAAAAGCGGACGCCGAAAGCAGAGCCTTTTGACAAATGCTTTTGAAGCGGTGATCGGCGCGGTTTTTTTGGACGCCGGTTATGTCGCTGCTCGTGTCGTAATAACGCGGCTGATGGAGGAAAGGCTGCAAAGCGTAACGCCGGAAGCCTCGATCGATTTCAAATCGCGGCTGCAAACCGAGCTTCAGGCGCAAAAACAAAAAACGGCCGTGTATCAACTGCTAAAAACCGAAGGACCGCCGCACGCGAGAACTTTTTTTGTCGAGGTGGCATTGGAAAACGGAAAAGCAAAAGGCCAGGGCAATTCTATAAAAGCAGCTGAAATGGTTGCCGCCGCCGAAGCCTTAAATATTATCCTGCAAAAGGACAAACCGAAACGCACGCGAAAGAAATAACGTATTATTGTTCATTATCCTATGAGTATTTTTGAAGAGACGGAACCAAAGCCTGAGCCGCCGCCGAAAGAAAAACAAACGGGGCCGCCAAAATCTACGATCCGCGAATATTTCGAATCGTTTGTCGTCACGCTCGTGATGGCGATTTTCGGAATGACGTTTATTTTGCAGGCCGTCACGGTGCCGACCGGTTCGATGCAGAATACTATCCTCGTCGGCGATTATCTGTTGGTCAACAAGTTCATTTTTACGCCGGGCGGCGGCTCGCTGCCATTTTTGCCGCAACGCGAGATCGAGCGCGGCGACATTATCGTTTTCAAATATCCCGGAAACAAGATCCATCCCGAAATGGACAAATCGAGAAACATCATTCCATACCAGATCAATTACGTTAAGCGCGTGGTCGGTCTGCCGGGCGAGACAGTCGAGTTCCGCGACAATCAGGTTTTTGTCAACGGACAATTACTTCCCGAACATCGCATTATCGGCGACGCCGAGGACAACCAGTCGGCGCTCGATACGAGGGAATTTGAGGAGCGGCAATCTGACCAGACTTATAACGTCTTTTACTCAAAAGACACGATGGAACCGATAAGGGCCGGCCAGCATCTTTCGCGGCGCGGCTATGAGTTTGGAGTAAAAGACAAGACAATGGCCGTGCCGCCAAACAGCTTTTTTGTAATGGGCGACAGCCGTGACAACAGCGAGGACAGCCGTTATTGGGGCTTTGTGCCGCGTGAACTGATAATCGGGCGGGCGATGTTTGTCTATTGGTCATGCGACCGCGGCGCGTCGAACGGAGATTTCTTTGGCTGCATCACGCACCCGCGCCTCAGCCGTATCGGGCATATGGTCAAGTAAATTCTGGCTGGAAGCTGGAAGCTAGCGGCTAGTAGCCGGCAAATAAATTCTAGCTTCTAGCCGCTAGCTTCCAGCTTCTAGCCAAGCCAAATTTTCTGAATATGGAAATCCATCTTGCCGACGAAGTTGCAGAGGCGCTGAACGAGAATCGTCCCGTCGTCGCGCTCGAATCGACGGTCATTGCGCACGGACTGCCTTATCCGCAAAATATCGAAACGGCCTTCAAATTAGAAGCGGTCATACGTGCAGGGGGAGCGGTTCCGGCAACGATTGCAGTTTTTGACGGCGAGTTTTTCGTCGGCCTCAATAACGATCAAATCGAAAGTCTCGCAACCGGCAAAAATATCCGAAAGATATCAAGGCGCGATCTGGCAATAGCCGTCGCAAATAAATTGACCTGCGCGACGACGGTGGCAACGACCGCATTTATTGCGCATCGAGCCGGCATCAAGATTTTTTCAACGGGCGGCATTGGTGGTGTTCATCGTGGTTTTTCGGCTGATGTTTCAGCCGATCTGCCCGAGCTTGCACAGACTCCGATCACTGTGGTTTGCTCAGGCGCAAAGATCGTCCTTGACCTGCCGCGAACGCGCGAATGGCTGGAAACTCATGGTATCACTGTTCTGGGCTGGCAATGTGACGAAATGCCCGCGTTCTATTCGCGTTCGAGTGGTTTGGCATTGGACGAACGAGTCGAGACGGCACAGGAAGTTGCTGCCATTGCAAACGCCCGCGATGAGTTGGGATTAAGAAATGCCGTTGTCGTGACTGTTCCAGTGCCGCAGGAATTTGAAATTGATCGTCCCGAATTGGAATCAATCCTCGCCGACGCATTAGAACTTGCCGACGAAAAAGGAATTCACGGAAAAGAGATAACACCGTTTCTGCTATCCCAAATGTCAGAACGAAGCGGTGGTCGAACGCTCGCAACCAACATTGCGCTACTCGAAAACAACGCCCGCGTCGCTGCCCAAATAGCCAAGTTATTTTGACGTCGGCTTTTCCATCTTGATCTTAAGAGCATCAAGGCGTTTTTGAGCTTCGGCGACTTCGGGCGAGGTGGCGAATTTAGCTATTATTTCTTTCCAGCTTGAGCCATCGTAATGGAATTGTTTCGCCGCCGCGTTGAACAGAAAAATGATGCCGAGCCTGCGGTAACGATCCAGTCTGTTGTAGTTGAGATAATAGCTGTGCAGCGGCGCCGCGGAAGCTGCCATCTCGGCACGTTTCAGGTTGTTATTCGCATGTTTTGAAATTTTAGCTGCTTCCTCTTCGATCAGGTCGCCAAAAAGCAAAAGTATCGAAGGCCGGAATTTTGAAGTTGGATAAAGCTCAAAAAACTCGACTGCGGCCTCGATCTGGTCAAACCCGTCCAATGCCTGCACAAGCGTCGCCAATCTTTCCTCGTCGCCTGCGCGAAATTTGCCAAAAACTGCGTCAGCCTGAACCCAGCCGAAATTCTTTGGCGGGACGGTGACGCGATAAAATTTTACGCCGTCGGCCTCTGTGGTGCCTAGAATTTGGACCATTCGGCCGCGAGACATTCGATGCACGGATTCTGAAAACAAGCTTGGATTCTTGCGCAGGACGGCGAGCGTTTCGTCAACAACGACAGCCGTTTGGCCGATCTCACTGCTCTTTTGCGCGGCGGCAACTTTGGGCTTTGAGACAACAGGCGAACGTTTTCGTTGCTGAGCATTCACCGAGCCGCAAAAAACGACGAAGATAAGAAGGAGTGTTGTTAAAAAAGGGAGTTTCATAAGTTTTCCCTGAGCCGAAACACTACTTCGGCTTTTGTGAGCGTTTTATTTTGTCCTGCATTCCACAATGATGAAAATGGCATATCGCAACCGCAAGCGCATCGGCCGCGTCGTGCGGCGTCGGTACCGACTTCATTTTCAAAAGTATCTTGACCATTTCCTGCACCTGGTGCTTTTCGGCATTGCCGTAACCGACAACGGTTTGTTTCACCAGTCTCGGCGCGTATTCGGCGATCTCAATGCCGCGTTGTTCCGCGAGCAAAAGCATGGTGCCGCGAACTTGCCCGAGCTTCAAAGCCACGCCGACATTGACGGCGTAAAACGTATCCTCGACCGAGAGCACATCGGGCGAATGCGTCGCCATTATCTCAGCGACGGCATTGTAAATATTCAACAGGCGTTTGGAAAATTGCTGCTTAGTGTTCGATTTGACCGTGCCAAAATCAACCAACGCATATTTTGTCCCGCTGCCGTCAACAACGCCCCAACCGAGCGTTTCGCTGCCGGGATCAATTCCTAAAACGCGCATCAAATTTTCCGTACAACTCTAGGTTCAATCAAGATACTCCAACCTTTTGGCTAAATGCAAGCGCAGGGAAATTTTTAACGCAAAGTCGCAAAGACGCAAAGACCGCAAAGAAAGAAGAAATAAATTGTATTCCTTTGCGTCTTTGCTCCTTTGCGTCTTTGCGTTAAAACTTCATTATACCTCGAAAGTTGTAATATCACCCCGATATTCTTTATCATCAAATATAGGATGAACGCTCCTGTAACAGGCACAGACATAATGCAATCAGTAAAAACCCTCTTAGCCGGAGCGATTGACTATGCCGGGCTTTTTCCGCCGGCCGGGCTGCCGATGTCCGAAGCCGTATTAAATTACGCAACCTACCGCAGCAGCAATTACAACTGGATGCTCGGCCGTTTTATCGTAATGGCGGCGCGGTTGGACGAATTTTACGAAAGCGCGAGTGAGTTTATCCCTCGTGACTCTGCAAATCCGTGGCGCCTGAGCGTAGTCGTTGGCGAAGACGTGGTCGAAACGATGCACCGCATCAAGAATTTTAATACGCGTAATGATGGCGTCGTCTGTGACACTGTTGAAATAAAGGCATCATCGCATGGGGAGATCGAAAACGCCGTCGCGTCATTGCCCGGCGACGTCACGGCGTATTTCGAGATCGCGCCGGATGAGAATTTGGCCGACCTTGTCGCAACACTCGCGTTAAAAAAACAGCGGGCAAAAATTCGCACCGGCGGTGTTACGCCCGACGCATTTCCTTCAACGCGACAAATAATTCGCTTTGTGCGCACTTGCCTCGCGGCAAATATTCAGTTCAAAGCGACCGCCGGTTTGCATCATCCGATACGATGTTTCAGGCCGCTGACCTATGAAGCCAATTCGGTCGAGGGCACGATGCACGGTTTTCTCAATTTGTTTTTGATGACAGGTCTCGCCCGCGAAGGCTATAAGGTCAGCTTTCTCGAAGACGTGATGGAAGAAGAATTCGGCGAGGTCTTCCGCTTCGAAGACAACGCCATTGTCTGGCGAGATAATTACAGATTAAATATGCTGCACATCGAACGCCTCCGCGCCTTCGGCATACAGTCGTTCGGCTCATGCTCATTCGACGAACCGGTCGCCGATCTGCAAAAACTTGGAATTTTATAACCGCGAAATATACGAAAAATACTAAATACAAAGAAACCAATTTTTAGCAGTTTTGGCGTATTTCGCGGTTAGCAATCTTATGTACGAAATCAACGAAACCCACGACCCGAACCTCAAAAGCTGGGTCGAGAGCGCCAACGACCCGAATACGGATTTTCCGATACAGAATTTGCCGTTTTGCCAGTGTCGAACTGGCGATATCGAACGCGGAATTTTTGTCGGAGTTCCGATTGGTGATTTCGTCCTCGATCTGGCGGGATGCGCTCGCGACGGATTTCTAAATAGTGAGGAACTCGCAGGCTTCCCATTCGGCGGGTTCGACGATGAGGGCTTGACCGACGAGTTTGAATTTCTTTGGGCACTCACAATCGCTCCGGAGATATGGGTTCCATTGCGACGCAAATTGGTCGAACTTCTAAGTACGAGTACATCAGAACACGACCGAATTGCTGTTGGTAAACATCTCGTTTCTCGCTTGGACACTAGCTTTGATATCCCACTAGAAATCGGCGACTACACCGACTTCTACTGCTCGATTTATCATGCGACAAATGTTGGGTCGATGTTTCGGCCCGATAATCCGCTGCTGCCGAATTACAAGTATGTACCGATCGGTTATCACGGGCGGGCTTCGAGCTTTGTGATTAACGGCACTGACATCAAACGGCCGCACGGACAGAACCGGAGCGATGCCGAAAAGCCGCCGGTGTTTATCCCGTGCAAAAATCTCGATTACGAGATGGAGGTCGGATTTTTTGTCGGGCAGGGGAATGAGCTTGGCACGTCGATTCCGATAGGCGAAGCCGAGAAACATATCTTCGGCCTGTGTCTTGTCAACGACTGGTCGGCACGCGATATTCAGGCATGGGAATACCAGCCGCTTGGGCCGTTCCTTGCAAAGAATTTTGCTACGACCATTTCGCCGTTCGTCGTCACGATGGAGGCTCTCGCACCGTTTAGAACTAATGCATTTGAACGCGAACCCGGCGATCCGCAGCCGCTCGATTATCTCAATGACGCTGACAATCAAAAATTCGGCGGCATCGACATTAATCTTGAGGTCTTTATCCAGACGCAGAAAATGCGTGACGAAAAGATCGAGCCTCATCTTCTTAGTAAGTCCAATATGAAAGACCTCTATTGGACGATCGGCCAGATGCTGACGCACCACGCGTCGAACGGCTGCAATCTGCAAACCGGCGACCTGATCGCGACCGGCACGATCTCAGGCAAAGAAAAGTCGGAACGCGGCTCGATGCTCGAACTAAGCTGGCGCGGCACCGAGCCC
>JAYVFJ010000192.1:0-5903 GCA_043773225.1 Chloracidobacterium sp.
TTTTGGTTTTGGCGATTTCGCACAGGCACTCGCGTATCCGTTCAAGTTCAAAACGAGCCTTTTCATCGGTGCGGTGATGTTTATGCTCTTCTCGATCGGTCAAAGCGCTATGGGCTTTGGCGGGATTTACATGATGGGTTCCGCTCTGGCATGTTATCTGCTCGCCAACACACTCACATTTGGTGTTCTCTCAAACACCATCCAAAACTTTGCACAAGGCAAGATCGGCGAAAACTTTATGCCGTCGTTTGACGAATTCTCGATGTGGGACGACGTGATTCATCCGTTCTTTCTAAGCATCGGCGTGTGGATCGTTTCGTTCGGGCCGCTGATCATTTTGTTGATCGCAACATTCTTTTTCGTCGCCGTCTCGGTCAGCAAAGAAATGAACGCCGTGCAGTCCGATGCTGCACAAACCGTTGTTCCCGAACTTCCTATCGCCGTGAAAGCTGCACAGCAGAGCCAAGCCGTCCGCGATCTGCTCAATAAGACATCCGACGATCAAAAACGCCGCGTCGAGCAAATGTCAGAACCACCCGCGGTAGCAGGCGGTTTAAGACAAGACACACCCGATACGGACAGCCAGCAAAATCCCCTCGATCAACCACCCGCTACCGCAGGTGGTTCTGACAAGCCGATAGACGAGAGCGAGCAGGCCGTCATGCGTGCCAATGAATTGATACAGCAAACACAAAAGGCACAGCTTGAATCAGTCGTTGGCAAAGCTCCTGAAGCGCGAGCCAAAGAGCAGTCGGAACTTATAACTCAGATACTTGGTTACGGCATTATCTTTCTGCTCGTCGGCGGCGTTTGCATGCTTTGGGGATTGTTCTATTTCCCGGCAGCGTGTGCGGTCGCGGGCTACACGCAGTCATTCGCGGCGACGCTCAATCCGACTGTCGGCCTCGACACGATCAAACGCCTCGGCGTCGATTACTTCAAGATACTGCTGATGGCCCTCGTGATAGTAATAATGTCCGGCATGGTGAGCGGCGTCTTCAGCGTGGTCTTCTCGGCGTTTGATATGCCCGGCCTCGGCAACATCCCCGCAAAAGCCCTCGGCAGCCTCTTCGGTTTCTATTTCTCCGTAGTATTCTCGTGCGTGCTCGGCTTCGCAATGTTCAAAGCGTCCGACAGGCTCAAACTGCCATCGTAACTGTCCCACTCTGTCCCGAACCCGCTTGGGACACGCAACTCACTGTTTTTATTGGAGTTGCGTCGTTTTTCACCCTCTGTCCCGCGTTTTTTGGAAAAAATACGCCACATTGTGTTACAACTCCGTAACTCTTGCAAATAATGTTGTTGCTACGTTCCGCCTCAGTCTGAACTACGGTTTTCGCTTGGGACACGCCTCACTATTCCCGATTTACGATTCACAATTCACGATTAATTTTCAAAGATCAAGAATCGCCGTAATTACAACGATCCCGCATCAAGCTAGCACACCACCGGGGCAAATTGAAATACCAATTTTCCCGATATGACACGACTTTCTCGATTCGACGTAACTTTCCGAATACGACGTGGTTTTCCTGGTATTGATCCTAAAGATTTAGCCACGAAATAACACGAAAAATAATAAGACGCTTTTTCGTCGCCGTCGGTTAGAAAAGATCGGGCTTAGAGCGGCAGAGTTCGGCAGCTCGCGTAAAGGCTTTTACGAGTTTTCCGGCGATCGCTTCGTCCTTGACGACAAGTAAACGAGCCTTTATTTCAGTAACATCGTGATATCGGACACTCTTTACAGTAATGTCGCCGCTGAGCACGATCTGTCCGAATGGTTTTGTCGAATATGCTGACGCCTTAGCTTTCACTGTGCCGAGCGGAACGGAAAATCTTTGTGAACTGAGAATTGTTTCGACCCACGAAGCGTTGCAGCTACTAAAGTTCGGCTCCTCGATACTAAACGATAGCGTCTCTATACGAAGCGTACCGGCGACAGGAAGCGTCTCGTTAAGATACTTCAGCGTATCATCTAAAGACTGGGCCGAAACACAACCCGCGAGAAAGAAAATCAGTAGAAAGGATTTCATGGTACAGTATTATACACGATCAAACATTGCGACTTAAGACTTCGTTTGTGACTGTTTTAGCAAATCCCGCCAAGTTAGACCTGAAGCATCTGCAATTTTAAGGCGTCGAATTAGATTTTGAGCATTATCATTGGTGATAAGCTCCTCGTACATAACACGCCCACCCCGAAATTGCTCCTCTATTTTGTTCATAAATTTACGAATTCCTGCGAGCGCTTCTTCGGTGTTGGTAAAAGTAACGTCTTGCTCAACCTTCACCGCGGTTTTAAGTCTCACATGCAAGTCCGCGTGTGAGATTCGCTTATTTCGTTCGTATCTTGCCGGCTCTGCGGCAATCCGAGCTTGTTCATGGAGAGATTCAAGATCGATGAAAAGTTCGGCGAATTGATTTCTATCAACACGTTCTGCCAATTGCTCAAGGCTAGAGGTTTCGCGTCCGGCAACGCGTTTCTTATCCGTCAATCGGCAAATACCTAACAATACATTATGCCAAAGTATATTTTGGATGCCACCAAAGAAACCCGGAGCCGCCTTATTTAGAAGTTCTACGTTCTCCTTGTCCGCGTAGAGTTGACAAAATACAAGCCAGTCCCAATGCAGTGTACATACATCTTGGTAAAGAGGCTCCCAAAGACTGAAAATCTCGGGCGGCATTTCTTCGGCAGACAGAGTCATAGCTTATTTTTAGCATCAGAGATAACAAAGAACAAACCAACTTCCGATTCTGACACGAGTTTGTCCGGTGTCGAATATTTTTCTATACTCTTTAGTTTGCGGTGTGGGCCGCAAGGAGACTGCTATTGATCGAGTTCTCTTCACATGCCAGGACGATGATAGCGGAACGCGGAATCGACGAGGCGTGGGTTTGGCGCACCGTTAACGATCCGCAGAAAAAGACGCTCGAAGTGAATGGTAACACTCATTTCGTCAAATCTATCGAAGAACATGGCGGACGCAGATTGCGTGTTATAATCAACGAGGCCGTCGAGCCGAACCGGATCGTTACGGCCTTTTTCGACCGGCGTTTGAGGTGAAATATGAAACTTAAAGTGGATAGCGAGAATGATGCTCTTTATTTGAGACTTGACGAATCGGCGATAGTCGAGTCAGAGGAGGTTCAGCCAGGCATAGTCCTCGACTACGATAAAGACGAAAGAGTGGTCGGTGTCGAAATATTGTCTCTCAGCACTCGCGTCGTCCCTGATATGATCAAACGCTTCGAATATGAAGCGGCGTAAGTAAGAAATGCACAGTGCGCGATGCACAATGCACGATTGAAGAAGTATTCTCTTCATTGTGCATTGTGCATTTTACACTGTGGACTGTAATTCATATGGCATTTTTTTGGCGTAGGAAGAAGGAAGATAAGTTTTCGAGCTCAGTGCTTGGGCTGGACAAGTCGGTCGAGGAGCTAAAGGCTCAGGAGGAGGCTGTCGAGCGCGAGATCGGGGTGCGGTTTACGAAGGCGATCGAGAAGACGAGGCATTCGATCAATAACCGGCTCGATACGATCTTTGAAGGGCGAAAGCAGATAGACGAAGCGTTTCTGGACGAGCTGGAGGAAATGCTCATCTCGACCGACATCGGCGTGGCGACGACGATGCAGGTGCTCGATTCAGTCCGACGCGGCGTTTCGCGGGCTGAGATCAGCGATCTTGCCGCTCTGAAGGCCGCGATGAAAAAGGAGTTGCTCGACATTCTCCGCCATTCGACCGAACGCGGCGTCGCCGACGAACGCACCATTGACGAGACTATCAAACCGTATGTCCTGATGGTCGTCGGCGTGAACGGCGTCGGCAAAACCACGACGATTGGCAAACTCGCGCAGCGTATCAAGGACGAAGGGAATGATGTTTTGATATGCGCGGCAGATACATTTCGGGCAGCGGCTAACGATCAGCTTGAGATCTGGTCGCAGCGGGCGGGCGTTCAATTGATACAGCAAAAGCAGGGAACCGATCCGGCGGCTGTTTTGTTTGACGCACTTGCCGCTGCAAAGGCTCGCAGTTCTGATGTATTGATAGTTGACACCGCAGGACGTTTGCACAACAAGGCAAATTTGATGGCCGAGCTTGAAAAGATGAAACGCATATCTTCGCGAGAGGTAGAGGGAGCGCCGCATGAGACTCTGCTCGTCATAGACGCAGTAACGGGGCAGAACGGACTTGAACAGGCACGGCAGTTTATGAAAACCGCCGACGTCACCGGCATCGTTTTGACAAAACTCGACGGCACAGCCAAAGGCGGCATCGCCGTCGCCATTGCCAAGGAACTTAACCTGCCCATCCGCTACGTCGGCATCGGCGAACAGGTCAACGATCTGATGGTTTTTGATGCGGAAAGTTATGTTAACGGATTATTTAATTAACGATTAGAATTAGATTCTAGCTGCTAGCTCCTAGCTATCAGCTACTAGCCAGAAGCTAGCGGCTAGGAGCTAGCAGCTAGAAAAACATTTTGACGAATCAATATACAATCGATAAAGAGCTAAGCCAAAAGGCCATGAGGCTGGCGGCTGAGGGCATTGGGCTTGTTTCGCCGAATCCGCTTGTAGGATGCATCGTTGTGTCGGCTGAGGACGAGATCGTTGGCGAGGGAAGTTACAATTTCGACAATGTGACACACGCGGAGGTCACTGCACTTGAGCAAGCTGGCGAAAGAGCAAACGGCGGGACGGCGTATGTTTCGCTTGAACCGCATTCGCATCATGGCAAGACGGCGCCATGCACGGAGGCGTTGATAAACGCAGGCATAAAGCGCGTCGTCGCTCCTATTGAAGATCCGAATCCGCTGGTTTCGGGTCGCGGTTTTGAGGCTTTGCGGAATGCGGGCGTTGAGGTTGTGACCGGCATTCTTGCAGATGAAGCAATTAAGCTGAACGAAAAATTTATCTGCTGGCATAAGAAGCAGAGGCTGTTTGTGCATTTGAAACTTGCGATGTCGATTGACGGGCGCATTTCGCTGAACCACAGTGTTTCGACTGCATTGTCGGGCGGTGATGCTATTAAGCGGGTTCACGAACTTCGTCACGAATACGACGCCATTCTTATTGGCGGCAACACGGCGATTGTTGATAACCCTATTCTTACAGACCGCAGCGGCAAGCCGCGTCGCAGGCCGCTTGTTCGTGTTGTGCTCGATAATCAACTTCGGTTGTCTGCGGTTTCTAATTTGATCTCATCGGCCGGCGAAACGCCGACCATTATTTTTACTAACAGCGATGATGCAGGCAAGCTGTCTTTCTTGCGTAACTTGGGTGCGGAAGTTGTCGTATCGCCTATGGGCGGACGCGACCTGAAGGGTGTTTTAGCTGAGCTGAAAAGCCGTGATATACAGAGTGTGCTTGTCGAAGGCGGAAGCGAGATCGCAGGCGCTTTTTGCGACGCAAAGCTTGTTGACAAGGTCACGTTCATCGCCGCTCCGATCGTCATCGGCGGCCGCGAGGCTCCGAATGCGGTTGGCGGCTCTGGAGCTGATTCGCTGGCCGAGGCGATGCGGCTCACTGACATTACCATTGAACGGCTTGGCGACGATATTGAGATTACTGGCTATCCTGCCGGCTAATGTTATGCGGGCAAAAAAATCGCTTGGACAGAATTTTTTACAAGACGAAGGGGTTATTACTCGAATCGTCGGAGGTCTTGAACTTTGCAAAGATGACGCGGTTATTGAGATCGGACCTGGACACGGGGCATTAACTGAGCGGTTGCTAAAAAATGCGGAACAAGTTATCGCAGTCGAATTTGATCGTGATCTTGTTTTTTTGCTGAAAGAGAAATTCTCACAATACCATAATTTTAAGCTTCTCAATGAGGATGCTCTTAGAGTAGATTTTTCAAAGATCAATCAGGAAAATTTGAAATTTGAAAT
>JAYVFJ010000193.1:0-4195 GCA_043773225.1 Chloracidobacterium sp.
TTTCGGCAGCACTTGTGATTGGCGCTTGGTTTCCGTCGCCTCTCAAATAAAACACAGCCTTTGGTATCTCCGGAGCGAAGAACGTAAAGTCGTTGATACCACTCGGAGAAGCAAGAATCGTCCACTGAGTGCCTTCCGTTTTCTGTTTTATGTCAAAAACTACCGCCGATGACCTGATATTTTCCCTTTTTTCAAACTGTGGCAACAGATCGTCAAGCATCAGAATGCCGAAATTATTTGTTATCCACGACGAATGTGCCATCAAAGTCTGGTTCTTGGGGATTGTAAGATCAACCTGATAACTCCATTCGACAAACTCAGAATCGGCCACATATTCGCCCGGCATAAATCTTTTGTAGGCAACAGCATTTCGCTTTGAATCGAACAGTTTTAGGTTGGAAATTCTCTCGCCTGATACTTCGACACCCGCCGCCGATGTCAGAAACGATAGATTTCGTGACTTTACAGCAGCCACTCTTCTTTTGCCCTCGATGATTACGAATTGTGGTTGAGATGCATCCAACTTGATATTGACATCGAGGTCTTGAGCATTTGAATTGTTAAATAAATGTAAAATCAGCAGTGATGCGGCGAAAATCGGTAAAAATGACGAACAAGTTTTTGACATCGGCTATTAGTCGGGAATAGAATGATTTTTTGCACTTAGGCGTAACTTCAGAATAGAGGATTTTATGAGTCTTATCAAAGTTATTATTTACGCTCTCGTATTTGTGTTGAGCCTGCTGTTTTTGGGAAGGTTCTTTTTCTAAGTTGTGGCAAATCACAACGAAAATAGCGGGGGCAAGCCCGCCTTCCTGACTGCCCTTGGGTTAATTGACTTCTTTCATCATATCTTGAATATTGAGCAAGTCGAATTTAAATCACAAAAGTTAATTAAACACAGTAAGGAAGGCGGGCTTGCCCCCGCTCAAGATTGTTAATGAGGCTGGCCGAAAATTTAGTTTTTCAGCCGGTCTTTTTTGTTATGAGCGAATTGAGAAAGATAAAACGTGCGCTGATAAGCGTTTCCGACAAAACTGGTTTAAATGATCTGGTAGTCGTGCTTGCGGGATTTGGCGTCGAGGTAATATCAACAGGCGGCACGGCAAAGGCTTTGCGTGAAAACGGCTTTACGGTCACAGATGTTTCCGAAATCACCGGTTTTCCCGAAATGATGGATGGCCGCGTCAAAACCCTTCACCCCAAAATACACGGCGCTTTTCTTGCGTTGAGAGACAATGACGAACACGTCGCCTCGATGAACGAGCATGGCATCGAGCCTATAGACCTTGTTGTCGTAAATCTTTATCCATTCGAGCAAACCATCGCCAAAGACGGCGTCACACTCGAAGAAGCCGTTGAAAACATAGACATCGGCGGCCCGGCAATGATCCGCTCGGCAGCAAAAAACTGGCGTGACGTTGCAGTCGTGACCGACTCGCAGCTTTATCCTGAGATCATCGACGAGTTGAAGAAAAACGAGGGTTCTCTTTCGCTTGAAACCCGAGCAAGGCTCGCAGCACTCGCATACACACGCACGGCGAGCTACGACCATGCGATCTCGGCCTTCTTGTCAGAACCGGGAGCGGTAGCGACCGGGTTCCTTCCAATGCGTTCGACTATCCTACTCGCAAAGATCACCGACCTCCGCTACGGCGAAAACCCTCATCAGAAAGCCGCACTATACAAGACCGATGACGGAGGCATCGCCAACGCCGAGCAGCTTCACGGCAAAGAAATGTCGTTCAACAACTACATTGACGCCGATGCCGCGTGGAATCTTGTAAATGACTTCGACGAGTTGGCCGTCGCGATCATAAAGCACACAAATCCATCGGGCGTTGGCACTGGTTCGACCAATGAAGAAGCCTACCAACTAGCTTTGTCCACCGATCCTGTCTCCGCATTTGGCGGCATCGTTGCATTTAACCGCAAAGTTGATGCTGATACTGCTAAGCAAGTGATCGAAGTTTTTTCCGAGGTCATCATTGCACCGGATTATGACGAAGACGCGCTAGAAATATTCAAAACAAAGAAAAATCTGCGTGTTCTTAAGGGCGGAAACGCGAGTGTGAACGAGCGTGCATCGACCGCCGAGGGCACGCTCCTTAACAGTCGCGTTTCCGCCCGTAGTCTTGAATACAAACAGATCTCCGGCGGCTTCCTCGTTCAAGACGCCGATGTTCATCAGCTAACGGCTCACGATCTTAAAATCGTCACCAAACGCCACCCGACCGACGACGAGATCAAAGCGATGCTTTTCGCCTGGACGGTCTGCAAACACGTCAAATCGAACGCCATTGTCTTTGCGAATGAAAATCAAACGCTCGGCGTCGGCGCCGGGCAGATGAATCGCGTTGATTCAGTGCGTATCGCGGCAATGCGGGCCGAGAGATTTAACCATAATTTGAAAGGCTCAGTTTTGGCTTCAGACGCATTTTTTCCTTTTCGCGACAACGTTGACGAAGCTGCAAAATCAGGCGTTTCGGCGATCATTCAGCCGGGCGGTTCGATCAAGGACGACGAATCTATTGCCGCCGCCAATGAGCATGGCATTGCAATGGCGTTTACCGGTGTGAGACATTTCAGGCACTGAGCGTTTTGAGTTCCAACTTAAGTTGGCATATCATTGGGCAAAAGCTGTTCGACAAGCAAAACGTAAATATGCCGCGGCCCAAAGAACCGGAAAAAATACTGAAAGGAATGCTTTTAGAACTTGAGCAGGCGATCCAGGAGTTTATGCGCGTCGCCAAGGAAAAGGGCATGAGCAAGGCAGAGATCAATGATTTTTTGAAACACCGCTGCGGAACAACTCTGGATGAGGTTTGCAAAAACAAAACCATCCATTAGCGATAAATAAATTGGGCTACCCTCTTGACAATATATGGTAGTAATGTTTAAACTATACGCAATTAGGACGACTAGAGGAACGCTCGATTGGTTTTTGAATAAGGAAAACCCTCGGGCTTTTGTATTTTGAATTCTAATACTTTGAGGAGAACTAAATAATATGAAAAAAGTCTGCACATTTTTATTAACGGCTGCTGTAGCAGTTTCCTTTGCTGCCTGCGGCGGCGCTGCTGAAAACAAGCCAGCTAATGTGGCAAATGCAAACACCGCAAAACCCGCTCCCGCTGCTCCGACGACCGACGTATTGCTGGGCATGGAGAAAGCGGCCCAGGATGCCTACGCAAAAGGCGACAGCGCTCATTTCGAGGCCATGCTGTCCGACAAGATGATTATGTCAATGGGCAAAGAGCACATGAATAAAGCCGCCGTCGTCGCTTACATCAAGACCGCGAAGTGCGACCTGACAGACGGCACTAAATTGAGCGACCCGCAGATGTCGAAGGTTGACAACGACACCTACGCATTCTCTTACAAAAACGAATCGACCGGTAAATGCAGGGACGCCGGCGCACCTGGCCAAACGGGGCATCGACGTGCATGTGCTGCCAGCCACGTCCACGTTCGCGGACATCTCGGCCATCGGCGCCGACGGTGTCTTCTTCTCCAACGGCCCCGGGGACCCCGTCACCGCAGAGCACGAGATCGCCGTGCTGCGTGAGGTTCTCGACGCGCGCCTGCCCTTCTTCGGCATCTGCTTCGGCAACCAGCTCCTGGGCCGGGCACTCGGCTTCGACACCTACAAGCTGAAGTACGGCCACCGCGGCATCAACCAGCCCGTCCTGGACCGGCGCACCGGCAAGGTCGAGGTCACGGCCCAGAACCACGGGTTCGCCGTCGACGCCCCGCTGCAGGGTGAGGTCACCGCGCCCGCAGACGCCCAGAGGCCCGACGGCGCTCCTCGATGTGGGCGCGTGCGCGTCTCACACATCGGGCTCAACGACAACGTCGTCGAGGGACTCGAATGCCTTGACATCCCTGCCTTCTCGGTGCAGTACCACCCTGAGGCGGCCGCGGGTCCGCACGACTCGGAATACCTCTTCGACCGTTTCGTCGAGCTCATGTCGACGGCCAAATCCTCAGCTGCGAACGGCCGCGCCTGATGCCCCGCCGCGCCGACATCAAAGCCATCCTGGTCATCGGGTCCGGCCCGATCGTCATCGGCCAGGCCTGCGAGTTCGACTACTCAGGGACGCAGGCCTGCCGGGTGCTTCGGGAGCGAACGCCTGGCTGAGTTTGCTGCGAAAAAATGGAATGTGAACGCAACTGACATTCGATTCGGCAACGA
>JAYVFJ010000194.1:0-8060 GCA_043773225.1 Chloracidobacterium sp.
TCACCGAGGGAGACAAAGACGAGAGCCATGTCGAATGGCGGTGATTTTTTGTTTTTTGGCAATGCATCCAAATGCATTCTCGCCTCGTCTTTTTTCCCGGCAAAGGCGTTGGCCCAGATCAGCTCGTAGGTGCCGAAATGCCCGTCCGACAGGCGTTTGGCGGTTTCTAGTTCTACAAATGCCTCATCGAAGCGCTCAAGCGCTACATAATTCATGCCCAACAGATTATGGGCGTTGGCAAAGTCGGCGTTAAGAGCTAGAGACTTGTTGAGTTGATGAATCGAATTGTCGAATTGACCGGCGAGGTAATAAGCGAACGCCACATCGGTGCTCACGCTTGGCGAAAGCGGGTCAAGCGTTTGGGCGTGCGATAGATGGCCGAGAGCCTCGTCAGTGCGGCCGTGCATGGCGAGGAAAAGTCCGAACCAGTGACGGCCGGTCGCGTAACCGGGCCGCAGTTCGACTGCGCGTTTGAAGTGTTCCTCGGCCTTGCGCCAGTCGTATTCAAAGAGATTTTCGATCATCGCGAGGGCGACATATGCCTCGGCCATTTCGGGGTCGATTGCGAGTGCCCTCAGGGCGGCGGCACGCGCCTTTGGGAAAGCGTCCGTGGTAGGTTCGATTGCGTAGAGGCCGATGAGGAGATAGGTGTCTGCCATGCCGGCGAATGCGAGGGCGAAGACGGGGTCGAGGTCGATTGCCTGGTTGTAAAGTTTGATGCTCTCGTAAAAACCGTCGCGGTCCCGCTTATTCCAGTGGTGGCGGGCGGCGAGATATTTCTTGTAGGCGTCTATGCTGGTAGTGTATGACTGCGAGAGGCGCGATCTTTCATTGTCGCTGAGCGCGATCTGCAGCGAGTTGGCGACGCGGTTTGATATCTTGTCCTGAACGGCAAAGATACCGGCGAAGTCCTCATCAATCTGTTCGTTCCAGATGGACTTGCCATCGCGGGTGCCGAGCAGTCTGACGGTGATGCGAATGCGGCTGCCGTCTCTCTGGATGTTGCCCTCGAGCACGGAATCAACCTGCAGCTCTTCGCCGATGGTTTTAAAATCACCAGAGCCTTGCGGATATTTTTTGACTGCGCCAATCGGGCGCACCGCAATGTTGTTAAGAATACTGAGTCGGTTAATGAGCGATTCTGTCAGTCCCATCTGCAGGCCTTCGTCACCCTCGCCGCTGACGAATTGAAACGGCAGGACGGCTATAGACGTCACGGCCGCGATGCCTTGCGGTTTTTGCGGCGCGACCGGCGAGTTACGGTTCCACATCACGACAGCCGCGACAATGGCGATCACGATGAGCGATCCGGCAGCGATGGCCAACCTTTGTCTGTGAGCCCACGCAGGAAGAGCGGCGAGAGAGGCCGTGGCACCGGCAGGATCAGTTTCGACGATCTCTTCATCGACGGTGATCGTCTGGCGTTTGTGATGTTCGATAATAATGTCGCCGTTCGTCTGCTCGTTTATCGGTGCGACAAATTGATAGCCGGTGCCGGGAACGGTGAGGATGAAGCGATTATCTTTTTTTGTCTCGCCCAGAGCCTTGCGAAGCGCGGCGATATGGACGGTGATGTTGTTTTCTTCGACAAACTGATTTTCCCAGACGCGATCCAAAAGATCGTTTTTTGAAACAACGCGATCACGATTTTCGACGAGGGTAGCGAGGAGATCGAAGGCTTTCGGCTTCAAACCAATGGCCTCGCCGCTTTTAAATAAAAGCCGCCGCTCGGTGTCCAGTTCAAAATCTCCAAAAGAATATCGTTTGTTTGTGGGCGTCATATCCACTTTTTCCGCACTGAGTCCAGCCTTTAGCAACAATTAGCAACAATTAGCCGCAAAATTAGGGACTTTAAATACGTCGGAGGGCAGAATGCTCGTGTTCGCAAAAAAGTTCCGGGTCATGTGCGAGTTTAACACAGCGGAAATACAGGCGGCAATAAAAATATTTGTGAGTGTTTGCTCGGTATGACAAGGATAGTGATGAAAACAATTCAACGCAGGACAAAAATCGAGATCGAAACGCACGAGGTGACGATCGTGCGTCTCGGCTCAGGCGATGCGCGGCTTGTCTGCGAGAACTGCGGCCGTGATTTCAAGGACGGAGCGAGGACACTCTTGTCCTCTACGGACGACGCTTCGTCGGCCGTGAAATATTTCGCCGGAGGAATCGGCGATGGGGACAAGAGTGTCCCCACTCCTTCGGAGGAAATCCCAGCCGGGACAGAGAACCTGTTGCAGCATTAAGAAAAGTAAAATAATGATGAAAAGGAGTATAACAATGATCGTTTTTCAAAAAAGAATCAGGTTCTTGACATTCGCGGCGGTGTTAGCGATATCGGCGTCGGTTATTTTTGCCGTAGCAGCCGGCAGTTCGGTTGCCGGGCCGCGTGTTCAGGAGATGCGAGGGATTTATAACGGGTTTACGCAGGAGGGCGACAATCCGGTTGGGTTTATCCGGACGGAGATAAGTGTTCAGAAAGAACGCAGATTTTCCGGGATTGTTGATGAGGGTAGGCCGCTGGTTATCGAGGGAACGGTTTCGGAGAGCGGTAATGTTAATTATAAGGGACGTTCGGACGAAAGCAGCATAACCGGGCGCGCGGAATTGCACGAATTTGACGGTGGAGCGAGCATACTGCACGGGATACACGTCATACAGACAAACGACGGCCGCTTCGTAGTTCCATGCGTTCTCGAGCTGCGTTCGTTTACCGGAGACGGATCGCCGGTAACCGATCCGAGCGGCCGATATGTCGAAACGATCAGCGAAGGCGAGGACGACATTGCCGGCACGGTTGAGTTCGTTCTCAATAGCCCGCCCGATCCGACCACGCCGACATTCGGCGGCAGCCTTACGGTCACTCTCGATGGCCAGACGCGCGTCTTTGAGTTGATCGGCACTATCAGCGGCGACGGCCGGATGGTCATCATCGGCCATCAGCCGGCTGCCGGCCACACGATAATCCAAGTTGACTTTGATCGGGCAACTGCTAGTCTCTCGGGCGACATAATGCTCGACTTTGGGGATGGCGCGGAGCGACATTTCGCCGTCAATCGAGGCAGGCGCACAAAAACGCCGACTCGGACTCCGACTCCGACCATGACAGCGACACAGGCTCAGACTCCGGTTCCGTCGTTGACGCCGACGGCGGTAGTGACTCAAACTCCGATTCCGTCGATGACGCCGACGGCGATAGTCACTCCGACTCCGATTCCGTCGATGACGCCGACGCCGATAGTGACTCAGACTCCGATACCGTCGATGACGCCGACGGCGATAGTAACTCAGACTCCGATGCCGTCAGTGACGCCGACGCCGATAGTGACTCAAACTCCAATACCGTCAATGACGCCGACGCCGACAGTGACTCAAACTCCGATACCGTCGATGACGCCGACGCCGACAGCGACGATGGCTACCAGTCCGACGCGGACGCCAACTCCGGTTTGCGCTCCTGAGATCCTACATTACAAGTTTGACGGAACAGGCACGTCTGTCCCGAATTTTGCCACCAACCCGCCCTCGGGAACCGCGACCGCTACTATCAGCGGCGGCCAGACACAGAGCGGCGGCCTGCTGATCGGAACGGGCGGAAGTTCGAGCACTGACTTTCTCAGCACCGGTTGGAGAACCAATCTGCCGAGCACCGGTTGGACGATTACTTTCTATATCGGTAATACGCCGACCGTGCATAGTGGCACCGCGAACTACATTTTTGGCGACAACAGTGCGAGCTCGTTCCGAGCCTTCTACGGCGGTGCCGCGGGAGCTAACAACATCATTCTCCGCGGAAGCTTTAACGATGTGATAGCCACAAACTCCGTTGGCACGACCACCGCTTCGCGCGTCGCTTTTGTTTACGACCCATCGTTCAATGTTATCCGTGCCTATGTTGCGGGTGTCCTCGTAAACACGGTCGCGCAACCGCCGTTGTCGGTCGTTGGTACAGGATTTTTTAAGGTTGGCGGATATTCAACCCTCACAGGCCTTTCAAACGGGGCGGTGATGGATGAATTCAGGGTTTATCGTCGTGCCCTAACCTCTGAGGAAGTTGAAAGGAGCTTAGCCTCTTACATACAGCCCTGCGCGGCATCACCAACACCGACACCGACTTCTTCGCCAACCTAGAGGCGGACGCCTCAAAGGCGAAGATGTTTGAAAAGTCCGCTTAGCGGACGGCAGAGTGAAGCTACATGCGTAAGCATTTAGTCAACGAGAACAAGGGGGATCGCTGCACAGCGGGCGACAGGCGAGTAAAATATTGCAAATCAATAATTTGACGCTCTCTGTCGCCCCGCTAAGCAGGCTGATATTCGTAAAAAACACGAGGGCCAAGGAGCGGTTCCGGTATTAGGTTTTGTTGACATTTTGCATTTTTGGTTCGTTAAGGACGTTATGTTTGAGGAAAATACGGTCTAAAAATTATGCCGGGCTTCGTGAGGAGCGACACAAAGGGCAACTCGTGTTAAGGCATGATTTTTTCCAAAAACTTCACACTTCTTAAAGAGCTAGATTTTCAAAATGTCAACAAATTCTAATGTTAAGGCAATTTGCAAGCGGAACGCGGACGATGCAGTCTGCGAGGGGAATAAATGAGAAAGCAAGCACTATTTGTATTCTTTGTCACAATGTTAATGTTCGCATCTGCGGCACCGGCGCAGACGACTGAGTTTGCCTATCAGGGGAGCTTGAAGGATGGCGGAGCTCCGGCCAACGGCAGTTACGATTTTGAGTTTCTGCTCTTTGACGCGCTGTCGGGTGGAGCGCAGATCGGGACGACGATCCCGAAAAGCAACATGGCTGTGGCCGCAGGCTCGTTTAACGTAAAGCTCGATTTTGGTTCGGTGTTCCCGGGTGCGAACCGCTATTTGGAGATCAGGGTCAGGCTTACGGGCGTGCCGGGCTTTACGATCCTAGAGCCGCGACAGCTTATAAACAGCGCGCCGTATTCGGTAAAAAGTTTGAATACAGACATGGCGACAACGGCGACTAATGCACTTCAGCTCGGCGGTGCCGCCGCAAATCTGTTTGTGCAGACAAACGACTTGCGCCTGTCGGATGCACGGAATCCGCTGCCCGCCAGCACGAACTATGTTCAAAACACCGTAAGTCCGCAGACGGCCTCGAACTTTAACATCAGCGGCAACGGGACCGCGGGCGGAACGCTTACCGGCAATACAGTCAGTGCGATGACGCAACTCAACATAGGGGGGATTCGTTTCGTCAGCGGTGGAACTTGTACGCCATCAACTACCGTGACGGAAGGAGACCTAAACCCGGGTGGCATTTTAATCTTCGGAGTGTTGTCAGGACCAAACAATGTATCGATTGATCATGTCAATGCCGGAATGGGAATGACAGCACTAACGGTTTTCGGTTCACCGGTAAATGCTGTCGTGAATATACCTGCCTTCACGTCCGGTACGTTTAGTCCGGTGGTTGTAACTTTCACAATAAATGATCGGAGTCAAGCGGTTGATTTTACACTAAGGGGCGTAGGCGGGACTATGATTGGCGTGCCGCAAGCCGCCTTTATTCGAGTTCGATGCACGGCTGGCGTCTCAAACCAATTCTTCGTCGGCCAATCCGCCGATACAGTGAACTTTCCGGGAACCGCGCACTTTCCGGGAACCGCGCACATATCTGGAAGTCTTACCAAGGCCTATACGACAGGGACAGCGAATGTGGCCATTCCGGTGGCGTTTGGGCATGTGACCGCAACAGGCACTGTCACCGGGACTCCGAATATCACGTCGGCGACGTGGTCATCTACGGGCATTTGCGACATATCCATATCCGGCATTACATACACCTCAACCGACTTCAGCACCGTTATCACGCCGGTTATAGGTTCGTCGTCAGTACGAATGGCGACCGGCAGTTCGTTTAGCGGGGACTTGCGTGTCAGGGTGTTCGAAATTACGGGAGGCGTTCCTGCCCTGGTCTCGAACGCTTTCCACTTCGTCGTATTTCAAAATCAGTAAGCTGCAAAAGGAGCAGATCGAAAAGCTGGCCGAACAGAACCGGCAGCAGCAAGTAATTATCGAAAGTTTAGTCAAGTCTATTTGCAAGCAGAATGCGAACGACGCAGTCTGCCAGGAGGAGAAATGAAGTTTCACGCGCTGATCATATTAGTTTTTGTCATTATATTTTTCGCCACACCGTTGACGGCGCAGACGACGGAGTTTGCCTTTCAGGGGCAACTGCAAAACTCAGGAATGCCGGCAAGCGGTAGTTATGATTTTGAATTTTTGCTTTATGACGCGGTTTCAGGTGGAACGCAGGTCGGCACGACGCAAACGCGAAGTTCAGTTACCGTTGCAAACGGCACGTTCAACGTCAATCTCGATTTCGGAGCAAATTATCCTGGAGCAAACCGCTTTCTTGAAATACATGTTCGTCAAACCGGCGGCGGCATATTCACACCGCTGACACCGCGCCAAGCAATATTAAGCGCGCCTTATTCCGTCAAGAGCCTGAGCACCGATAATGCTGCGACGGCAACCAATGCCCTGCAGCTCGGCGGCATCCCGGCAAACCAGTTTGTCCAGTCAAACGACACTCGTCTGTCGGATGCCCGCAGTCCTTTGCCGAGTAGCGGCAACTACATTCAGAACACAAATACGACACAGGTCACGAGCAATTTCAATATTAGCGGTGACGGCACGGCAGGCGGGACGCTTTCGGGAAGCGCAGTAAACTCGACAACGCAATACAACATTGCAGGCAGCCGCATTTTAACCACATCGAGTTTTTTCGGCAACATCTTTGCCGGAAACGGCTCTGGCACGGCGAATACGACGGGAGCGAGCAATTCATTCTTTGGTAATCAGTCCGGTCAATCCAATGTTACGGGGGCGGACAATTCGTTCTTCGGTAAATCGGCAGGCAATTCGAATACCGGCGGCAGCAACAATTCTTTTTTTGGCGAGCAGAGCGGGTTTGGCACCGCGACCGGCGGAAATAATTCGTTTTTCGGACAGTTTTCAGGACGAAACAATCAAACCGGCACCGACAATGCTTTTTTTGGCTATCGAGCCGGTGCAAACAACACCGCGAGCGGGAATTCGTTCTTTGGCAGCGGAGCGGGCGATTCGGTTACGACAGGAACATCGAACGCATTTTTTGGCCGAAACTCGGGCGCGGCGGTGATAACGGGTGCCGGCAATGCCTTTTTTGGCTATCATGCCGGAACTCTCAGCACAGCCAGCAACAACACTTTCGTCGGCGCCTTTGCCGGAGATTCAAACATCATCGGTACAAACAATGCGTTTTTCGGCAAATCTGCCGGCACCAGCAATACTGGGAACGACAACTCATTCTTTGGCAGCAACTCGGGTTTATTAACATCAAGCGGTGAGAACAACGTATTCGTAGGAAGCTCAACGGGCTTTTCTAATACAACAGGAAACAGTAATTCGTTTTTTGGCGAATCGGCCGGGTTTTCAAACTCAACCGGCGGCCAAAATGCTATGTTCGGTGCCAGCGCCGGAAGATTGACCACCGCAGGGGGCAATGCCTTTTTTGGTGCAAACTCGGGAGAGCTTAACTCAAGCGGATCAAATAATGTGTTTATCGGCCGTTATGCCGGAAACGCAAATACGACGGGACGCCTGAACACAATTATCGGTTGGAGTGCGGATGTAGGATCAACCGGGCTTGAATATGCGACGGCGATAGGGGCCGGAGCGGTCGTGACCACCAATCAAACCGTCGTTCTCGGCCGGGCATCGGACAGCGTTAAGATTCCGGGCGGCGTTGTTATTGAAGGACAAGTCGAAATCAACGGCGGAACCTCAATATATCAATTAACACTACCGAACATCGCCGCCGGTCAGCTCTGCATCACGTCGGACCACGGAGTGGTTAGATGCGCTGGTTCCCTCCTGCCTGAGTATAACGACAAACAGGCAATTGAAAACCAAACACAAATTGCCGAGCAACAAAAACAACTTCAACAATTACAAAAGCAAATCGTCGCGCTGAAGCAATTAGTTTGTGCGCAAAACCCGCAGGCTGAAGCCTGCAAGCAAAAGGAGAAATAAAGTGAAATTTAA
>JAYVFJ010000195.1:0-2782 GCA_043773225.1 Chloracidobacterium sp.
CCGCACTCCGCATTTAAGTGAAACGACAAAGCATTCAACAGAGTGCCATTTTTATCGCGGTGCGACGGGTGGACGAGCATTCCGGCGGGCTTGTTGACGACGATGATTTCGGCGTCTTCAAAAACGATGTCGAGCGGAATGTCTTCCGGCTGCATCGCCGTGCCGCGCGAAAGGTCGGCCTCGATCTCGATAAAATCGCGGTCGCGCAAGCGATAACCGGAATTTACAAACGCGCCGTTCACCTCGCACTTGCCGGTCTTTATCAACTCGCGCAAATACATCTTGCTCAAACTCCGAACGTTATCAAACAGATAATCGCCGAGCTTCTGCTTGCGCGAAGCAACATCGACCTCGAATGTCAGCCTTTTACTCTGCAACTACGTAACTCGATACTTACTTAACTATAACGATCTGCTTCGGATCGCTTATCTCGATCTGAGGGCTGCCTTTGAACTCGGTAAATTTACCCGAGACGACGATCTCTTTTCCGTCAAGCTGCGACAAATCGGGAAACTTGGAAAAGTTTTCCTTTTTCAAAACGGCTGTCAAAGCAGACTTATAATCGTCGTCAAAGTTTAGGATCAGCAGGTTGCCGCCGCGCGGCGTGTAGAGCTTGGCGACCTTGCCCTTAAACGCTCCGTCCTTGCCGTTCATCCTCACGGCGGCAGCTTTGTCGTGGGCATCGATCGCTCCGGTATAAAGAGCGTCGGTCTTTGCAACCGTCTCAAACTTCGCAGTCTTTGACGCAACCGACTTTTGCGACGCATCTTGTCCATGACCTTTATGATCGCCATACTGCGCCCGCAGGCTCGTTGCTCCCGCGAACGAGACAAACATCAAAACAGCAACCGCAAACATTATCTTTAACAAATTCATTTTCATAATTAATACTCCATTCCAAGAAATTAGCGAATGTGTGGATTATACCAGATTCAATGCCCGGATCTGGTCTCAACGCGTAAGGCGTCAGGTATGGGGTTAGTGAACATAGCCTTTCTGGCGTCTTAAAAAAGGTTGCGACTGTGGAAGCTCGCAGCCTATTTTTTTTCAAAAATGTAAAAAACTTGTTGACGAACATTAAATTTGTTATATAATCTTCGGTCGGCGCGACGGAATTGGACATGATCATCCTCCTGCGCGCTTTAAAGGCTGCGATTGAAGGGCAATCGCAGCCTTTTCCTATTCACCATTCACTCTTCACTATTTTTCCCTTTCCTCGGCATCGGCCACAACCGGGTGGGTTGTGATGGCGGTGTCTTAGGCTTGATTGCTAATTAATCTGATATTGGTGTAGAATTCCACTACTAATTAATTCTTGAATTTTGGAGGTTCGGATGAAAATATATTTGACCTTAGTCTGTTTGTTAATATTTTTCGTACTTTCTATACCGATTCACATTGCGGGACAGGTTTCCGCGACCAGTTCCGATAATTATCTTTCGTGGACATCATCGCAAGCAGAATCGATTGGTAAAAGCACACGGGAGAATGGCAAGGCCGGAGGTTTGTTTGATACACGCATCATCAGTACAAATAAGGCCATCAATTATAGTATGCGTGCAACACTCATGACGCCGGAAGTAATTAGAGCTGCGGCAAGGGTTGCCCAATTAAGGGATAGGTTGAACGACGAACAGACTCGGAAGATCGTAAAAGATGCCGAGGGGGCTGGTGATCTGATAATTATGATTGAGATCAATCCGAACGAAGGCTCTGGCGTAATACCGCTTGACTGGCGCGTGTTTTTACAGCCCAAAGGATTGCCGCCCGGCTCAAGTGGTGCCATCACTGGAATCAAATCGCCGCAACTTCGAAAGGTTCCTGCACTCTCCGGCCTTTACGGGCGAAACTACGAATATGATGTATTCTGGGTGGTATTTCCGCTTGTGGACAACAAAAAACTGCCGCTGCTGCCGACTGACGTCGCAGAAATTCAACTGATAGTCGGTATTTATGGCAGTGAAGCGCGCATCTCATGGAAAATGCGCGACTCTATCCGCGAAAAGATCAGAACATTAACAACAAAATAGTTTTTTAGGAGAAATAACATGAAAAATAGAGTGGTTACAATTGGAATTTTGATTTTTACGACAGTTTCCTTTTGTCTTGGACAAGATAAGAAAGAGGATTCCGAGAATCTTCAATATAAATTGCTGGCTACGACCAGAACGTCAACGATGCAAAAGCCGCCGCCCGTTGCATCTCCGGTTTGTAATTTGGACTCGTCCAACTCAGTTCGGGCAGATGTTCCAGCGTGTAAGTTTCTGCGTCGGCCAGCATCCGCGAGTGCCTTTGCATGAAAGCTGCCTCTGCTTTCGCATCAAGCGCGCGCTCGATGCCGACCGAGTCGTCGAAGTCGGCGTAATTCTCAATGGGATGCAGGCTGACGCGCCCGCCGCGCCTGCCGCGCACCAGCGTCCAAATATCAATCTGTCGCATGCCGCCCTTGATGCGCAGTGGGTTCGCCTCCGTGCGGACGAAGTTGTCGTAATCAGCGCCCATGCCCGGTTGCGGGCGGCGAATCATCAGGTTGTACAACTGATGTTTTTCATTGCTGGGCGCGGCGGATTGCTGCGCCGCCACCGTTTGAGTGGTGGGCGCGGGCGTTGCTTGACAAGCCGTCAACGCGAAGGCGCAGGCGGCGAGGATGAATGGAATTGCTCGTTGCATGATTTTTTCTCCTAACGATGGTTGTGGTTTGAAGCTGTCAGCCAGCCAAAACAGCGTGGCAACCGGTAGCGCAACCTGCCGAGGTTGCGCTGCTCCGTCATCCGACCCATTC
>JAYVFJ010000196.1:0-7812 GCA_043773225.1 Chloracidobacterium sp.
ACGCGGCCTGCTCCAACTCACCATCGATACGGCTCTCAAATACAACGACAAGGCAGGTTACCCGACAATTCAGCCCGACGACCTCTACGTTCCGCTCACAAATATCGCCATCGGCTGCGAATACATCGCCGCTCTGAAGGAGGAATTTGGCGGGCTTGACGAAGCGGTTTCCGCAAGCTACAACGGCGGCGAAGACAACGCTGCCCGCTGGCTAAACCGTTCAAAGCCAAAAGAAGCCGGCATCTTTGCGGCCGAGATCGGCTTCGCCGAGACTAAGGCGTATGTTTTCAAAGTAATGACCAATTACCGAATTTACCGTCAACTTTACGATGAGAATCTCAGCCGGAAATAGCGGGCGGAAACGCGAGTGTAAACGAGCGTGCACACGGCGAATCGGCACGCTCGTTCACACTCGCGTTTCTGCCCGAATGGATGTAGAATCAATCAAATAGGGGGGAACTATGAGCACAGAAACAGGCCAGTCGAAAGTAGTTGACATTAACAGCGAGCAGGCATTTACGCCCGATCCGCTTTTCAAATTGATGGGCATCTTTGAGGATTCGAACGCCGGTGTTGCGGCGGCCGAGGACCTCAAGGCGAATGGATTCGATCCAAATGATATTGAATTGTTTTGCGGCGTTCCGGGCGCCGAGACATATGATTTCTCAGGCGACGAGCACGGACTGGCGGCGAAGTTCCTGCGCAAGTTTCGCAATATCACATTCGACCGCGTGATCATGGAGCGCTACCAGCAGGCTTTGCAGGACGGCCACTGCGTAATGACCGTTCACATCCACAAAACGCCCCGCCGCGACGAAGCCGCCGACATCATGCACCGCTACAACGCTGTGCAGGTCGATCACTTCGGCCTCGGCATGACAAAAGCTTTCCCCGATCATCCTGAGACGAGCGAAACTAAATACGATCCGGACGAGAGGTTTTAATGCGAAGACGCCGCCGAGATCATCGAAGAACATAGACGTTATTGCAGGGCAGGGTTATTAATCGCCTGATTTAGCATCCCCAGAATTCGAGCATTCTGCATAGCCTGCTGCCGTTCATTGACAAGAGGCCGATGATTCCAGGCAATATCATCGTCACACTCGCGCACTGGTTTCTCAGCCATAATCCGCAGCATCAGCTTTATATACTTCATTTTCCTTTCGGCATATTTATCGTCGGTTGCCGAAAGTTGAATCATGTTCTTTTCGGTTTTTCGAAAATGACAAGTTTGGCAGAGAAGTTGCAGATTGCCCATGTCGTCACTACGTCCTGCAATGTGATCTATCTCAGTGCCTTCCTCACCACATTCACGACACCTTCCGTTATCTCTTTCGAACACCTCGGCCCGCTTTGCGGGAGATAGCTTTCGAGATTTTTCATCGTAGCCAATGTCTGACAATGCAAAGCCGAATCTTATTTGAATCGCCTGTTTAATGTCTGGTCTATCAATCCGTCCGTCGCGCTTACAAGCCCGAAAGTACCGAACAAGTTTTGCGTCATCGCGGCACATGACCTTGCAAAATAATTTGGCCGTTTTCAAAACTTCAAAAGTTTCATCGCAATTTAGGCAGACAACCTCTACCGGAACCGGAGGCAATACTAATTTTTTTCGTGGCATATTCTTACGGCGTTGGTGGCGCTTTCTTTGGGGCGCGTTCGACGTGGCTTGCGCTGAGCCAGGCGGCGAGTTTGCCGGGTTGGTCGAAGTAGTTATTTCGCATGACGGCGTCGCAGATGCGGAGGGCGATCATACCGCGGCGGATGGATTCGCCGATGAGGGCTGTGGCGGCGACGCGTTGATCTACGGCGGTCGTCGGAGCGGCCATCGACGCATCGAAGGCGGCCGCGGCGTCGTTCAAAAGCCCGAGGAAATCGGCCTGCAATCCATAGGCGATAAAGTCGGCTTCATACGGAGCGGCCTCATCGACCCACGATTTGGCGGTCGCGAGCATATTCTGGTCGCTCTTGTTGTAGGGCATCCTGAATTTGTCGGCGATGCCGTCGAACGCGTATTCCATCACCTTTGCGGTGTTGGCGATGTCCTGCATAATTTCGCGCATGTTTTCGCGGTAGGTGTCCTTGACCTCATAGGCTTGCCCCGCATCGCCGCCGCCGCTCACCTGCTGGACCATATAGCCGTCCAGAAGGCCGATCTCCGTGATGATCTTGGTCATGTTGGTCTTTTGGATCGAGCCGTTTGGAAAATCCGTCGAATTGTCGAGCGAAAACTGCTTTACCCGCTCAAATGCCTCAAACCGGTATCTTTCTTCGTCTGTCATCGTCTTTGCCTCCCGTTTTGTTGTGAACCTTATTTTATTAGGCTATTCGCCCAGAATCATGAACTCTTATGCAGAATATGCGTTTCTCTTTATGAATGTTAAGTTCTCGCGTAGAATGCCTTACTTTGTAGTAGAATACGCGTCTTTTGCCCAGAATATGCGATTCTGACGCGATTTCCGCTATTGACGCTGTAAATACCAAACGATTATCAACGTCACGATGGTAATTGCGATCCACAATATTCGCGAACCGATTTTCCACGTCCGCGATTCCCAAAACAGTTTATCTTCAGACTTCATATCTACTCTTCCCAGTCGCCCTGGCCTTCGCGTTCGACGTGGTAGTTGGCGGCTTCGAGATGTTTTTGAACTTCTCGGCCGTGTTCGTTGTCGCGGACTTCGAGGAGCATCTCGATGCCGACGCGGCCGAGCGGCGCGAGCCACATCGCACGGCGGTGAAAGACCTCGATCACATTCGCCCTTGTTTCGGCAACCGTCGCAAGCAGCGAGGCGAGCATTCCGGGACGATCAAGCACGAGCAGTTTGAGCATAATGTAGCGGCCTTGGCGGACGAGCACTTGTTCGAGCACGCGGGCAAGCAGATTCGCGTCAATGTTCCCGCCGCAAAGCACGGCGCAAACATTGTCGCCCGGCTTGACTTTGATTTTCTTGGCAAGCAAGGCGGCGAGCCCTGCGCCTCCTGCTCCCTCAACGACCAGCCGGTTGTTTTGCACGCAAAAGAAGATCGCGCGGGCGATCTCTTCTTCGCTGACCTCAACGACCTCGTCAACAAGCTGTTGAATGATCGGAAAGGTTATTTCGCCGGGCGTTTTGATAGCGATGCCATCGGCGATCGTCTGGCCGATCTCGACTTTGACAGCGTGGCCGGCTTTGAGCGAAGGATTGACCCACGCCGCATTCTCCGCCTGAACGCCGATCACTCGCACGTTTGGTTTTAGCGCTTTTACTGCAGTCGCGATACCCGAGATCAATCCGCCGCCGCCGATAGGAACGACAACAGTTGTCACATCAGGCAGCGCCTCGACTATGCCGATGCCCATAGTTCCCTGTCCCGCAATGACGACTTCATCGTCAAATGCATGAACGTATGTGAACCCTTCCTTCGCTTGCAACTCGCGCGAATGCGCGACCGCTTCGTCAAAAGTTGCTCCGTGCAGCACAACCTCGCCGCCAAGATTCTTCGTCGCAATTATCTTTGTCAGCGGAGCAGTGACCGGCAGAACTATGGTGGCTTTGATATTGTTGAGCGACGCAGCCAAAGCAACGCCTTGTGCATGATTGCCTGCCGACGCAGCTATAACGCCGCGCTTTTTCTCCTCGTCGGTGAGCTGCGAAATTTTGTTATACGCGCCGCGTATCTTGAACGAGCCGCTCTTTTGCAGATTTTCTGCTTTGAGAAAAGCATTAGCGCCGATCTCACGTGAAAGCCGCGCGTCGGCGATCATCGGCGTCGAAATTACAATGTCCTTGAGGCGTTCGCGGGCAGCCTGGATGTCGGCGAGTGTGACTGTCATAACTGACAGGATTATAAGCAACTGCGGGCGGAAACGCGAGTGTAAACGAGCGTGCAGTTTGACGGCAAAGCCTTTGTGGAAAATGCACGCTTCTTAACAGTCGCGTTTCTGCCCGGATTGAGATATATTGACATTGAATAGAGATGGAGGAATAAAATGGACGGTTTTGGCATTGGAGCAATTTTTCTGGCGTTTCTGAGTTTCGCTCTGCTCGTCGTTGCGTATAAAACGATAAAGATCGTTCCGCAGTCGAGCGTTCTGTTGATCGAGCGGCTCGGACGTTTTCATCGAGTCGCGGCCAGCGGGTTGAATATCATAGTGCCGTTTTTCGAAGCCCCCCGTGCGGTCTATTGGTCAGGCACTCGCCCCGGCACCGTCTTTATTGACCTGCGCGAACAATTTATAGATATGCCGCCGCAGCCCGTCATTACCCGCGACAACGTGACGATAAATGTCGATTCGGTAGTTTATTGGCAGATCACCGAGCCGGGGAAAGCAGTCTATGAGGTCGCCGATCTTGTTGGTGCCATCGTTCAGTTGACAATTACCGGAATGCGTTCGGTGATGGGCGAGATGGATCTTGATCACACACTATCAAACCGCGATCAGATAAACGGAAAGCTCCGATTGATCCTCGACGAGGCAACCGACAAATGGGGCGTAAAGGTAACCCGCGTTGATGTTAAGAACATCAATCCGCCCGAAGATGTCCGCATAACGATGGAAAAACAGATGACTGCCGAACGCAACCGCCGGGCATTGATCCTTCAGGCCGAAGGAGACAAGCAGGCAGCCATCACGCGCGCCGAAGGTGAAAAGCAAGCGGCCGTTACACGTTCGGAAGGCAATAAACAGTCAGCCATTCTCGACGCAGAAGGTGCGTCGCAGGCTCGACTCATCAACGCGACCGCTGAGTCTCAGGCCATTGCTCAGATCGCCGGCGCTATCGGCGACCGCGGCAAAACCGCCCAGTATCTCATCACATCAAAGTATGTCGATTCGCTGCGCGACATGGCCCGAACTCAGAACGCCAAAGTGATCTTTATGCCGACTGAAACATCCGCCGTTCTTTCAAGCGTCGGCGCATTCAAGGAAGTGTTTTCTGCAACGGGGGAAACAACTCCCGAATTGCCAAAGCCCCGTTCGCCACGCGAACTCGATAAATAAAAGAGGTAAAAAATATGTTGAAAACAGTAATTATTATTTCGGTCTTGGTCGTTGCCGCCGGTTTTGCCGCCCTTTGTCACGATTGCCCTCTCGCCGGACTTTTTGGCGTTGAGGCTTCGTCGAAAACCATCCTCGACTTCAAAATGAGGAACATTGACGGCAAAGAAGTGAAGCTAAAGAAATACAAAGGCGATGTCCTGCTCGTTGTTAACACCGCGAGCAAATGCGGATACACGCCGCAATACGAAGGGTTGCAAGTGACTTACGCAAAATACAAGGACAGAGGCTTTTCAGTTCTCGGCTTTCCGGCAAACAACTTTGGTGCGCAGGAACCAGGACCCGAGACCGAGATCAAAGAGTTTTGCACATCAAAATACAAAGTGACCTTCCCAATGTTTGCAAAGATCTCGGTCAAGGGTGAAGATCAGGACCCGCTGTATAAATTCCTTACAAACAAGGAAACAAACCCTGATTTTGCCGGCGACATTAAATGGAACTTCAGCAAGTTTCTCGTTGACCGCAAAGGCAAGGTCGTCGCCCGTTTTGAACCCAAGGTCAAGCCGGACAGTGAAGAAGTAAACGCAGCCATCGAAAAATATCTTTCGGCTAAATAAATCGTTTTTATTCAGTGGATAGTTGATAGTGGATAGTCGCGGATTTTGCTTAACTATCAACTATTAACTATCCACTGAATAAAAAAAATACTTCTCACCGAGTTATGAAATTGCTCAAAATAATTTTTCTTTTGTTCGCCGTGACTGTCGTGGCCTTGACATTAATCTCTTATTGGATATTTAAGTCCGTTAAGGCACCTCATGAACATAACAAAGCTGATCAATACATTCAGATAGAAAAAGGCTCGACTCCAAAACAGATCATTGCGAAACTGTCAGACGAAGGCATCGTTGCTAGCTATACGGCTACGATTCTCTATTTACGCATTTTTGACGACGCCGGGAATATGCAGGCCGGCGAGTATCAATTCCCTTCTCCAATAACGCCGTTGCAAGTATTGAAAGAGCTTGAAAAAGGTGAGACTCAAACGACAAAGCTGACGATTCCCGAAGGATTTACACGCTATGATATCGCCAAACGCATCGCGGAAAAGTTTCCGCAAAATCCGACTGCGGACGACAAGGCAATACTGACTTTGATGGACGACGTTGCGTTGATAAAAGGCATCGCGCCAAATGCTCAGAATCTTGAAGGCTACCTGTATCCCAGCACTTATGATTTTCCAAAACAAACTGATGCAAAAATAATCATCAAAACACTCGTCGAACAATTCCTAAAAATATGGAAGCCCGAATGGACAGCCGCTGCGCAGACTATAGGCCGCACGCCGCATGAGATCGTAACTATTGCATCGCTCATCGAAACTGAGACCGGAGTTGAAAGCGAACGGCCGATCGTTTCCGGTGTCGTGCAGAACAGGCTCGCGCGCAACATGCCGCTCGGCATTGATCAGACTAACGTCTATATCGCAAAGATGATGGGCCGCTGGGACGGCACTATCAATCGAAGTGATCTCGACGTTAACTCGCCTTATAACACACGTATAAAACCCGGCCTGCCGCCCGGCCCGATTTCGTCCGTATCAGAAAGCGCGATAAAAGCTGCTCTTTTTCCAAGCCCCAATAATTATTTATTCTATGTCCGCAACGTCGAAGCGAATGACGGTTCTCATTGGTTTTATGCTTCAGCAGCTGAATTTGAGAAAGGCAAGGCGAAGTATCAGCAATGGCTTGAGAAAGAAAGACAGGAAAAACGGGCGGAACAAAACGGCCAATGATAAAACTCCTCGCCCTCGACCTGGACGGAACGACTCTTAATTCAAGCGGTCAGATTCCCGATGTAAATCGTGAAGCAATATGTGCCGCAGAAGCAAAAGGTGTTCTTGTTACGATCGCGACTGGAAGGCGTTTTCGTGATGCACAGCCTGTCGGCATGGATCTTGCGTTGAATGCCCCACTCATCACTCACAATGGAGCGTTGTTAAAATATGCTGTTTCGGAAGAAACTGTGTCGTGTGAATTGCTTTCGACTGAGACGAGTCTTGAGATAGTTCGCGTTGGCAAGGACTATGGCGGCGACGCGCTGGTCAGTACCGATCCTCACGGACACGGCACGCTGCTTTACGACCGTATTTCCGATGACAATTTGCCGCTAAAAAAATATCTGCGCTGGTCAGAAACGCTGCACGGTATTGAGATCGGACGCAGCGGCGTCGCGCATGTTCCGAAGCTGGAAGACATTTTGCACGAGCATCAGATCGTTCATATCTCGTTCTCCGGAAGCTGCGAGGCGATGGGCGCGATGATGTCGGTTCTTGGCCGTGAATTGGGAAACTCGGTCACTATCCTTCCGACGATTTATCCGCAGCTCGATTTTTCCTTGATCGACATTCTTCCGGCTGACGCTTCAAAAGGCCACGGCGTTGCAAAACTTGCGGAACTTAACAACCTTTTGCCGGAAAATGTAATGGTAATCGGCGATAATTTTAACGATCTTGAAATGCTCGAATATGCCGGAACCGCCGTCGTTATGGGAAACGCCGACCCCAAGTTGCTTGAGAGGCCGGAATTTTATACAACTTTAAGTAATGACGAAAGCGGCGTCGCGGCAGCAATTGAAAAGTTTATCTTAGGAAATTAAATATGGGCGAAGTAAGAGTTAAGGTAAAATTAACGAATACACTGGATAGAGCTTTGGCCCGGCGTGGCAAGATCGGAAAGGATGAAATTCGCTCTTATGAAGCTGATGCTTTGATTGATACAGGAGCTGTTTCGTCGGTCGTGCCGCCAAATGTGATGCGACTCTTAGGGCTG
>JAYVFJ010000197.1:0-7261 GCA_043773225.1 Chloracidobacterium sp.
TATTTATGCGACGGTTATAGATTCACTCAAATAAACGTCCTGTATCGCATTGAGCAGTTCGACGCCTTCGGACATTGGGCGTTGGAATGCCTTTCGTCCCGAGATCAGGCCCGTGCCGCCGCCGCGTTTATTGACGACTGCTGTGCGAACGGCGTCTGCCATATCACTCGCGCCTTTTGATTCGCCGCCGGAATTTATCAATCCGCAGCGTCCCATGTAGCAATTTGCAACCTGATAACGCACGAGATCGATCGGATTTTCCGAGGTCAGTTCCTCATAGACTTTCTTGTGCGTTTTGCCGTAACTTCCCGCTTTGTTCAGTGCCGGATAGCCGCCGTTTCTTGTCGGCAGTTTTTGCTTGATGATGTCGGCTTGGATCGTGACGCCAAGGTGGTTTGCCTGGCCCGTAAGATCGGCAGCGTCGTGCATGTCTCCTTCGTCGCATTTGAACTTTGAGTTGCGCAAATAACACCACAATATCGTCGCCATCCCCAGCTCATGCGCATAAGCAAATGCCTCGGCGACCTCGGTGATCTGCCGCGTTGATTGATCGGACCCAAAATAGATAGTCGCTCCGACGGCGACCGCACCCATATTGCTCGCCTGTTCGACCGTGCCGAACATCACCTGATCGAACTGATTTGGATATGTAAGCAGCTCGTTGTGATTGATCTTCACAATAAACGGTATTTTGTGCGCGTATTTGCGGGCGACCGAGCCGAGCACGCCGAAAGTCGAAGCAACCGCATTGCAGCCGCCTTCTATCGCTAGCTTTACAATATTCTCAGGATCGAAATACATAGGATTCGGCGCAAAGCTCGCCCCGCCGGAATGCTCGATACCCTGATCGACCGGCAATATCGAAACATAACCTGTCCCGCCAAGCCTGCCATGATCGTGCAGCGTCTGCAAACTCCTCAAAACACGAGGGTTACGGTCGGAACTTGTCCAAACCCGATCAACAAAATCGCCGCCCGGCAACTGTATATTTTCCTTTGGAATTGTTTTAGAAACGTGATTCAAAAGCATGTCGGCCTCATCGCCCAACATCTCTCGAATTTTAGCTATATCAACCGACATTTATACTCTCCTAATAATAGAATGTGTTAAAACAAAATGATTTTGCCGAAATTATAACATACACCTGCTCTATCGGTCAGTGGTCGGTGGTCGGTTGTCGGTTGTCAGCCAACTGCCACTCGATATTACGTGGTTTTCTCGATACTGCTTAACTTTCTCGTTTGGCGTGGTTTTCCAAGCCGACTATAAGAATCCGGTCGCTACCGCTCCCGGTTCCGACATGACGTGGATTTCCCGACCGCTGCCTAATTTAAAATATCAAACGCTTGCAACGTGCCGCCGTTCGCTGAATACAAAAGATTTGCCGTTTCGTCGGTTACAAAAGACGGGTCGGGATCGGACGCGAGAATGTATCTCGCATCTTTGCCCGTGTGGACGTTTACGCCGACGAGGCCTTTTTTGTCGAACGGCTTGGCGAGGTCGGTGTAGAAATACATATGGTTCGAGCGAAGCTCGGCGAGGCGTTTGCGGCGGAGAAGGTAGTCGCCAAATTTCTCCAGGCGACGGGCCGGATCGAGCCGGTCAAATATACTCTCCTGAATGTCGCCGCGTGAAGGTGTTGCACGATCTATTATGCGGCCGCGAACGTTCGCTATTGACATCATTGATCCGCCCGGCAAATTCGGAGCGTTCGCCATCGAGCCGTATGCGTAAAATCGCCCAATTATGTAATTGCGTGTTGCGTTGCTCGCAAGCGTCGTAAGATCAACCGAGCCGAATCGCGTTCGCAGGCCCGACCAGCGAAACGAATTGGCCGCACTCGTCAAACTTAAACCTGTTCGCGCAATTCCAATTGCCGAAGTAGCCAATCCGCCGTAACGGAAATAAAGTGCAGCCGCACGCAACGCAATTCCTGCGACGGTGCGAAAAACACCGCGTCCTGGAGCCGTATGACGAACTCGCCAAATTTCGGCGCTTTTGGGATCGCGAAAAGAAAATGCCGCGATCTCGTTTCGTCCGCCGACAACGGCCGCGCCGCTTTCGTTCAACAGAACGAACTGCGCCTTATCAACTTTGTGATCGCGTTTGGCGATACGCTTTCCGGTGCGGGCGTCGATGGTTATCAGATCGTCTTTATCAGCTATGAGAATTGTATTGACATCGGAAAAAACAAAATTGGTCAGGCCCTTATCCGCGCCTTTGTATCGCCAGAGCGTCTTGCCGTTTCGCGTGTCGATGGCTGAGACGCCAAACGGCTCTTTTTCTTTTGGCTCGCCGCTTTTCAATTGTGTAAATTGACCGCCCGTTCGCACATACAAAATGTCGCCGACAATCGCCATCTCGGCGCTGATGCCGAGGTCGTTTGCTTCCCAATCCTGCTTTCCGGTGCGACGATTAACGGCGCGAATTTTTCCTTTGCCGGAAACAAAAACATGCGTGTCGTCAAAAACCGGATCGGCCTCAGTGAGTGCGAGGCCGTCTTCGTTGATCTTAAATTTTTCGCGCGTCTTTTCCTTGCCCGTGCGGGCGTCGTATGATGTCGAGCCTTCGTAAAAAAGAAATAGCCGTCCGTCGAGCAGCAGCGGAGCGCGGTAATTGTCGAGCGTGTAATCAATGTCGCCAAGCCCTTCGCCAAAACGCGATGGCATCATCTCGATGCTGTTATCGAGATCGCGTTTCCACAACTCGTCGCCGGTCGAGAGCCGTAGAACATGAACGACAGGTTTTCGCTTGAAATTTTCGTCCGATTTTCCGCGAGGATCTTTGACAAGCACAACCGCGATGAGGTCGTTCTCAGGATCGACGGCCAACTGCATCACATCGCCCTTGACCTTTTCGCTCTCCCAAATTCGGCCGCCGGTCAGAATGTCAACGGCCTCAAGCCGCGACTTGCTGCCGAGATCGCGCGAGAACAAAATGAGGTCGGTGTTCGGCACCGGCGTAACGCCCGTCTCGTCGATCTTGCCCGTATCACGCCGCCAAATGCGTTCGCCCGTCTTGCCGTCGATGGCGTAAAGGCTCTTTTCCGTTCCCGCGAGCACGATACCAAAATCAGTCGTTTGATAAAACCTGATGCGCGAATCGAGATTTGATTTCCAAACAGGCTGTGCAGGAGCGATAGCCGCAAAAAGGCACAGAAGGCACAAAAGTAAAACTGATGCTTTCATTGTGTTCTATTGTAACGCGACTTTTGAATGTCTTGAAAGCCAGTAGCCGGCAGCTAGGAGCTAGTGGCTAGTATTAATTAGTTCTAGCTGCTGGCTGCTAGCTTCCAGCTACTAGCTTAAATATGCAGAACTACTGAATTCGATGGGCTTTAGATTTCCACATGATGACGACTGTGCCGCCGAGAGTGTCGGCGATGTTTCGCAGGCCGCTGTCGAGTTTTTTGTATTCCATGGTCCCGCGCCGGTAATTTACCGTCGTCTGATTGCGATACGCAGAATCATACCAGGCACCGTCGCGGTTATTAAAGGTTTTGCCGCCGACAACGCGTGTGACGGGCATGTTGCTGTTCATCTGGTTCGCCTGATTTTGAGCGGGGCCGGCACGCGACGGGCCGGACTTTGCCGCCGCGCGCGGCATGTCTCGAAGCTTTCGATCTTCGGCCTGTCGTTTTTTTGCAAGTTCGAGGTCTTTGTTTTCTTCCTTGAGTTTGGCTCCGTCGTTCTTCTTCTCATCGCGTTCAAGGCTGACACCAGACGAAGTTGAGTCCGTCATGACCGGCGGTGGAGGAGCGGCGGCAGATTTTGCAGGCGGCTCGGCAGGAGCAGGAGCACCGGCGGCTCCGTCGAGTTGATAATTATTCTCGCGTTTCTCGTCGGGTTTCGCTTGCTCTGCATCGGCTCGGCCAATGGTTTCCAGCCCGGCGCTTGGCCCTCGGCCCGACGTTGCCGATGCCGCGTTTGCAGATGTATTTGCAGCAGGAGCGGCGGCCGGTGCCGTTGCATTTGCCGGAGCGGAATTTGGCAATCTGAGTTCGCTCGGATTTGCTCCGCCGCGAGGTTGTTCTTGTTCCTTCACTTGCGACACCGTTGCGCTGTCCGAGGCCTTTTGTTTTTGAATCACGAGATAACCCAAAACGCCGCTGAACGCTAGAACCAACGCCCCCATTGCGAGAGCGAGATTTGGAGCTTTGAAAAATGTTTGATACCAGGGAATCGAAACTGCATCGACAGGCGCGGGAACAGGCGACGCGTCTTCCGCTTCTTCCGTGCTCATCTGCATCAAAAACGAAAGCTGTTTCCGGCACCGGTCGCAATCCGCAAAGTGCCCGACATAGAGCAGCTTCGCCTTTTCGGGCAAAGCGTTCTCGGCAAATGCGGCGATGGCGTCGGCGTCGAGGTGATTTGCATTTGCTGTCTTCACGCCGATACCGTCCCGCGCTTTTCGCAGGATCGCATCAATTTCCTTGTCGAATTCCAGTTCCATCTTTGTTTAGCCACAGAGGCCACAGAGAAAGTGAGAAAAGAAAATATCAAATCTCAGTGAACTCTGTGTTCTCTGTGGCTACGGTTTTCGTAACCCACTCACAGAACGCCTCACATCCAAAAATCTTGCATCAGCACAGCTAAAGTCAATAGCGCGAACATCGTTTCAAGATTAATGCCAAGGCTCGTTGCCGTCTCTGACAAATATCGCTTTACCTCGCTGTTCGTCCAACCGTGCCGCCGGCGAAGATTTTTTTCAACGCTCTTTCGTATCTCGGTTTGAACGCGGGTCAGCTTTCGGCTGGCCGTCGCCTCGTGATAACCGAACGTCGCGCCGATGTCCTTCAATTTCAAGTCGTCAAAATAGTATAACTTCAATATCAGCCGATCCTCAGCCTCAAGTTCCCCAACCGCCGAACGCAGAGCTTCGGAAACATCATCCGATGTCTGCTTATCAGTTAATAAATCTTCCGGATTTTCATTATGAGTTCCAAGGTGATTACTGTCTTCACTCGCAAGATTTTCAAACTCGCGGTCTTCCTCGATCTGGACAAATTTCGACGTCTTGCGAAACTGATCGACCGCCAACTGCGAGACAACCGCACGCAGCCAACCGGCAAGCGAGCCGCGGCCCGAATAATAAGCCAGCTTGCTCTTTTTATTGCCGTCGGCGTCTGTTCGCAAGCCATACAACTCGGCCCAGATCGAACTCGCCAGATCTTCGGCGTCTTCTATATTCGAAGATATTTTTCGCGCAGCAGATTTTACCGTCGAATCGAAATGTTTTACAAGGTCTTCCCACGCACTTTCATCGCCCTTTTCGCACGCAACGATCAAACAAAGATCATCAGCGCGTATGTCATGAACAAACGCCTCGATCTCGATATGAGCGGCATTCGGATTGTCGCGAAGGAGATATTTCTCAAGCGTCGCTTCGACCCTCGGTTTTAGTTCCGGCCCGCGCAGCCCGCGACAATTTTCAGCGCGAGAGATCAGATGCTCTATCGCTTCGTCAACTGTGCTCTTGTGTTTTTCCGCGATCGGGCTCATTCAAAAAGTTGACAAGATTTTATCATTGTTTGGATGAAAGAAGTGCTATTTGAGATGTTTTCTAAGGAACGAAACGATCTTAAACGCGTCGTAATAAACCCACGGCTTTTGGCCGAGCGTGTAGTGGCCGCACGGAATTACCGTTTTGCTGTGTTTTATCTTATGTCTTCGCAGCGCGTTGATCGTGTCGCGAGAGAGATCGACCGGGAAACTAAGATCGTAGAGCGTGTAAATATATCGCTGCGGTCGCGGCGGCAGTTGCGCGAGGCGATCCATATACGCCATCGGCGAGATCGGCAGCCAGTATTCGCGAAGCTCGTCGAGCGTCAGGTTATCCCCGATGCTTTCTTTGACATGATAGGTCGAAAGCCCGTGCCAGACGACATCAGCCGGGTAGCCGGAAACGTGATTAAAGACAGCAGTGTCTATCTGCATATCGTGCGTAAAAGCAAAAAACCCAACGCACGAACCGATGCTCGTGCCCACGATTCCGATCTTTTCAAAACCCTTTTGCTTGAGCCACTGCACAGCCGAACGCGTATCAACAACGGCTTGCCTCAGAGATTGCAAAGTGCGGCCAACATTTGGAGCAACGAGATAGTCAGCACGGTTTATTTCAGGCGGTCGTCGTTCCTCGTGATACGGCAGCGTCATTCGCAAGGCAGACAAACCGACGCGGTTGAACATCCTGCAAAGATCAAAATACGTTCCGGGCTTTGCGTTCCAATGCGGGAGCACCAGGACGGCAGATTTTCTGTTCGATTCGTGCGGGAAGTATTTGGCGTAAACCGTGTTGTTTTCTTTAGAAGGTGTCTCGATGCCGCTGGTCCAGGTAAGGTCGGAATCATCCGATTTGAACTTTGAAATTTGAAATCTGAAATCTGAAATTTCAGGCGAGAAGAAAAACTCTTCGCTTTGCGCGACCATTTGTTTGGAATAGTCACGAAACAACTTTCGCGGATCATCTCCGTTGGCGTTTGCTGTGATGTATTCCGTGCCCCAGTCGAACGGATGCACAACGCGGTCGTCATCGACCATCGCAAAGTGCCGTTCGCGGCTGTGCATGTAACGCTTGAGCATATAAGAATATTTAACCACAGATGGACACAGATAAACTCAGATAAAAATTAATTCCTACCTGTGTCGATCTGTGGTTATCTGTGGTTAATTTTCTTATCAAGCTGTAGCAGTTTTTGCTTTCTGGACGATCTTTTCGTAGAACGCGATGTATTGCGGAATGATCTTCGAGGTCGAGTATCGCTGGACGGCGAGGTCGCGGCCTTTTTCGCCGAACGCTCGGCGGAGTTCCTCGTCCTGCAGCAAATGCAGCGTGTCTTTTGTCATCTTTTCGACATCGCCGACATCGCTCAGAAATCCGGTTTCGCCGTCGTTGACAACCTCAGGAATTCCGCCGATCCGCGTAGCAATTACCGGCACTTCGCACGCCTGAGCTTCCAGCGCAGCGAGGCCGAACGACTCCAATTCCGACGGCAGCAAAAACACATCGGCAACGCCCATATAATCAGCTATGTTCGCCTGTTTGCCGACAAAAACGACGTGGCCGTTCATTCCCAATTGCTCGGCACGATACGCACAGGCAGAACGCTCAGGCCCGTCGCCGACCATCACGAGCCGTGCATTCATGCCGGCAGAACGAACCCGAGCAAGTATCTCAACGCAATCAGCGGGACGTTTTACGGAACGGAAATTAGAAACATGAACGAGCAGACGCTCTCCATTCGGAGCAAGCTCGTTGCGCA